>CAYQDF010000042.1:0-25058 GCA_964416175.1 uncultured Anaerolineaceae bacterium
GTATTACTTTGCTTCGAATCTCTCCAAAGGAAAGCCCTCTCTCCCATAGGAAGTATCTGCGGACTCTCCTGAAGCTCTTCCAATACCGGGTGCTGGTTGAGAAACCCACCCTTGCCAGGGCGCTCTTCGCCATCCAGAGGACGGGGTTGGGTCTGGCAGGTTACAATCCAGGCTGATGAGGGAGGCCTGGGAGCCAGCAGGTTATGGATCTACCACAGCGTCTTTAACCGAAACACGCCCATCGGGACCCGTTGGACCTGCCGGCGCCGCTTCCCTGAACTGGCTCATGTATAGCTCGTAGTAAAATCCTTTCCTCGCCAGGAGCTCGTCATGCTTTCCCCGTTCTACGATCCGACCTTTATCCAGCACCAGGACCTGGTCAGCGTTGCGGATGGTCGAGAGACGGTGGGCAATGACAAAGCTGGTCCGCCCTTCGAGCAGGTTTTCGAGCGCTTCCTGGATCAGCCGTTCGGTCCGCGTGTCCACGCTGGATGTGGCTTCGTCCAGGATGAGGATGCGCGGGTCTGAGAGGGCAGCTCTCGCGATCGCTAACAGCTGCCTCTGCCCCTGGCTCAATCCACTCCCCCGTTCTCCCAATTTGGTCTGATACCCCTCTGGCAGGCGGCTGATGAAAGTGTCCGCGTGTGCCAGTTGAGCCGCGGCGATCACCTCCTCGTCGCTGGCGTCAGGACGTCCAAATCGGATGTTCTCCATCACGGTCGTGCTGAACAAGAAGGTATCCTGGAGGACGATGCCAATCTGCGCTCTAAGGGACTCCGCTCGTACGTAGCGGACGTCCAGGCCATCGATGAGGACAGCGCCCCCACTCACATCGTAGAAGCGGGGGATCAGGTTGATCATGGTCGTCTTCCCAGCTCCAGTTGGCCCCACGATCGCGATCGTTTCTCCAGGTTCAGCGACAAAACTCACCCCGTTTAAAACGCGCTCATCCTCCTTGTAAGCGGCCTGGACGTTTTGGAATTCGACCCTCCCTACGATACTTGGCATCTCTATCGCATCCGCAACATCCTGGATGCCAGGCTCCACATCGAGGAGGCCGAAAATGCGTTCACCGCCCGCGATTGCGTACTGGATGTTCGTCCATAGGACAGATATCTGCTGAATAGGCTGGTTGAATCGTTGGACATAGTTGATGAAAGTGACGATCAATCCCAACGAGACTGTCGCGCCGAACAGAGCCTGCTCTCTCAGCAATGCCAGACCCCCAATGACTGCCACGATCGCCATCGCCAGGTAACCAAAGGCTTCCAGGGTCGGTGCGAGTGCGCTAGTATACGATACCGCCCGGATGTTGGCGTCCCTGTTCGCCGCATTCGTCACCATGAAATTATCGATGTTCTCCTGTTCCCGGCTGAACGCCTGGACTTCCCTGACAGCTGCTATGGTCTCCTGGAGTTCTGCGTTGACGCTACCCATTTCCTGCCTGGTCCGCCGGAAGGCTTTACGCGCCTGGGAGGAGAACCACAATGTGGCGCCGATCATCAGGGGGACGACCGACAGGCTGAGCATCGCGTACGTGAAATTCTTTGCGATCATGCTGTAGGCGATCCACACGAGTAGGAGCCCACCGCTGAGGACATTGATCAACGCGAAGCTGAAAGCCTGCTGAATGGTGTCGGTGTCGTTGGTGATTCGGCTCATCAGGTCCCCCACTTCCTGATCAGAGTAAAATCCGAGGGACAGGCTGTGCAAGTGCTCGAAGATCCTGACTCGCAATTGACGGAGCACGTGCTGCCCGGCCCAGCTCATCAAATAAAATGAGAGCCCGGTCAATATCGAGGTCGCCGCATAGAGACCGATTATTCTGAGAATGATTCCCCCCAGACCAGCGAGCCGTCCTTCCAGCGTCAGGTCCACAGGGGAAGTCACATACGAGCAGTTTCCCTGCGCAGTCCTGCTTTCTGCATTCCCGAGCAAATCAGAGCCAGAAAAACCCGTGCCAGGAGCAAGGTAGCAGTCAACAGCCTGCCCGATCAGCTCTGGTGCCTTCACCTGAGCCCACGTGGAGAGCACGATAAGCAGAGCGATCAATATCAACAGAGGCCAGTAAGGACGAAAGTACCTGCCGAGCCGCACCAGAGTGTCCCCAAGCCTGCGAGGCTTCAGGGAGTCCTGGCTCATAATCCTTCTCAAACCTTCGGTGCCGCCGAACATGTTCAGCCTCCGACCTGCGGTGCAGTGATCCGCCGCGGCCTTGCCGCCGCTTCCACGTCATCAAGCAGCTGCGAATTGTATATATCGGCGTAGATTTCACTCGTTTCGAGCAGATCGGAGTGGCTGCCGCGCGCCACGATCGATCCCTTATCGAGGACCAGGATCAAATCCGCCTTCATGACCGTGCTGATCCGCTGGGCTATGACGAAGCTCGTTCGGCCTTTCATTAGCTCATCGAGAGCTATCTGGATCATCGCTTCAGTCGCCAGATCGACATTGCTGGTCGAGTCATCCAGGATTAAGATCCGGGGATCCAGGAGCAATGCCCTGGCGATTGCAATCCTCTGCTTCTGTCCCCCGCTCAGAGTCGCGCCGCGTTCTCCAACCAGGGTATCGTATCCTTCAGGAAACGAGGTGATGAACTCGTGAGCCGCTGCAGCTCTCGCTGCCGCTTCTACGTCCTCCAGGGGAGCATCCGGACGTCCGAACGCGATGTTTTCACGGATGGTCCCGGCAAAGAGGGTCGTTTCCTGGAGCACTATGCCAATTTGGGAGCGGAGTGATTCGAGGGTTACCTCCCGCAGATCATGCCCATCGATGAAGATGCGACCTTCGCTGGGATCGTAGAACCGAGGAAGCAGGTTGATGATGGTCGATTTGCCAGAACCTGTCGAACCAAGCAGGGCGACCGTCTGCCCAGGCAGGGCTTCGAAATCGACCTGTTTCAAGACAGGCTCCTCGCTCCCGAAATAACGGAACGAGACCCCCGCAAATCTGACATGCCCCTGCACTGGTGGTAAAGGGTACGCCCCGGATTTATCTTTGACGTCGCTCTGTGCGTCGAGGATCTCAAAGATGCGCGAGGCTGAGGCGGAAGCCTGGGACATCTGCGTGATAATCATCCCCAGCTGCGCCATGGGGAGGAACAAATACACCAGGTAAATGCTGAATTCCTGCCACTCACCCAGGGTCAGCGTGTTCCCGAGGATCTGGCGACCACCGAAATACAGGATCAGCGCCTGACCCACAGTTCCTACGAAGATGACCAGTGGGAAGAGGAAGCTGAAGACGCGGGAGACTGTGATTTGCTGTTCCATCAGCTCACCAGCCGCCTGCTGGAACTTGGCCTGTTCGCTCTTTTCTCTGGTGAACGCCTTGACGACCCTGATCCCTGCCAGGTTCTCTTGGAGGATGGTGTTCAAGGCATCCAGGCGGGCCTGCACTTTCGAAAATAAAGGTACGCTGATCGCGCCAAAAATCATAAACAGGATGAGCGCGACCGGCAGGATCGGCAGCGCGACCAGCGTCAGGCGGAAATTGGTCGTCAGAAGGATCGTCAATGTTCCAACCAGCAATATCAGCGCGCCGACGGCCAGCAACAGGCCCTGCCCGATGAACAGGCGTACTTTTTCCACATCATCGGTAGCCCGGACCATAAGCTGTCCGGTCTGAGTCCGGTCATGGTAAGAAAACGAGAGACTTTGAATTTTGGCGAAAAGATCGTTCCGCAAGTCGAAGGCCACGCTCTGTGAATTTCGCTCCGCAGTGAAAGTCTGGAGGAACGCGAACACCCCACGTATCACCGCGAAGGCAAGGATAGCCAGTCCTGCGCCGATCAGGATCGACTGAGCGTGCTGGTACGTGTAGAGAAGCTCCTCCCGTGTCAAGGCCAGCTGAGCCAGGATTTGCTCGAGGATGCCGGGTGGAACAACTGCCAGGCGCGGGACGAGCTGGTTTGCTATGGCCCCTTCCGTGACCGAATCGATGATGTTCCCGATCATCCGCGGCACCATCAACTGCGCCAGCGTCGCGACAACAAGGAACAGGTACGGGAACACAGCCTGGGTCTTATACCGGCTGAGATAGCGTAACGCCCGCCTCAACGAGCGGGCATCCAACTTATTCTGGGCAGGTTTTGTCCGAGCAGCGATCAAATCGAATTCTCGAAAAAAGAGCCGCCTTGCGGCGGCTCTTTGGTTATGCGCTTCTCACTCATGACAGTGCGACCACATTGGCAGCCTGCAATCCCTTGGGACCATCTTCGATAGAGAACTCCACCTTCTGGTCCTTCTCCAGGCGGCGGTAGCCGTCTGCCTGGATGGCGGAGAAGTGAACGAACACGTCCTCCCCATCCTCTCTACCGATGAAGCCATAGCCTTTTGCAGCGTTGAACCATTTCACGGTCCCGATATAACGTTCAGCCATACCTTTTCAACTCCGTCTGTGCAAATATATCCTGCGCCTGCCAGCTAAATGCCACGTTGAAGGGGAGCTCCTTCTCCGATCCGCTGACGGGCTGCGACAATTCGGCGAGAAATTTATCACTTCTCACCTGCTCTGTCAAGTCGATTGTCGGGCTCCTTATTTGTCCAGGCGCTTGCGCATCTCCTCGGTGAGAGGCGGCAGGATCTCGAACAGATCTCCGACGACGCCAAAGCGAGCCATTTTGAAGATCGGCGCTTCCGGATCCTTATTGATCGCCACGATCACTTTGCTGGTCCGCATGCCAGCCTGGTGCTGGATGGCGCCGGAGATGCCGCAGGCGATATACAGGTCGGGGGAGACGACTTTCCCCGTCTGTCCTACCTGGTGTTCGTAGGGGATGTATCCGGCATCGACGGCTGCCCGGCTCGCCCCGACTGCTGCGCCCAGGACTTTTGCCAGCTCGCCAACCAGCTTGAACCCCTGTTGAGCGCGCCAGATCTCAGCCTGTTTTTCATCCATCCCGCCAGGTGGGCTCAGGGAGGGATTGTTCGATACACCCCGACCCCCCGATACGATGACTGCCGCGTCATTCAGATTGACTCCACCACTTCGTTCAGTATAGCCGGCAACCCTGGTCGGGATAGCCTCTTCCGCGAGTGCTGGCGGGACGGGCGTGATCTTCCCTGTTCGGGATGGGTCCGGCTGTGGTGCGGGGAACGCCCGCACGCGGATCGTGATCAGCTGCGGGTTTGTGCTGCACACAGCCCTGGATAGGATTTTACCGGCATAGACCGGCCGGGTAACCACGACCCGATCTCCCTGGAGCTCCATCTCCGTCACATCAGGCAGCACGCCGGTGTTGAGGTCGACCGCGATCATGGCGGCCAGCTCCCTTCCACGCGTTGTGGTTGGGAAAAGGATCACTTCCGGCTCATACTCTTTCGCCAGACTGCTGACCAGGCTTGCGTAGGGCTCGGCACGATAGTCCATCAGGCTTGCATCATCAGTTAAGAAGACCTCGTCAGCCCCAAACTGGACAGCCTGTTCGGCGACTCTCTTGATGCCAGAGCCAGCGACGATGGCAGTCACACCTCCACCGAGGCTGGCGGTCAGTTTCCTGGCAGCTGTCAGCGTCTCCCAGGAGGCAGCAATGGGCTCTCCTTTGAATTGATCGATGTAAACCCAAACTTTATCAGCCATCACAGCACCTTCTCTGCCAGGATTTTTTCAGCCAGCCGCGCAGCGACCTCCTGCGCGCTCTCTCCATTGATCAACTCGGTCTGGATCTCCCGCTTGGGAGGGTTAAAGATTTGAGGCCAGGTGACGAACGGCGCGGAGGCCTCCAGTCCCAGGTCAGCTAACGACCATACCGGGATTTCAGCCCGTGACGCTCTGCGGATACCCATGAAGGAGGGGTAGCGTGGTTCACCAATGTCCTTCACCACGCTGATGACGGCTGGCATCTTCCCCTCCACCACCTGCCGACCCTCCTCGATCGATCGCTCAACTTTCACTTTTCCTGTGTTCGGATCGACCTCGGAGATCACGGATACCAGGGTGAGCGCCGGCCAACCGAGCAGACGGGCCGTCTGGGCAGCTGTTACGCCGACGTCGCCATCGATCGCCTGCCGGCCGAAGAAAGCCAGGTCAACCTGTCCAACCTTTTTTATGGCGGCAGCCAGCACCCGCGCGGTGAGCAGGCTGTCTGCGTTGGCGAGGGCCGGGTCCGAGATCAGGATCGCGTTCCCGCATCCCATCGCCAGGGCATGCTTCAGGGCTTCCTTCGCGTTCTCGCCCCCGACGGTGATGGCAGTGACGTTGCCGCCGTGCGCTTCCTGCTGCTGCAGGGCCGATTCTACGGCGTACTCGTCCCAGGGATTGATCACCAGGGGTGCATCCCCCCAGGTGACCCGCCCGTCTTCCACCACCACCCTGGCGGCGGAATCGGGCACTTGTTTTACGCATACAACGATGTTCAAAGCAACCTCCTGTCATCCTTGATAGGAATATTGTGGTTAGTTGAACGATTCCATTCTCTTCAGGATACACCCCAGCAACGTACTTGCTACCTTATCTGAATATCTCCTGGCATCCTCACCCAATCTCTCGTCCCGGCAGATGGCAGGACGCTTCTAGTTCTGCCACGCCTCGCGATTGTATGCCGGCAGCTCACAGCGCAGTGGCGGGTCGTCCCGGTAGCCCAGGACGTATCCTGCCTGGATCAGCTGGTGGATCTCACTGGTACCTTCGTAGATGATCGCTCCTTTGGCATTCCGGAGATACCTTTCTACATCATATTCATCGCTGTAACCATATGCACCGTGCACCTGGATCGCTTCGGCCGCCGCTTCAAAGGAGGCATCTGTGGCGAACCACTTGACGAGGGAAGTCTCGCGGGTGTTGCGCAGTCCTTGATTCTTCATCCATCCTGCGCGCAGATATAAAAGCCGGGCCGCCTCGTAGGATTGCACCATCCGGGCGATCTTCTGCTGAATCAGCTGGAATTTCCCAATCTCCCTGCCGAAAGCCTTGCGCTCCTGGGCATAGCGGACGCTGGCATTCAGGCTGGCGCGGATCAAACCAGTCGCTCCGGCTGCCACGGTATACCGCCCGTTATCCAGGCAGGACATGGCGATCTTAAACCCTTCTCCCTCTTCGCCAAGCCGGTTCTCTTCCGGGACCTCAACGTCCTGGAACGAGATCCAGCCGGTCGATCCCGCTCGCACACCGAGCTTTCCGTGAATGTCACCGCGCTGGATCCCTGGTCGGTCCAGCTCGACGAGGAAGGCGGATAAACCGTCGTGTGGATCCGGCGCATCCGGGTTTGTCCGCGCGAACACGAGGGCATGATGTGCTTTCGTTGCCAGTGAGATCCACATTTTCTCACCGTTTATAATGTATGCGCTCCCAACCCGGCGCGCCGTCGAGGCAATGCCCGCCACATCCGAACCCGCGCCTGGTTCGGTCAACCCGAAGCAGGCGATTTTCTCGCCGCTTGCCTGAGGGACCAGGAAGCGCTGTTTCTGTTCTTCTGTTCCCCACTGCAAGATTCCCATGCTGTTCAGTCCGACGTGCACTGACATAACGACCCGTAGAGTGCTGTCCACAGCTTCGAGCTCTTCGCAGGCCAGTCCCAGGGCGATGTAGTCCATCCCCTGTCCTCCATACCGCACCGGAAAACAGATCCCCAGGATACCCAGCTCTGCCATGCGCGGCAGGATGAACGGTGCCATCTCCTGTGCCCGATCGTACTGTTTAATCACGGGCGCGACTTCTTTTTCAGCAAAGCTGCGCACCATGTTGACCACCATGCGGTGCTCTTCAGTTAAATTGAAATCCATAGCGCTCCAGGAAATTGAAATTCCGTCCCATTATAGCCATTCGTCTCATACTTATCAACTGATATATGTCATGATTTTGAGCGCGTGGGCTATAATTTTCTCGTGATTCTTGGTACCTCCGTTCGTCAGATCGCCCGAGCTCTGCTCACCTTGATGCTGCTGTCGCTGGTTGGGCTGATGTCTCTCCCTCACGGGCTCAATATCGGGTTAATCGAATCACAGCAGGCGCTGGCCACGGGTGATGCGCTCCGAGCTGTGACTGCCCTCACCCGGTTGGCGGCCTTCAGGCCCTGGCAGGGAGACCTGTGGGAGCTCGCCGGGATGCAGGCCCTGGCAGCTGGCCAGCCAGACCACGCGATCGACCTGCTCCAGCGTGCAGAGGCGCTTGGTCAGCTATCCCCTGAAGGGCAATCCGCCCTTGGTGATGCATATGCCCGGTCGGGAGATATAGAAAATGCAGTGCGGTACTGGGAGCTGGCTCTTTCGACCGGCGGCTCCTCGCCGGATATCCACGCCCACCTCGTCAATGCTTACCACCAGCTTGGAGACCTGGAGCACGAGATCGAACACCGGATCGCGCTCCTCGAGCTGCGCCCGGGAGATGCGCAGCTCGCCTATCGGCTGGGACTGGCGCTTGCAGCGGTGTCTCCCCAGTCTTCACTTGCCTATCTGAGCATGGCCCGGGACCTGGATCCAGGACTGGCTGAGGATGTTTCCATCCTGCAGCGTGAGATCAGCGCCGCTCGGCGGGTCGAAGACCTCAGCTACAGTCTCCTCTCTGCTGGTCGTGCTCTCGGGTATATTCAGGAGTGGGAATTGGCAGCAGAAGCCTTGGAGAGGGCAGTTGAACTGCGACCCGATTATGCCGAGGCCTGGGCATATCTGGGCGAAGCCCGGCAGCACCTGGGAGAAAATGGCCTGCCGGAGCTCCAGAAAGCTTATAAAATTGACTCAGACTCGCTTGCTGCGAACACCTTCCTCGCGCTCTACTGGCAGAGGAACTCACAATACATGCTCGCCTTGGATTATCTGCAAAACGCTCTGACGATCGACTCGAACAATCCGGCGCTATACGCCGAGATGGCCAGGACCCACGCCCTCAACGGAGACCTGGAGACTGCTCAAACCCTCTACGAAAAGGCGATTGATCTGGCTCCTCGCGATCCGCAATACTGGCGTGCTCTGGCAGAATTCACAATAGCGCACCAGGTCCAGTTGCGGGAGACCGGACTGCCCGCTGCCAGCCAGGCTGTGACGCTGAATCCCGATGATCCTGCCTCTCTGGATGTGCTGGGCCAGATCCAGTTTCTCCTCGGAGACATTGAACAGGCTCAAGTCTTCTTGTTGCAGGCGATCGAGGCTGACCCCGCTTACGCGGCCGCTCACCTCCACCTGGCTTTAGTGCACCTGGAAGCAGGAAAGTCAGCTCTCGCATATCAACAGCTCAAAGAAGCCCAATCCCTGGCACTCCCCGGCTCCCAGACAGAGGATCAGGCCAGGCGCTTGCTCGACCAGCTGTTTCCCTGAAACCTTCGAGGATTCCGTCTTTTTATTTCCGGACAATCCCTTTGCAGGTGGCCTGTCCTTCCCATACTTGCCCATACCAAATTCCCCCTGTGCTAAAATATACGCCTCAGAACCACCAAACAGCAAAACTTATGCGATCTACGCTCACACTGGCCAGCCTGATCGTCCTGCTGCTGCTCGCCTGCCAGGCTTCAATTCATCCTGCAAGCTGGTTCCCATATCCTTCTGGCTCGGTTCTATATCAGGATGATTTCACAGACCCCTCGACTGACTGGGAGCGGGCACCGGACCTTTTGGGCGGCAGCCTCGACTATACAGGCGGCGTTTACCGGGTCTGGGTTTCTACGCCGGGGTACCTGTTGTGGTCCGGTCCCGAGATCAAATTTGGAGATGTCCGAATCGAAGTAGATGCCATCCCCGTCTCTGGAGAAGGGGACGATGACTTCGGGATCGTCTGCCGGGCAACGAACCAGGACAATTTCTATTTCCTGGTTATCAGCAGTGATGGCTATTACGGGATCGGCAAAATGAAGGATGGCGTCCCGGGCCTGATCGGCATGAAGGAGATGCCGCCGAGCGAATACATACTTAAGAGCCAGGCACTCAACCACCTGCGGGCCGATTGCATTGGGGATAGGCTGGAGCTCTATGTCAATTCTCAGCTCCTCGCGAGCGTCGAGGACTCGGATTTCCGCCGCGGCCGGGTCGGCGTTCTCGCCGGCACATTGGCAGCCGGTTCCACAGACGTGGCTTTCGACAACTTCAGCGTCCTGGCTCCTTAAATTCTTTTGTAATTTCACCAGGATCCGAAGACGCTCAAAGGATATAATCAAGACCCACGGCACTTTCTTTGCCTTCATTATCAAATCCTGGAAGAATTGATGAAAATATACCTGGATTCGATTGGCTGCCGCCTCAACCAGAGCGAGATCGAGACTATTGCCGGTCAATTCAAAGCAGCAGGTCACTTCCTGGTCCCATCTCCGGATCAGGCTGATCTGGCAGTTGTGAACACCTGCGCCGTCACAGCCGCCGCCGCCTCAGATTCGCGCGGGAAGATCCGCCAGATCGCCCGCGCAGGCGCGCGGGCGATCGCCGTCACAGGCTGCTGGTCGACGCTGGAGCCAGCGAGCGCGGCTTCACTCCCCGGCGTCTCACACGTCATCCCCAACGCGCGCAAGGACCGCCTGGTTGCGGACCTGCTCCAGATCCCGGAAGAGACCTTCGACCTCGAACCCGTCGCACGCGAACCAGTGCCAGGCACCCGTTTACGCACCCGATCGTTCATCAAGGTCCAGGATGGCTGCGACAACCGTTGCACTTTCTGCATCACAACGATCGCCCGCGGCCGGGCACGAAGCCGGCCGTTATCCCAGATACTCGCCTCCGCTCGCGCGGCAATCGCTGATGGTGCGGAGAAAACAGGGGGCGCGAAAGAACTCGTTCTCACCGGCGTCCACCTGGGCGCCTGGGGTCAGGATCTTGACCCGCCTCGGCACCTCCGCGACCTGGTTCGGGCAATCTTGGCCAATACGGACGTCCCGCGCCTGCGCCTATCCTCTCTCGAACCGTGGGATCTCGATGACGCTTTCTTTTCTCTCTGGGAGGATTCACGTCTTTGCCGCCATCTTCACCTGCCCCTCCAATCCGGCTCTGCCGCTACCCTCCGTCGGATGGCCCGCAAGACCACACCGGAGACCTTCCTCGACCTGGTATCCGCAGCCCGGCGGAGGATCCCGAATGTCGCCATCACCACCGACCTTATCGCTGGATTCCCCGGCGAGACCGAAGTCGAGTTTGCTGAGACGGTCGAATTTGTCCGGCAGGTACAGTTTGCAGGGGGGCACGTCTTCCCATTTTCTCCAAGGCCAGGTACCGCCGCGGCGCGCATGCCCGGCCAGGTGCCTGAAAGGATCCGTAAAGAGCGGGGCCGTGTGTTGCGGACCCTGCTTGCAGAATCAGCCTGCCTCTACAGGCAAGGATTCATCGGCCAGAATCTGCCGGTCCTTTGGGAGAGCCTGTCTGCGATCGACGGAGAGTTCTGGACGCTGACCGGCCTGACGGACAATTATCTCCGTGTCGAAGCGCGGGCCGATCGACTCCTCTGGAACCAGATCACCGGCGTCCGCCTCGCTGCTATCGAAGGGGACCGCTTCATGGGCCAAATCATCGAGAATGAAGTGTCGGGGCAGACCCATAACATTCGGACCCAGCGAGTACTCTCTGATTAAGCCATGTTCACTGACCCTGCCTGCATTTTCTGCAAGATCATCTCCGGAGACAGCCCCGCGACGATCGTCCACCAGGACGACCGCGTCGTCGCATTTCACGACATCCGCCCTGTTGCGCCGGTCCACATCCTGATCGTCCCCCGACGCCACATTCCCTCTGTGAACCATCTCGAAGAAGACGACGAGCCGCTGGTCGGGCATTTGTTCACTGTTGCCCGGCAGCTCGCCCAAAGCGACGGGATTGACCGGTCCGGCTACCGCCTGATCCTCAACACCGGCCCCGATTCCGGGCAGGCCGTGTTCCACCTGCATTTACACTTGATCGGCGGCCGCCGCATGCGCTTCCCGATGGGTTAGTAAAGAACAGCTCGGTGAACGGGGCGCAGTCCTCACGACTAAAAACTGGGTATAATGACCTTCATGAATACGCGCAAGAAGATTGAACGCGACCTCAGCGAAGCCATGCGGGCAGGCGATAACCTGCGTAAAGGAGCTCTCCGCTTGCTCCTGTCTGCCGTAAAGCTGGTTGAAATCGAGCGAGGCGCCCCTCTGGATGATCAGGCCATCGCGGCAGTTATCCGCAAGGAGATTAAGTCACGGCGGGAATCCATCGCCGATGCTGAACGCGCCGGACGTCCTGACCTGGTCAGCGGAGCCGAAGCAGAGATCACTTTCCTTGAATCTTATCTGCCGAAAGAATTGACTGAGGAAGAGCTGGAAGCGCTCGCCAGAGATGTGATCGCGGAAGTCGGGGCTGCTTCCCTGAAAGAAATGGGACAGGTGATGAAAGTGCTCATGCCGCGCGTCGAGGGACGCGTCGAAGGCGCCCGGGCCAGCCAGATCGTTAGGCGGCTGTTGGAGTGAATTCAGGTATGGGAGTCTCTACATCGAACTCCTTTCAGCATGTGGATTGGTCACGCAGACGGGGCTTGTTTTACGGACTGCTGCTCCTCGTCGGTGCCCTGGTAACTTTTGGAGCCCTTTTCCTGCCCGTGATTACTGCGCAATCCAACCTCTCCCTCGAGGAGGGGCGCGTGGCCGCGAGGGAGATAGTTGCCCCGCGTTCCTTGACATTCACGAGTGAGATTTTGACGGAACGCCAAAGGCAGGCAGCAGCCAGTGCGGTGCCTCCCATATTTACTCCCCCCGATACCTCCATCGCCCGCCGCCAACTGGACCGCATGCGCGCCACGCTGGCCTACATCACCAGCGTGCGCATGGATTCCTTCGCTACCCTCGATCAGAAACTCGCCGATTTGGCCGCCCTGGAAGACATCCACCTTGACCAGACCACCGCACAGGCGATCCTGAACCTAAGTGAACAACGCTGGCAGGCCGTCCAGCAAGAAGCCATTGTCGTCCTGGAACAGGTGATGCGGACGACGATCCGCCAGGATCGATTGGAAGACGTCCGCCGCAATGTGCCGCCCCTGGTCAGTCTCTCTCTCCCGGAGGAACAGGCATCTGTGGTCGTATCACTGGTGCAGGGATTCATCGCCCCGAACAGCTTCTTCAGCGAAGAACTCACAGAATCCGCCCGGAAGCAGGCCCGGGATGCGGTCTCTCCGGTCGAACGGACCTTTATCCAGGGCGAAACGATCATCCAGCGAGGGCAGGTCGTTTCGGAGACGGATATCGAGGCGCTCGAGCAGTTCGGCCTGATCATCCCTCGCAGCCGCTGGCAGGATATGGTCGCTCCTACTGCGCTGGTCCTCCTGACTCTGTTCTATTTCTTCCTCTTCCTGCGGCGTAATCTGACCCTTCTCCAAGATCCGCGTGGAGTGGCGGTGATATCCGTGCTGTTTCTGGTTTTCCTGGTCGTCGGGCGGGCGTTGATAACCAGCGATTCGGTCATCCCTTATCTCTTCCCTCTGGCCGCCTTCAGCCTTGTCGTTGCCTCGCTGTTCGGTACCCGGACAGCCCTCGTTTTCGCCCTCCCCTTGAGCATCCTGTATGCTTACGACACAGCATCACCGCTTGACCTGATGCTCTATTCACTGCTCGGCGGTTTCTGCGGTGCTTTCGCCTTAGGACCCGCCCGCCGCATGACCTCTTTCTTCTGGGCGGCAGCGGCAACCAGCTTCGCCGAGATTGCAGTTATCTTGGCATTCCAGCTCCCCCAATCGAATGTCGATCTGGTTAAGGTGGTTACCCTTTCTGGGGTTGCCCTGGTGAACGGGATCGCCGCCAGCAGCTTGACAGTCCTCTTGCAGTATGTACTGGCCCAATTTCTGGGCTTGACGACAGCTCTTCAACTGATGGAGATTTCTCGGCCAGACCACCCGCTGCTGCAACTGATCCTGCGTAATGCCCCAGGGACATACCAGCACAGCCTCCAGGTCGCCAATCTGGCCGAACAGGCAGCGGAAATGATCGGCGCGGATACCCTCCTGACCCGTGTGGGATCGCTTTATCATGATGCCGGGAAAGCTCTCAACCCTTATTTCTTCATCGAAAATCAACTCCCCGATAATCCTAATCCGCATGATACTCTCGACCCGGTGGTCAGTGCACAGACCATCATCCAGCACGTTCCTGACGGACTGGAGCTGGCTCGAAAATACCGACTGCCGCGCCGCATCCAGGACTTCATCGCGGAACATCACGGCACAATGACCGCTCGCTACCAGTATGCCCAGGCGGTCAAAGCAGCTGGGGGAGATGAAACCAGGGTTGATGAAAGCCAGTTCCGCTATCCTGGCCCTCGTCCACGTTCGCGCGAGACCGCTATCCTGATGCTGGCTGACGGTTCCGAAGCCAGGGTTCGCGCCGAGAGACCTAAAGACGAAGAAGCTCTGCGCGAAATGATCCGGGGGGTGGTCGAAAACCGCCTCTCTTCTGGTCAACTGGACGAGACCAACCTGACCCTCCGCGAGATGGACACGATCATCGATTCTTTCACTACCACCCTCCGCGGCATTTACCACCCTCGTCTGGAATATCCCAAGTTCGAAAAAACAACCCCCTCCGGAAAGGAATCGACCCCGACCGTACCGATCATCTCCCGAAAAGCGCACGAAACAGTCCCAAATCCCAGACCTGAATCCTGAGCCAATGATCAACCTGGATATTGCCAGACCTTACCACTCGCTCGTTAATTCCAATCTTCTGATAGAAGCCGTCCAGGCAACTTTACGGCACCAGGGGATCCAGGACAAGGGCGAGCTGACTCTGGTGATCACGGGCAATAAAACAATCCGGAAGCTGAGCAAAGCTTACAGACAGGTCGACTCGCCAACAGATGTGCTGTCTTTCCCTGGCGGACACACCGATCCAGACAGCGGCAGGACATACCTGGGGGACGTGATCATTTCTTACCAGCAGGCGAAAACCCAGGCCGTGGCTGCCGGCCATTCAGTCGACGATGAGCTGCGGCTGCTGGTCGTCCATGGAATTCTGCATTTACTCAACTACGATCACGAAGAACCATCGGACAAAGATCGAATGTGGGCTGCCCAGGCAGAGATCCTTGCGGACCTCGGGTCCCGAATCACCCAACCTGATAACGGGTTGACTGAGCACTGAAATTATGCTTGCCTTCCTTCATTCTAGAGCTCAGTCCTTCCAGGCAGCATTCTCCGGCTGGTGGCACGTTATCCGAACCCAGAAGAACGCCTGGATCCATGCCATCGTCAGCCTTGTCGTCATCACCCTTTCCCTGTGGTTGCGGCTGGACCACCACGATTGGGCCTTGATCATCATTGCCATTGCCATGGTATGGACGGCGGAATTCATTAATACAGCCCTGGAAGCTGTCGTAGACCTGGCGAGCCCTCAGCGGCACGCCCTCGCCAGGGTCGGAAAGGACGTCGGAGCAGCAGCTGTGTTGATCGCGGCAGTCTCAGCCGCCTTGATCGGGATCCTGATCATCGGACCTCCTTTGTGGGAACGCCTGACTGCATTGTTATATTGATGGGAGCCCGGCGGCAGCCTCTGCCAGTCCGCTTTTTCACTGCAGGCTTTTGACCCGCTCGCGTTCCGCGGAGCGAGATATCCTGATTGATCATCGGCAAAGATAACTGATCGGAGGAGATAATCGAGGTTGATATGGAGTCTTTGTCCTTCAAATTCGGTACGGTAGGATCGCCGATCTCGACCCCAAAGAAACCGGGGGGCAGTGTCGGCGCGATCCAGCGCAGCGCCGAACTCGGTCTCTTCGGCCTGGAGCTCGGCTGGGTACGATCGGTGCGCATCTCCGAAGATTCCTGCATCGAGATCAGAATGGCTGCAGTGGAGAATGACCTGGCTCTTAGCGTCCACGCGCCTTACTTTATCAACCTCAACGCCGATGAAGAAGAGTGGCCAAAATCAAGGAAACGGCTGATGGATGCTGCTTATTACGGGCACCTGGCAGGAGCGACGGATATCGTTTTTCATCCAGGATCGTACTTTGGTCTCTCTCCCGAGGAGGTCTTACCCCTCGCCATTGACCGGCTGGCAGCGTGCGTCGCTGAACTGCGCGCAGCAGGCAACCCGGTGACTCTCCGTCCGGAAATGATGGGCAAGTCAGCAATGCTGGGATCCCTTGATGATACGCTCCGCATGAGCCAGGCAGTTCCCGGAGTGCAGCCTTGCCTGGATTTTGCCCATCTTCATGCCCGCGTGGGTGATGGAACGATGAACTCTTTCGAGGAATGGGCACGCGTCCTGGAATCTTACGCTGAAGCCCTTGGAGATGAGTCTCTCCAATCATTACACATTCACATTTCAGGGATCGAATATGGCGAAAAAGGTGAGAAGCAACATCTTCCCCTGGAACAGTCGGATTTAAACCTTGAAGCGATCATACAGGCTTTGTTGGAATTTAAATGCCGGGGCCGCATGCTCTGCGAGAGCCCGGTGCTCGAAGAGGACGCATTGAAGTGCAAACAGGCCTGGTGCGAAATCAGCCGGGAAACCGGCGTTGGATAGGAGTGATCACCTCACCTGGTTAAAATTGAGGAGGATCAGATTTCGTTCGCAGTCTTCGTACGTGTCGAAGAAAATCTTGTCGGATAAGGGGATCAGGGCCTGGTCGAAGATCTGCACCCACAAGGTCTGCCGGGAGGCCACCGGTGCGTCAGCCAGTGTGAATTCATAGCTTCCCGGTCCATAATTGCTGACCATCCCTACCATGCCAAGAAAATCGAGCGGCTCGCCTGCCAGCGTTCCCCCCAGCTGAACGAATAAACCCTGGGCGATCGGTGCGCCGGTCAGGTCGAAGGCGCGACCACCCACACCCATCCAATCGCAGCCCAGATCCGGGTGGCCGATGTTCGGGATCGCCACCGGATCGCCTTCGTGCAGGACGAAAGTAAAGCCGGCGGGCGGAGTCCCGGTGGGTCCGGTCCCAGTTGGTGTCAACCCTACCGGGAAAGTCGCGGCTGGTGTTTGGATCTGCGGGGGAGTCGCTGTCGCTGGTGGTTCTTCAGTGTTGGTCGGCGTCCAGGTCGGCGGCAGGACCACCCGCGGGGTAGGGGTGGCGGTCGGGAAAGTGATCACCGCTGGCAGCGTTGGCGGTGGAAAAGGGTTGATGGGGAGGTGAGGGTTAATAAAGATCGCCGCTGCCACCACACAAACACAGGTGGTCATGATCAAGGTCAGGATAGTCAGGATGTTCCAGACTGCTCCTGCCCTGGATCGGGAGGCTTGCAGCTCCTCGTCTGAGTAGTCAAACACGTCCATAGTCACCTTGCCTGCCTAAGATGTGAAGATCTCGATCAGCACCTGGTTCCGCCGCTGCTCGATCCAGTTTTGTAAATCCTGTTCCTGCCAGATCATCAGCGCTTCTGGATCCAGCAGCCGCGCCGGATCACGCTCGATGACTTGCAAGATGTGGTAACCAACAGCAGTCTCGATCACTTTTGTATATTCGCCCGGCTGCAAACTGAACGCAGCCTCTTCCAGCTCCGGATCGGTCAAATACCCACGCGGAAACCAGCCCAGGTCTCCACCGGTAACCGGATCGTAAACCGTTGCTAACGTTGCAAATTCGGTGCCAGTACGAAGGTCTGCCAGTACCTGGGCGGCATCTTCAGGAGTATAGAGCAATATCTGCCGGGCGTGGACTTGCTCAGCCCGGACTGGTGTCTCTGCTATGATGCGATCACGCATCCAGGCTGCTTCGATCGATCTCGCCAGAGCTTCCTTGAAACTTTCAACCGTGTATAGATTCTGTTCCAGCCAGCGCTCGAACTGCCTCTCGCCACCAGCATTATCGATTATCCGCTGGAGCCTTTCCTGGATCAGGAGTTCATCGGCTGCAAAACCCAGCTCCCGCGCCCCCTGTGACAGCAGGACCTGGTTCACCAGGTCCTGGAGCACAATCGCTCTCGCAGCATCTTCATCGATAGATTCACCAGCCTCCTGGGCGGAGATATAGCGAGTGACTTCAGCCTCAAATTCGACAAGGGTGATCGCCTCTCCATTCACCCGCGCCGCCAGCGGTTCAGGGGTCGGCGTCGGAGGGAGCGGTGTAAGCGTTACCGTTGGTTGCGGCAGCCTGGTCGCGGTGGCAGCGACGCTCGGAAGAACTTCATCCTTCCCACAAGCCGTGAGCAGCACACCTAGAAACAACCAAAGGTAGAGCGGTTTCAGAGATCGAAGAGATTTCTGCATGCCCGCTTGATTATAATCGCAACCGTGCGGACCAGTCTTTGCCTTGTTGTCAACCGGCGATGGCCTCTGCCTGATACGGGCGATAGCCATCTCCCAAAATGTGGCTCTGGTTTATCCCGGTGTGGGATAATCGCCAAGATCCGATCGTCCGAGGCTGTTGAATCGATCGGATTGCGCCGATCGCCATGCATGATTAAAATTAGATCTGGAGGGTGACCATTGGTCCGTCGTATCTTGCGTATCTTCTTGTGCTCATTATTTCGCTTGCTCTATTTACTTCTCACCCGCGTCCGGGTCGAGGGTCTGGAGAACCTGCCCGCTTCTGGGGGGTATATCGTGGCGGCAAATCACCTGAGCGTACTGGAAGTGCCCCTGATCTACTGCCTGCTCAATCGGGATGACGTGACGGGATTGGTGGCGAAGAAACACCAGAAAACCGCCCTTTTTCGCTGGATTGTTGACTCAGTCGGGGGGATCTGGCTGAACCGGGAGGAAACAGATACCCGCGCCCTGCGCACCGCCCGAGATCACCTCAGAAACGGGGGAGTGCTTGGCATTTCCCCCGAGGGCACCCGGAGCCCGACCGGCTCGTTAATACCTGCTAAAGCTGGCGTTGCTTTCCTCGCCGATCAGGCCGGCGTACCGATTGTGCCGGCCGCAGTAACGGGGACATGGAAAGCAACCAGGAAGCTCCTGACACTACAACGCCCGATAATCCAGGTAAGATTCGGCCAGCCTTTTCGGCTGCCTCCCCTCGACCGCGCAGAAAGGGAATCTGGTCTGCGTCAAAACACGGATGAGATTATGAGCCGGATCGCTGCCCTGCTCCCCCCGGAATACCGGGGGGTTTACCACGGGCATCCAAGGGTAAAGGAGCTGCTAAGGGGTTAGGTCCTTGAGGGGTGATTGGGTTTCACTGGATCTCCTCCCGTAAGTTGCCAGTAAAGCGCAGATCAGGCGTGGAACACCCTGCGGAAGGATCAATTGCTGGAAGCTTTCCGGTTATTTGTGAATTATCTTGACAGTCGCATAATTTCAGAGATAATTGGGCAAACAAGATACATGAAACAGCTGTGACAGAGGAAAGTACACTGGAGGAAACCGACAGGGCGGCGTGGGGAGCAAACTGAGACCCCCGCCCGGTGGATACCAGTCGAAGTTCCCTCTCGAGCTGCCCGGGGGAACGATCCGCAGGATCCGGTAGTCTGGGCCGCCGTCCCGGCGTTATCCTGGGAAGCCAATTGCCTGGAAAAGGCTGTTGGTGATTGAGCGGTCCTGGAAGCAGGCAGTATCGCAATTCTGGCTTTACCCTTAAAAGAAGGGGTGAACCTGATCTGGGGATTTCTCCTGAGAGCGAAAAAGGTCTGATTCCGGGGCAAATTGGGTGGTACCGCGGGAAAACCATCTCGTCCCTTCCGGGGACGGGATGTTTTCATTTCGGGAGGTGCGCATGCAGCCAGAAATTGAGAGGATTTATCAAGAAGCGATCGGGAGACTGAAGACAGTCCAGGACATGACTGCAATGGAACAATGGCGGGTCGCTCACCTTGGGCGTAACTCACCGCTCATGCTGATATTTGAAAAGTTAAGCCAGCTTCCTAAAGAAGAGCGCCCTGTCATCGGCCGGCTGGCAAATAAGGTCAAACAGGATCTGGAGGCCGCGCTGGAATTGAAGGCTGAAACCTTGCGCCAGGCCAGTCTCCAACAGGCTTTGGAAGCGGAGCGCCTCGATGTCACTCTGCCAGGTCGGCCCATCCCTGTGGGCCGGCTGCACCCTACAACCCAGACTCTGCGCCGGATCTACCAGATCTTCGCTGAAATGGGTTTCCAGGTGTATCTATCCCGCGATGTAGAGACCGACCTGTACAACTTCCAGCTGCTGAACTTCCCTCCCCACCATCCCGCTCGGGACATGCAGGATTCCTTCTACATAAAAGTCGAGCATGAAAAAGACAATCCAGTGCTGCTCCGCACGCACACCTCACCGGGCCAGATTCATGCCATGCGCGAATTCTCAGCGGCCGATCCGCAGAACCCGCCTCCGATCCGGATCATCTTGCCCGGCATGTGCTACCGTTATGAACAGGTCAGCGCACGGGCTGAGACTCAATTCACACAAGTCGAAGGGCTGGCAGTTGGCAAGCGAATAACCTTTACAGACCTGAAGGGGACATTAAGCGACTTTGCCCGGCGGATGTTTGGCGAACGCGTCCGCTCCCGCTTCCGCGCCTCGCACTTCCCCTTTACAGAACCAAGTGCTGAGATGGACATCGAGTGTTTTGTGTGCGGCGGCGAAGGATGTCCGGTCTGCAAGCGCACGGGCTGGCTTGAAATCCTGGGTTGCGGGATGGTCCACCCAATCGTCTTGAAGAACGGTGGGTATGATCCGCAGGTATATTCCGGTTATGCCTTCGGGATGGGTCCAGAACGGATTGCCATGCTGCGCTACAGGATTGAAGATATTCGCCACTTTTGGGCAAATGACGTGAGATTCCTGGAACAGTTCTAGAGATTATCTCAAGAATGGGTAGTCGTGGTGTTTTGCAGCGGCTCCGCCGCCGTAAAACACCACCCTCCTGTTATTTTTAAGATAGCTTCTAGTGAATTAAGGAGAAACCTGTGAAAATCCCCCTTTCCTGGTTGAAAGATTTCGTTGATATACGCATCTCAATTGAAGAACTTGCATACCTGCTCACCATGGCAGGTCTGGAAGTGGAGGAGATCCGATATGTCGGCTTGCCCATGCCGTCCGGCAGAATCGAAGGGCGACCAGGAGGCCACAGCCGCGTCGAAACAAAGATCTCAGGCATCGAATGGGAAGCCGATAAGATCGTGGTTGGGGCTGTCCTCGAAGTGATGCCGCACCCCAATGCCGATCGGCTGGTCCTCTGTCGGTTGAACGACGGAGAAAAAGAGCACATCGTGCTCACCGGTGCGTCGAATCTCTTCCCTTTCAAGAGCCTGGGACCTCTCGCACAACCCCTGAAGGTCGCCTATGCCAGAGAAGGTGCCCGAATTTTCGACGGGCACCAGACCGGGCAGGTCCTGATGACCTTGAAACGTGCAAAAATCCGCGGCGTGGAGTCATACTCCATGGCCTGTTCGGAGAAAGAGCTCGGGATCTCTGAAGATCACGAAGGGGTGATCATCCTGGATCCCGACGCGCCGACGGGCATGTCATTAGTCGAATATATGGGCGATGCAGTGCTGGACATCGCTCTCCTTCCCAACATCGCTCGTGACGCGTGCGTATTGGGCGTTGCCCGGGAGGTCTCGGCGCTCACCGGAGAACCCTTGCGACCGCCGGATTTCTCGGTGAGCGCGACAGGGAAGCCGATCCATGGAAGAGTGATGATCGAAATCTTGAATCCAGAATTGAACCCTCGGTTCGTCCTGGGTTTAATCGAAGGGATAGAGATTTGCCCAAGCCCATACGAAATCCAACGCCGCTTGAGGCTCGCCGGTATGCGGCCGATCAACAACATCGTCGACGCAACCAACTACGCCATGCTTGAAGTCGGCGAACCGCTGCACGCATTCGACTACGACGTCTTGGTTCAGCGCGCAGACGGAAAACCACCCAGGATCATCACCCGGACTGCAAAACCCGGTGAACGTCTCGTGACCCTGGACGGGGTTGAGCGCGAGCTGGACGATTTCACCGTTCTGGTCTGCGACGAGGCTGGACCGCTGTCCATCGCGGGAGTAATGGGTGGGGCCGAATCAGAGGTAGGCAGCACCACCCGCAACGTGCTTTTGGAAGGCGCGGCCTGGAACTTTACAAATATTCGCCGGACGCTCTTGGCGCAGCGGATGATTTCTGAAGCTGCTTACCGCTTCTCACGCGGTGTTCACCCCGCCCTGGCAGACCAGGGTGTCAGACGCGCCCTGGAGCTGATGCGGCTGTGGTCAAGCGGAACAGTTGCCCAGGGGTTGGTGGATAATTATCCCCTGCCGCCGGTGGACCCGGTCATCGAGTTCACTACAATGGATGTGAAGCGGTGGCTGGGGATCGAACTTCAGCCACCCGAGATCGCGGCCATCCTAAAGCGTTTGGAGTTTTCCGTGACAGTGGAAGGCGAGACCCTGCGCGCCCAAACCCCCGGTCACCGCCTGGATATCGGAGAAGGGATCGTCGGCGTGGCAGACCTCATGGAAGAAATCGCCCGAATCTACGGCTATCAGCGTATCCCCGAAACACGGATGGCAGACGAGATCCCCCCGCAACAGAAAAACCCTGACTTTGAGACGGAAGAAGTTCTGAGAGACATCCTGGTGAATCTTGGCTTGCAAGAAGTGATCACGCATCGCTTGACTGCTCCAGAAAAAGAACGCCGCCGCTTCCTTGATGCGGGATTGAATGCCGCGATGGATTCTGCGCCCGGTGGAAGAATTTACCTCTGGCTAGAAAACCCGATCGCAAGTGACCGAACGGTGCTGCGTAAGGACATCCTGGCAGGCCTGCTCGAGGTGGCGGAACGCAACGCCCGCCTGACCGATAGAATGGCTTTCTTTGAAATCGGTAAAGTTTACCTCCCCATCGCCGGTCAGACGCTCCCGGATGAGCCTCGCCGCATTGGGATCTTGCTGAGCGGGCCTCGTTCTCTGGCTGGCTGGCAGAATTCCGATCGAACCTCGATAGACTTCTTCGATTTGAAAGGGATAGTAGAAGCGCTGTTCACCCGTCTTCATCTTGCAGGGATTGTTTTCAAACCAGGAACAGACTCCTCCTTCCATCCGGGGAAATGCGCCGACGTGGCAGTTCGTGATCAAACAATCGGTGTGATCGGTGAACTCCATCCGCTTATCAAAGAAAGGTATGACCTGCCGGAATATCCCGTCCTGCTGGCGGAGGTAGACCTCGACGCCATTCAACCTTTACTTCCGGAAAGGTACGAGCTCCTAGGCATTCCGATCTATCCGCCCGTTCTGGAAGACCTGAGCTTCGTGGTCCCCGAAGAGATCCCAGCCCAACGGGTCCTGGAGCTGATCCGCGAGTCATCCGGAGATGCAGTCGCAAATGTGCGGTTGTTTGATGTCTATCGCGGCGGACAGGCTGGACCAGGGAAGAAGAGCCTCGCTTTCAATCTGACTTACCAGGCTCCCGACCGGACTCTGACCGATGGGGAAGTCGCGGCGATCCGTAACCGCATCGTGAGCGCTTTAGACAAAGCTATCGGAGCTCAATTAAGGCGCGGATGATAACACAAACGCATCAATTCTGTAGAGGTCATCTCTAGAATGGGTTATTGTGGTGTTTTTCAGCAGGGGAGCCGTTGACAAGCATCACCCTCCCATTATTCTTGAGATAGCTTCTAGTTTAGCCCCCTGTGGATGTATTCACCAGCTGAAAGGAGCATGAGCATGGACAAGAAAACGACCGGTATTATCGCGACCATCGCCGCAGCAGTCCTGTGCGGCTGCCCGGGACTAATCGGTTTATGCCTCGGCGCGTTGACGAGCCTGGCAAGTTTCGCGCCTGATGCGGAAATTGACCTTCTCGGGAGAAACGATCCAAGGACAGCCCTGACAACAGGTATTGGACTCATTTGCGGCAGCTTGGTCTTTATTGCTATCCCGATCGTGGTAGGGGTTTTGACTTTGCGAAACCGGGCAGAACCGGCTGTATCAGCGGTCCCGGAAGAGCCGCTTCCACCGCCAAGCTGATCTGGAGACGCCTAGTTAAACAGTTTTATCCGGGTTCGAAAATCCGGGTGATCTGTTCGATAAGAACTGCTGCCAGATCAAAGCGGTTGAAGGCTGGCATAAGATAAACACCGCTTGCGAAGGAGCGCATCCGATCCACCAATTCAAAAGCGATCGATACGCCCTCATCCGGCGCGCGTTCCCCGGCAGCGGCAATGCGCTCCTGGATCGATTCAGGAATGCAAATCCCGGGGACTTCATTGTGCAGGAAAGAAGCATGCCGCGAACCAAAGAGAGGGAGAATTCCAACCAGGATAGGAATTTCCAGGACCCCAAATCGCTGAGAGTATTTCTCCAGGAACGATTCGGCAGCTTCCGGGCGAAAAACAGGCTGGGTCAGGATGAAATCAGCCCCGGCTTTGACCTTGCGGTGCAGGTTTTTGATCTCCAGGTCCACGTCCGGAGGATCCATGTTGAGCGCACATCCGACGAAGAACGCTGTCGGCTGGCCGATTTCAACGCCTGCGTGGTCTACTCCGGTGTTGAACCCCTCTTTGATTAATTTGATCAATCCGGAAGGCACCAAGTCGTAATCATCCATCGCGTCGGGGTAATCTCCGATATCAGTCGGGTCACCCATCACCACGAACACATTGCGGATTCCCAGAGCGTGCGCGGCCAGCAGATCTCCCTGAACTCGCAGCAGGTTTCTCCCCCGCGTGGGGAAATGCAGGACGGTTTCGACATCGAGCTGGCGCTGGATCAGATTGCAGACTGCCCACGGGCTCATTCGCATGCGCGCCATCGGGCTGTCAGCAATGTTGATCACATCTGCCCCGGCCTCGGAAAGCAGGCTGGCGCCGGCAAGCAGCTTGTGGGTTGAAAGGCCGCGCGGCGGATCCATCTCGACTGAGATGACGAATTTACCGGTCCCCAGCTTGGTTTCCAGGATCGAAGGCTTTTCGGGCGCGGTAATGCTGGCTTCGCTTTCGATCAGAGATATTCCAAACTTATTCGAGCTCACCGTAAAGGTTGGTTCCTCAAGTGCCTGCCGCATGGCCTGGATGTGCTGGGGGGTGGTCCCACAGCAGCCTCCGATCAGGCAGACGCCTCGTTCCTTGAACGCCCAGGCATATTCTGCGAAATAATTCGGACTTGCCGGATACATTATCCGACCACCCACCCGCTCCGGCCAGCCTGCGTTTGGCATCGCGGAGTAGCGGGCTTCCGGGTAAGCGCCGTACATCTGCCGGATGATGCGGTAAATTTGGGCTGGTCCGCCGGAACAATTGACACCGATAAGGTCCACACGGCTCCTCTGTAAGGCAGCCGCGAC
>CAYQDF010000043.1:0-18368 GCA_964416175.1 uncultured Anaerolineaceae bacterium
TGGCATGATCGGATACCTGCCGCGCAGCACCAGCAGCCCAATTCCCCACGTCCCGGCCAGCAGCAGCGGGGCGAGCAAGCTGAAGCGCTGCACCGGCTGGCTTTTGGCGAACAGAAACACTCCAAAGGCAGCCAGTGAGAGAAAGGAGCCCACCAGGATCACCAGCCGGACGATATCCCAGAACAGCGGGAGTGTGAACTGCCCCGGGAGCAGCCCCTGGCTCTCCCACATTTCCACCCATTCGTGCGTCCCGTGCAAAAGGCCGAAGGTCGCCATGGGTCGGAATGCGTGGCGCAGCCGCTCATCACCGCAGTGCGACAGCTCCAGGACAATGGCGATTCCCATGCTGAAGAACGCCAGGCCATAGAAAAAGAAAATCAGCGGGAAATACGGCGACGGCACGCGGAGATCACTCCCGGGCTGGATCCGTCGAAGACTATTTTACGCGGATGTCTTCCGGCAATCTGGCGCCGTCGAGCTTGGCCGAGATCAGGTCGGCGCCAGCCAGCCGCGCCAGGCGCAGGTCCGCTTCACTGAGGTTTGCGTTGACCAGGATAGCCCCGGTCAGGTCCGCTTTGCTCAGGTCTGCCCTTCTCAGGTCAGCTTCGGTCAGGTTTGCCCCGCTGAGGTAGGCTTTGCTCAGCTTGGCGCCGACGAGGTCAGCTTTGCTCAGGTTTGCGCCGACGAGATCGGCGCCTGTCAGATCAGCGCCCGTCAGGTAAGCTTTGTTGAGGTTCGCCCACCGCAGGTCTGCGCCGCGCAGGTCGGCTCCGACCAGGTTCGCTCCGCTCAGGTCAATATTGACCAGCCACAAAGGTCCCGGGCGGTTCAGCAGATCATAAATTTCGGATCGAGTCAGTTCAGCCATATACCATTCTCCTCATGTTCACCGATCTATCATTAATCCTTTGGATTTATAAAGCGGAAGGCCATGGCTGCCGCAGCACCCCCGGCAACCTGGGCGACCAGGTATATCCAGATGTCCCCCCAGCCCGATAAGCCCATAGTGGTGATCCCGACTGCGACGGCCGGGTTGATCGCGCCGCCGGAGATGTCGCCGATCGTCAACGCAGCGACCAGCAGGGTGAAGCCGATCGCCAACCCAAAATAGGAATTGCCGCTGGTGGATTTCGCTGTTGCAACGTTGAGGACCACATAGCTGAGAGCAAAGGTGAAAAGGAATTCCGCGATCAGCGAAAGAGCTGCCTGATGCTGGATGGATGATGCAGCTGGACCGCCCTTGAAATACTGGACGACAAATCCTGCCGCGAGACCCGCGACGACCTGGATACCCATGTACGCTGCCGCCTCACCAGTTTTCATCCGCCCGCGCAGCCAGACCGCCAGGCTCACCGCCGGGTTATAGTGACCTCCCGAGACGTGCCCCCCGGCGTAGACCATCACCATCAGCGTCGAACCGATGGCGATTGCGGCCAGCGCGCCGAGAGTGGAATCAATTACCACCATCCCGACGACGAAGACCAGAAAGAACGTTCCGATGAATTCAACGAGCAATTTCTTGGCTTCCATACTCTCTCCTTTCTGAATTTTGATTGCCGATCGCTGATTCTTGATCGGCTAACTGCTGGCGTGGATGCCTCTCTAGATAGAGGCACGTCCACAGCCAGCCCACGAAAAGCCAGCCCAGCCACCACCCGATCGGACCCAACCAGTTCGCCGACAGCGGGAGCCAGGATAGAACCGCGGCAATGCCGGCCGGGACCGGTTTCAGGCGAGCCACCGCCGGGACTACCGGCAGCAGATTGTAGAAGATAAGATGAGGGGTTGCAAATGCTCCCGAAAGCATCAACATATCGATGTCCCCCCGTGAGAACCACATCAGCGGCAGGGCGAGGATTATCCCCCAGGGACTGATGCTTATGTCTTGTTCATACCTGCCCTCCGCGTAAAATGCGTTCACCTGGATCATTTTCAGCGGCCAGGGGCCCCAGACGAGCAAAGAAATCAGCAGGAATGCAAGCAGCACGAACAGGTAAGATTTTCTGGCCAGAAAGGCGAACGCTGTGATCTGGGGTTTTATCAGAGCCAGAGGCGCCAGCACGGGCAGAGCGAGCAGCCCAAGCAGAGCAATCCCGTCCAGCTGGCCCAGAAACACCGTCCAGATGACCGGAAGGGAAAGAAAAGCCAATAAAGCGCTAAAGGGGTGAAGCGAGCGGAGCAAAGTCGCAACCGCCATGGCTGCCAGGGTCAGCCCAACCAGACCCGGCCAGCTCAAGAAGCGTATGACTGTCAGCGTCCAGGGGGGATAGAACGGCGGGACGATCTCCTGGTCCCAGAAATTGACCCAATCAAAGCCGAAGAAACCATCTGCCGGAATAAGGAAACCCAGGAAGTAGAAGAATACCAGGAGCGCCAGGAACAGCCCAAAGCGCTGCGCGCCGGACAGATCGCGGTTGAATATTCTTCGTACAGGGAATAACAACTCGGTGAGATGAGACTTGTTCATCCGGTGATTATAACGAACAGAGCGCTGCTTACCATTGACGCAGAATTTCAGTTTCGCAAGCTGCCAGAGCGGCCAGGAATAAGCTACGGGAGATTTGGGTGGTCGGACATCTGCGCCGCGAGCAAGCATGCAGCCAGATGGACATCACCGACCTGAACGAATGGAGGATCGACTTCACGGCACGCCGCGATGGCTACCGGACACCTGGGGTGAAATCGGCAGCCGGACGGGAGCACAATTGCATTGGGCGTTTCGCCCTGAAGGATGACGCGTTCCCGTCGAAGGCGCGGATTTGGCACCGGCACAACCGACAGCAAAGCTTTCGTGTAAGGGTGCTGAGGATCCTGCAACACCTGGCTGGTCGGGCCGATCTCGACGATCCGCCCCAGGTACATCACGGCAGTCCGGTCCGTGAATTGCGCCGCGGTTGCCAGGTCGTGGGTGATGAACAGGATCGATATGCCGCGCGTCTGGCGGAGATCGTCCAGCAGTTTCAGGATCTCGGCGCGGATGCTCACATCCAGCATCGAGACGGGTTCGTCCGCCAGGAGCAGGATGGGTTCCAGGACCAGCGCTCCGGCGATCACGACCCGCTGCCGTTGACCGCCGGAGAGCTGGTGCGGATAACGGTCGATAAACGCTTCCGGGGGCTGGAGGCCGGCATCCTGGAGGGCCTGGTTCACGCGCTTTTGCTGCTCCGGTTTGCTCTTCGCCAGCCCATGGACTTTCAGCGGTTCGGCAACGATCTCTCCGATCGTCATCATTGGATTGAGCGTTTCGTAAGGGTCCTGAAACACCATCTGGATCCTCCGGCGGATCGCCTTGAGCTCCCGACCTCCCAGGTGGCTGATATCCTCATCTTCAAACGTGATCGTCCCCTTTGTGGGATTCTCGAGCCTCATCAGGGTCAATGCGAGGGTGGATTTCCCGCAGCCGCTTTCCCCAACGAGCCCAAGGACTTCACCACGTTGGATTTCGAAGCTCACCCCGTCCACGGCGTGGACGACCTGGTCGCTCCCTCTTCCCAGGCGAGAACTCCTGAAAGGATACTGCTTGACGAGGTTCTCGACTTTGAGCAGCGGAGAATAGCCGTCGGTCATCGCTCGACCAGGTGGCAGCTTGCCTGGTGGAATTCCCCTAGCCGGTGGAGTGAGGGTTTCTCTCTGTGGCAGCGGTCGAACGCCGAAGCACAGCGCGGTGCAAACCGGCAGCCCGGCGGCAGGTCATCCAGCCGCGGCGGGTAGCCCGGGATCGAGCGCAGCGCATCCCTCGGCCTGGACAGATCCGGAAAGGCAGCCAGGAGCTGCCGGGTGTACGGGTGCTGCGGGTCGTTGAACACCGTATCCACGCTGGCGTACTCAGCAGTCACCCCGCCATACATGACCAGCACGCTGTCGCAAATTTCTGCCACGACTCCCAGATCGTGGGTGACAAGGATGACCGCCAATCCCAGGTTGTGGCGGAGCGTGTCCAACAGCTCCAGGATCTGGGCCTGGACCATCACGTCCAGGGCGGTGGTTGGTTCGTCGGCGATCAACACCTGCGGATTGCAGGCAAGGGCCATTGCGATCATCGCCCTTTGTCTCATCCCGCCCGAGTACTGGTGCGGGTACTGGTCCTTCCTCTCCGGACTGATCCCAACCATATCGAGCAAGGACCGGACGCGGTCATTTACGGCTGATTGAGGGGGGAGAGAATTGTGCCGGAGGATCGCCTCCCGGATCTGGTCGCCGATCGTCCGCACCGGGTTGAGCGCATTCATGGCTCCCTGGAAGATCATGGAAATGTCCCTCCAGCGCACGTCCTCGATTTCCGATTCACTCAGATCGAGCAGGTCACGCCCCAGGTATAGGATCTCTCCAGAGACGATCCGGCCCGCAGCAGGTAGCAGGCGCAGCAGGCTGAGCATGAGCGTGGTCTTGCCACATCCGCTCTCCCCGACCAGACCGAGCATCTCGCCTTCCCGCAGGGTAAAACTCACCTCATCCACCGCCCGCGCAGGGAGGGCTCCCGGGCTGATAAAATCCACGGAGACCTGGCGGACATCCAGGAGCAGCGGGGCGCTCTCCCGTCCTTCGCTGATTTTCAAACCAAAATCTCTTCCTTTTAACCCTGGGTCGGGAAGAACACCTGCCCCGCTCATCTCGCAGCCGTCTCCTTCTGGCGTGCAACCATGCCTTTCCCGACGGCGAGATGATGCGTCTCCAGGCGCGGATTGAGCACCTGCTCCATCCCATGTCCAAGCAGAGTGCAGCCCAGTACGACCCACACGATGCCGAAGCCCGGCGGGACCAATGCCCACCAGGCGCCGGCGCTCATCGCTCCCCGGGTGAAGGCGTAATTGAGCATCTGGCCCCAGCTGACAACCGTGGGATCGGAAAGCCCGAGGAAGCTCAGCGTGCTCTCTTCGAGGATCGCCAGAGAGATGACCAGGACAGTGTTGGCAACCATCAACGGGAGCACCATCGGCAGGATGTGCCGGCGCACGATGTACGGCCTTCCAGCGCCGATCGCTCTGGCCCGGAGCACGAACTTGCGTTCCTTGACCGACAGAGTCTGCGAGCGCACCAGACGGGCTGTTCCCGTCCATCCGATGATCCCGATCACAAAGATGATATTCAGCAGGCTGGGCTTGGTGAGCGCGACGAGCACAACCGCCAGGGGCAGATCCGGGATCACCAGCATGATGTCCGTGAACCGCATCAGGATCGTCTCCGTCCAGCCGCCATAAAAACCAGCCACGATCCCGATCAACCCGCCGATGAAGATCGAGATGAAGGATGCGAAGAAGCCGACGATCAGGGAGACACGCGAACCGTAAATGAAATTCGAGAGTACGTCCTTGCCAGCATCGTCCGTGCCCAGAAGATGCGCATCGCCGGGAGCAGCATAAATATCTTCAATCGTGATCTTCACCGGGGCATAGGGATCATAAGGAGCTATCGCGGGGGCAAAAACCGCTGCCAGAACAGCCAGGATCAGCATCCCAAGCCCGACCAGGCCCAGCTTGTTCCGGGCGATGTGCCGCCACATACCCCGCACGGTGGTGATTTCAAGCGGTCTTTCCATCCATCACTCCGTCCGCACACGCGGATCGAGAACCGAATACAGGAGGTCTGCGGTCAGGTTGGCGAAGATCACGCTGACGGCAATGATCATGAAGGCGCCCTGCAGGACAGGATAGTCGCGCCGCCCGACCGCTTCATAGATCAGCTGACCGATCCCGGGCCAGGAGAATACTGTTTCGATCTGGATGGCGCCGGCGACGATGAAGCCGAGGTTCAGGGCGATGATCGTGACCATAGGGAGCATTGAGTTCCGTAATGCGTGATCCTTCAAGGTCTGAAAAGCGCGCAGCCCTTTTGCTTTGGCAGTCAGGATGAAATCTTCGGACAGCACCTCGATCATCGTGCTCCGCATGATCAGCATGTACTCGCCCACAAAAACGATCGTGAAAGTCAGGGTGGGCAGGATCATGTGACGCCCTATATCCCGATAATACTCCCACGAACTGGTAAAACCCCCGCCGGGGGTGGCTTTGCCGCCGATGGGCAGATTAAATTCCCGGCTGCCGATGAAGAGCAGGATGATCCCCAGCCAGAAGGTAGGCAGACTCCAGGCGACCAGGCTGCTCACCAGGGCGCTGTAGTCCACCGGAGTGCGGACCTTCCAGGCGGCGATCACCCCGGTCGTGAGGCCGATGAGGATGGCGAGAATTTCTCCCGCCCCGATCAGCAGGATGGTATTTCCCAACCGCTCGACCAGGAGGTCAATCACTGGGCGGTTGCTGTGGTAGCTGAAGCCAAACTCCCCCCGCAGCAGATTGCTGACGTAGATAAAAAACTGGGTCTGGAGGGGATTCACCGCGCAGTCGCCGAACCTGAGCGGGTTGAGCGACTCGAAGCAGTTAATCACCGGCTTGTCCAGCCCGAACCTCACCCGGATCGCTTCGACCGCTTCTCTGGTCAGCCGTGGATCCCGGATCCCGGCGCGGGCAGGATCGCCGGGGAGTATCCGAAACAGAAAAAAATTCAGGACGATGACGAACAAGATCGTCAAAACCGCCCAGCTCAACCGATTTAAGAGATAACGATAACCACTCACCGTCTTATTTTCTCAGGGCGTTAAAACCTCGATCACACCGCCCTCCCGCAGGTTCTACCATCGAGAAAATCCAAGGTAGTATCCTCCAAGCATCCCCACGCAGCGATAGGAATTGCTTGCAGGGAATAACCTGCGGGAGGTTCTCCTGGAGTTATCGCCGGACTATCACACAAAGGATTTCCGATCCGCGGCAGGATTAAGGCACAGGTTCGATCACCGTCAAGGAGGTAGGATCCTCGAGAGCGACTTTGGGTTTATCCGTCACCCATCCGGTGAACCGGTCCGTGCGGTATGCCTGGGTCGCCTGGGCGTAGAACGGGATGATGTACACAACATCCTCGTGCAGGATCTCCTGCATGCGCCAGATGATGTCCCGGCGCTCTTCGGGGTCCAGGGCGGTCGCCTGCTGTTCGAACAGTTCGTCGAATTCCGGGTTCGAATAGCCGGTCTCGCTATTGCCGGTGGGGATCTCACTGGTCAGGTGCACGCTGAGCAGGAATGCCGGGTCCGGATCGGATCCCCATCCCCAGATGAGGATATCGTAATCAAAAGTCGGGCAGCAGATCGAGGTGAGGGCGTCCGGATCGAGCGCCTGCGGTTCCAATTGCACGCCGATCTGGCTCCAGGTCTCGTTCAGCAGCTCGGCGATCCGCGGGGCGGTCGTCGAGTCGCTCGGCCAGTTCAGCCGAAAAACGAGCGGGTTGGTCCCATCCGGCATCTCCCGAACACCGTCCCCATCGCTGTCTGCGTAGCCGGCGTCGTCGAGGATCCGGTTCGCTTCCCCGATGTCGAACGGGTAATCCTGGATGGAATCGTTGTACCAGAGGCCCAGGCCGTCCGGGATGAGAGTCAATCCGGGCGTACCGAGACCCAGGAGGACGACGTCAATGATTTTCTGTTTATCGGTGGCATGGGCCAGGGCAAGGCGCACATTCCGGTCCCGCAGAGCTGGATGACCCGAACACACGCCATCCTCGGGCGGGCAGTTTTCCGGGGAGACCTGGTTGATGATGATATCCGTCACTTCGGGCGCGAACGGCGCCCCGACCACCAGCTCGACGTTCTCAGCGTCCCTCAGCGTCGGGACAGCCGTGTTGGGCATCTCCGTGATCATATCCACCTGCCCGGTGACGATCGCCTGGACCAGTGCATCCTGGTTGTCGAAGGTCTGGAAAACCACCTCGTCGATCTTCGGGGGATTTAATGGATGGTCCTTCACAGCTGCCAGGTGTACGAATTCTCCCTGTTGGTACTCGACCATCTTGAACGGTCCGGAGCCGATCATTTCCAGGTTCTCAAATTCCACGGCCCCGGTGGGTGTGTCGTACTGCTCCCAGATGTGCCGGGGCAGGATGTACAGGAAAATCAGCTGGCTCTCCATGTTGGGGATCGGTTCGCTGAGGGTGATGACCACCGTCTCATCGTCAGGGGCTTCAACGTTTTCGAAGTACTCCGTGTACACGTTGAGAAACGGAAAATCCTCGTGCCCCTGGTAAAAGAGATAGGAAAACACGACGTCCTGGGCGGTGAGCGGCGTCCCATCGTGGAACGTGAATCCCGGGCGGAGGGTGAATGTCCAGACCATCCCATCTTCCGAGACTTCGGCGGTCTCCGCCAGACTCAAGGTGTATGTGCCATCGAGCTGCAGGTCGTACATGCTGTCGTAGACCAGCTCAAAGAGCGTGTACGCCTCAGCGAGTACGGAAGTCCCCGGGTTGAGGGTATCCGGGCTTCCACCCCAGCCGATCCGCAAGACGGCCCGCTCGACAGGTGCTTCTGTGGGCGCCTGCGTGCCCTCAACCGGCGGAGCGGTATCTTCCACCTCCGGGGGGGCCGTGGCAATTGGAGGTGCCTGGGTCCCGGGAGCGGCTGCCGGAGCGCATGCGGTGAATAGAAGCGCTGCCAGCAGGAAAATGGACAACGCCTTCAGGTTGGGTCTCAGGCTGATATTCATCTTCTCTCTCCTTTTGGATTATTTGGGGTTCATCGGCTTGCTTTCGGCGGGAACTGGTTGGGACAAACAAAGTATACATGAAAATCCCGGAGAATATACAGATATTTGCGCACAAAGCTTCGCCTTTCAAACCGCACTCAGGCAGCACGGTTTGCCCTGCGGCAGGGGATCGCCCACATGCGCTATACGGTCGAAGAAGAAAATGACTGACCCAGCCAGCTCCAGCGGACCTACTGCTCCCCGCTCCTCCGCCTTCGCGCCCCGCCGGCAAAGGATGACAGGAGCTTTTCGATCTTCTCGCGAGCCTCCTGATTAACAGCCGGCTCGTTGATCACGGATTCGACGATAAAAGCCGGCCAACCTCGGGAGAACTCCACAGTCCGCTGCAAATATTTCCCCAGCAAACCCGTTCCAATGAGCTGGGCAGCAACCGCGAGGAACAAGGCTGCCCACACAAGGCCCGCCTCGATATGCGTGGTGGGTTTCAATAGTAATATGCCAAGAATTCCAAGCATGGCGATCAGGCTGGTGGCCGCCGCAGTGAAGGCAATCCTGCCCGCCAGCCTGACTGGCCAGTGCGACAATCCATACTGCCCGGCTGACCATTCAGCGAGGGTCTCACGCCACGAGACCGGAGCGGTTGTTCCTCCAAAGGCGGACGCCGGTAAGGTCAAAACCGCAGATTTGAAAGCGGCCCAGGCGAGAATCGCCTGGAAAGGTATGGCGGTTGCTCCAGCGCGCAAGATCAGATCGGCTGCCTGGCGGTCGATCAGAAACGGGGTCCCCGGCGTCGGTCGAAGGTCCTTGAATAATAAATTTTGGACAGTTCGCTTCAGGCGCTCACGCAGCTGGCGTTGTGAACCGCGGCGTGTATCCCCCGCTTGATAAACAGTAGTGACAACTCTCACGCCTGACTCCCAGAGGGATACCATTTCCGGGAGGAAATCGGTTGCAAACCCTGGAAAAGCCTCGAGAAAAACCGCGCAGTCCCCCGACGAATAGGTGATCCCTGCCTGCAAAGCTCCCGAGCGGCCAAAATTCCGGGTGAGCCTGACCACCCGAACCCTGCGATCGCTGCTGGCGAAGTCTCGAAGGACCGCGTAGGATCCGTCCAGTGAGCCGTTGTCCACGTAAATGAACTCAAAATTATGCCGGGTTAATCCAGAAGCCGCCTTCTCCAGCTGTTTCGCCAGCTCCTTAAGGGAGCTTTCTTGATTATGTACCGCAAGAATAATCGAGATAGAAGCCACCGATGATCTCCCGCCCTTCTTTAAAAATCGACGTGTGTAAAGGGAAAAGCTGCTTGATAGCCCTTTAGTACTAACGAAGAACTTACTGTCTTAAGCTATAAACGGGAGATTCTTGCGTTTGTTACTTAAATTTATAACTATTTTATTACCAATTCGTCGCTAGAGGTTTTTCTCGTTAAGTCCTTGAGCTATCCCACCCCCCTGAACCTGCCGCCAGGCCTGCGCTTCATCGACAGTTGGGTATAATGGGAGTGCAGCAAGCATGATTTGAAAGGCCCACCGCGCCGCCATCCAATGGCGAAGGTCCAGGCATAGGAAACGATGAAGAGCTACCGCGAAGAACTCTGGTTCAATATCCCTGGAAGGCGTGGGTTTCTCAACATCACGCCCCAGGTTGAGGAAATCCTCCGACGGAGCGGCATCCGGGAAGGGCTGATGCTGGTGAATGCCATGCACATCACAGCCAGTGTTTTCATCAACGATGACGAACGCGGCCTCCACCAGGACTACGACCACTGGCTGGAGAAGCTTGCACCACACGCACCCGTCGATCAATACCGCCACAATGATACTGGTGAAGACAATGCGGACGCCCACCTCAAACGCCAGATCATGGGGCGGGAAGTGGTAGTCGCGGTGACAGATGGGCGTCTGGATTTCGGCCCCTGGGAGCAGATCTTCTACGGGGAATTCGACGGCCGGCGCAGAAAGCGGGTGCTCGTCAAGATCATCGGAGAATAACCGTCCACGGAGTCGAGACATGAATACCCCTCATCAAGATCGGATCGCTGAACTGGAGCGACGATTTACAGCTCTTGAAACCAGTCTGAAAGATTCTCCGGAGAAGGAAGCGCTTTCCATCCTGCACGCCCTCCTCCGGGAATTCCGCCGGGAATACCTTGAGATAGCCCCCCGCCAGCAGGAATCCGGTATGCGATCGCTGGAATCCATCGCGAACCTGTATAAGTCCGCCCCGGCGATGCAGGGCGAAGCGGAAAACACCGGACTCCCCGTTGGAACACTTGCGCCAGACTTCACTCTGCCAGATGCAGAAGGAAACCGGGTCTCCCTCAGAGATTTTCGCGGCAAAAACGTGGTGCTCGTATTCTATCCTCTCGACTGGAGCCCCGCATGCAGCGACCAGCTCAGCCTTTACCAGGCCGAACTCGAAGAGTTCAAGAAATACGACGCAGTGGTGATCGGCATCTCCGTGGACAGCCTGTACAGTCACGGCGCATGGGCCGCGGTCCGCGGGATTACTTTCCCCCTCCTGGCGGATTTCAACCCGAGAGGAGCGGTCGCCGAAAAATTCAGGGTGATCCGTTCGAAAGATGGCTTCTCTGAACGCGCGCTCTACATCCTCGATCGGGAGGGAATCATCCGCTACAGCCATGTGTCCCCGCAGCTCCACCATATCCCCGACATCTACGAACTGCTCGATCAACTCAAAGGACTGAACTGAACTGGCGGAGGATTGCGCTTGTCGTCTCAAGATGCCCCTCAGCCAGGAATCAATGTCGTCGTCTATGGAACACGCTGGTGCGCCGCCACTCAGCTGGTCCGCAGGTATCTCGACCGCTACAATGTCTCCCACACTTTCCGAGATCTGGACCGCGATGTAGAAGCCGCCAACCAGGTCCGGTGGTGGACGGGGGGTTTTCTCAGCCACCCGGTCCTTCAAATAGGAGAGGAGATCCTCGTCGAGCCGCTGTCGAACGAGATCAATGCTGCCCTCTCCCGCCATGGATTCGTCTGATCAACCCCGCTGGAAATCCCTGACGCACATCCCCACAAGGAGCAGTTCTCATGAATCCAATCCTCGCAAAATTGAACATCAAAGAAATCAACCCGGGCGCATGCAGCGGCTCCGACCGCTGGATCGCCGATCCTTTCGGTAAAGAGCTGGTCTCATACAACCCCACCACCGCAGAACCGCTGGCAAGAATCGTCCAGGCCTCGCCGGGGACGTATGAGAAAATCGTTGAAGATGCACACCAGGCATTCCTCACCTGGCGGAGCACCCCGGCGCCGAAACGCGGCCTGGTCGTGAGAGACCTGGGAGAAGCCCTGCGAGAGGCTCAGGAGCCCCTCGGCGAACTCGTTTCCCTGGAAATGGGGAAGATCCGGGTCGAAGGCCAGGGCGAAGTCCAGGAGATGATCGACATCTGCGATTTCGCCGTGGGGCTGTCCCGCCAGCTGTACGGCCTGACCATGCAGTCTGAGCGACCCAGCCACCGGATGTTCGAGCAGTGGCATCCCCTCGGAGTGGTCGGGGTGATCACCGCTTTTAACTTCCCCACGGCGGTGTGGTCCTGGAATGCAGCCATCGCCGCCGTCTGCGGCGACCCGGTGCTCTGGAAACCTTCCTCGCTGACCCCGCTCTGCGCCGTCGCCGTGCAGCACCTCACCAATCGGGTCATGGCAGATCACGGGCTGAGCGGCATCTTCAACCTGGTGATCGGCAGCGGACGGGATGTCGGCGATCTGCTGCTGGCTGACCGGCGCGTCCCCCTGATTTCGTTTACCGGATCGACCAAAGTGGGCCGCCATGTCTCACGGACGGTGGCGGAGCGCTTCGGGCGCACGATCCTTGAATTGGGCGGCAACAACGCCATCATCGTCACCGAAGAAGCCGACCTCCAGCTGGCTGTGCGCGCCATCCTGTTCGGCGCGGTCGGGACAGCAGGGCAGCGCTGCACCACCACCAGGCGCATCCTCATGCAGCGGTCCATCGCTGGCCAGCTCACCGCCAGCCTGGTCGCGGCCTACCGCCAGGTGCTCAACCGGCTGGGGGACCCCCTCGATCCCGCGACCCTCATGGGACCGCTGGTGGACGGTTCTGCAATGGAGGAAATGTTCGATGCGCTGGACCGCGCCCGGGCTGATGGTGGAGAAATCCTCATCGGCGGAGTCATGCGCCCCGACCTGGGCCCGAACTTCGTCGAGCCCGCCATCGTCAAAATGCCTGCCCAGACAGAGATCGTCAAACAGGAAACTTTCGCGCCAATCCTCTACCTGATGGAGTACGACGGGCTCGAAGAGGCAATCCGCATTCACAACGACGTGCCGCAGGGTCTCTCCAGCGCCATCTTCACAGACAGTCTCCGGAAAGCGGAGATGTTCCTGTCTGTGAACGGGTCAGACTGCGGGATTGCCAACGTGAACATCGGCACGTCTGGGGCGGAGATCGGCGGGGCGTTTGGCGGTGAAAAGGAGACCGGAGGGGGGCGCGAATCCGGATCAGACGCCTGGAAGGCTTACATGCGCCGCCAGACCAACACGGTCAACTTTTCCAAGGATCTTCCGCTCGCACAGGGGATCAAATTCGGGGAATAACATCACGCCCCGAAGGTCATCCATGCACCTTCGGGGCGCCAAGTTAATTAAGGAATCTTCATCAAGGGCCTGGAGGAACCCCGGGCGGTGGACCGCCTCCGGGTTTGTCCTTGTCCTTGCCTTTTCCAGGACCATCCTCCTCCCCACCGGATGGCGGGGCGGGCGGTTCATCCTGTTCCGCGTACCACTGCATGATCTGCCCCCATCCCATTCCCGATTCTCGCAGGCCGAAAACCTCCTCGACCGGGACGCCGTACTGCACGCTCAAACCATAAGCGAGGTCGATCTCCCCGAACCCAAAGCGCTTGCAGAACCAGCCCATGATCTCTTCATAAGAGACGCCGTATTTCTGCGCCAGGTTCATGCCCTTGGGGTGCGGGATTGCGCCAACGCAGAAATCCACGATGGGGGTCGAAGTCGGAAGAGGGGTCAGCGTCACAGTCGGGGTGATGCTCTCCGGGGGAGTAATCGTCACCGTGCCCGTTGCGGTCGGCGTTGGCGTCTCAGAGGCAGCCGGGGTGAGGGATGGAGTCAACGTCACCGTCGGGGTCGCTGTTGGCTGTTCGTCGCACCGCTTTCCCAGGGTGATTGTGTATCTTGCCCGGCCAGGTCGAGGATCATTTCCCTCCTGGGCGATAAACACCCGCAGAGTCGCCCTGGCATTCTGTGGAGCAGACAGCCAGGTGTCCTTCATCAGGATCTGCACCTCGAAATTTACCTGTTCGCCTGGCTGGATGATCTCCCAGCCGTCAGGGTTCAAAAGGACCAGGTCAAAATATTCCTCGCCGTGGGTGAGTTCGAATCCGAGCAACACGGACGATGCAGCATCTTCAGGGCGCCGGGCGCTGTTTTCCAGACTGCCACCCACAGCGTAGTTCAAATCGGCGGAACAGGCCTGGATGACCTGCCGTTTGGGTTCAAAGGAAAGCTTCGGTCTGCCATCCTCATCAGGAAGGGGGGGCGGTGGGGGTTCATCCCCATCGGATTCCAGGGAATCGATCCGCGAAGCCAGCCAGGTTCCGTCGTCGAGGATCTGAAACGCCACCCGGACCGCCATTCCCGGTTCGATGCCGTCCTCGATCACGGTGTTCGCATCGATAAGGAGTGTGATCCCGCCTACTGTCCATCGGCTATCGGTGATCGACTCGACGATGCCAGTGAACGCGCCGGCCTGATCGCCGGTCAGCGCCGGCTGGACAATATCCGCCACCCATTGAGAATCTTCCAGGATCCGTCCTTCGACCATGATCAGGTCCCCAATCTCGGGGCTGCCGATCAGCAGAGTATCCTCAGTGACGGTGAATGTGACCCCCGCTGCGACCCAGGTGTCCCCTTCGATGGCGGTCAGCTCGCCCTGGATCACGAACAGATAGGATGGCTCCGAGAGCAGACCAGTCGGGCGGGCGTACAAACCCTGTCCTGGCTCCAGGGTAGCAGACCTTCCATCGCTGTTCACCTGTACCCTGCCGGTATCGACTTTAAACAGCGACTCGCCGCTCTCTTCGACGAGGACCTCAAATGCAGTCCCGTGGACCGTCGCGCTGCCAGAAGGAGTAAACACCACATAGGAGCTGTCTCGGCCGCGTAGAGGGTTCACCACATGCACCGTATCGCCAGCATTCTGCTGGATGGCCACGTTCAGCGCCTTTCCCCAGCCTCCCTTGACCTGTGCCAGTGTAAGATCCGTGTTGGGCTGCATCGTGATCCGGCTCCCGTCAAAGAACACCAGCGTCACCGAAGAATTTTCTCCACTGCGAATGCGTTGTCCAGCGCCGATCCGGTGCCCGTTTGAGACCAGCTTCCACCCATCCAGGACAGATGGATCGGCAACTTCGATCCGCCCGACGGCATCGGTCAGGGTGGCTGCTTGGGCGCCAGGCGGTCCCAAGAGCCAGATCCCGGCCCCTGCCGCGACAACGACCAGGCAGAGAAAAACCAGCGCCATCCCGGCCAGAGCCGGCGCCAGCGCCCAGTTCAGTCGAAAACCCTGGAACCAGGCGCCTTTGCGCTTGCGACTCTGGTGATTCCGCGCCCGGGCGGCCGCCAGGACCTTCTCCCGGCTGGCCGTTTTACTCTCTCCTGATGGTTGAGGGTGCGGCATCTCACGGATAGCCCTTGCCAGATACACAAGGTCCGCGATATCCGTTGAGTTCCCTTTGAACTCTGCTCTCAAGGCGTCAGGCGAAGCGCCCCCCTCCAGCTGGCGCAGTTTGCGTTCTAACCGTTCATCTAAATCAGACATTAAATCAGACATGAACAACCTCCCATTCGGTCAGGATCTCACGCAAGGCGCTCAGCGCCCGGCGCTGAAGTCCTTTTACAGCATCTTCGCTCTTGTGAAGCATGATCGCGACTTCAGCCAGCGGCAAGGCAACCACGAAGCGCAGGATCACGACTTCTCGCTGGTTCTCCGGCAGGAGCGCGAGCGCGTTGGATAATTTGGTGATTGTCAACCCCAATTCCAGGTTTTCCTGCGGATCGTTCCCTTCAGCCGGGATGTTCTCCAAGAGCCGCAGATCCTGCCGGAGAGACGCTCGCCGGAAATGATCGATCGCAAGATTGCGCGCGATCTGAAAAACCCATGCCCTGACGGAAACAGGGCCGGCTTTGTAGCCCGGCAGCGCTCCAATCAGGCGCAGGAAAACCTCCGAAGCGAGATCTTCCGCGGTGGCGCGGTCACCGACGCGATAATACAGATAGCGATACACCGCGTCATAGTGCTTCTCGAAGAGATCTTCCACGCTCAATCCGGGTGCAGTCCCCGTCTGCACCGAAGTCGTTGATCTAAGATCCTCAATCATAATTCAACACCGTTCTGCACCCTTAATAACGAAAAGATGCACATTTAGAGTCGCATTTTGAATAGGAAATTTGTACCTTTTTTAATAACAGGAGTTACCCAGTTCAGAAGAAATTGTAAGTCCTAATTAACCTGAATTCGAGATAAAACAAACCAGCGCGCTGAGCGGAGCGGCGGGCATCCCCTCAGTACCCTCGGGACATGTCTGAGCGGAACAGTGGCAAAGTCCCGAGTTTGCGAGGGAGTAGTCGAAGAACCGCCGCCGCGCAGTCGAAGTGGCGGATATCCCGAATTGACGTTAAATTAGTCTCCCTGCTCTGTTGCAAGGAGTTGGAAAACTAAAACGTTATGTGTCATTGCGAACCGCCGGAGGCGGTGAAGCAATCTCCTGGCTGGTTTGGAGACTGCTTCGGCGGCTGCGTCGCCTCGCAGTGACACAATAAACTATGCTTGCAACAAAGCAAGTCCCTCCCCATACCTGGGGAGGGACTCTAAAGGGGGGTGAGGTGGGAGGAAGGAAATAACAGCAAGCCTGTAAGCTAGGGAGTAACTTGAAAGATAACAGCTTCCTCATCCTGATACACTCTGCGAATGTCTGGATCTCGCTCAGCCTGTTCTATGAAATCCGTGTGGTCCAGGTCTGAAAAAATGAACTCTGCGCCGAACACACCCGCAATGGCTTCAGAGGGCAGTTCCACATCCCCCTGTGTAATTTCCACCCACTTATCGTAAAGTTGTCCATTGTAAAACGACAGATAGGTTGGATCCAGGCCAACCAGGTAAGTGTTATGCGTGTTGTAATAGAACAACCGGGTGAAATCGTCCCAGTCCGTCTGGAATACACGCGATCCAGGCGGTGTGTGTTCCACCAGCCAGTGCGCAGCCGCTGAATAAAGCCCAGAAGGTTTCGAATCCTGGATCGATGCCCTGGCGTTCTCGGATGTCGCTAAGAATCCCGGGATCAGGAAAGCCATCAAGATCACCGCTGGCAGCCAGCCGTGGATCGTCCTGGTAAATGTCAGCGAGCCCAGGGAGCTGCCGTTGCCCTTCATCGCGGCTGACGGCTCGCCATTTGGGGGAGAAATCAGGGGTCTCCAGGCGAAGGCTGCAAATATCAAGGTGAATGCCGGGAAATACTCGACAAAGCGGCGCGATTGAAACAGCATCAGCCCGAAGAGCAGGGACAGAATCAACGCGGTCGCCGTTTGAGTATCCATGCGACGCTCTCTCAACCCCAGCCCGATGATCCCGGCCGCGAAAGCGACCAGCGCCAGGGGGGAATTCTCCAAGAGCTGGCCAGTGTCATACGGATACCACTCGTTGCCTACCCGCACTGAAGTCGTATCCGTCAGCTTCGGAAGGATATGGCGGATTGCAAAGACAATATTGTCCGGAAAATAGGGGTTGATGATCATCCCCAACCCCACACCGGCGCCGGCATACAGGACAGGCTGAAAATCCAGCTTCTTCTCGATGATCCAGACTGAAAACACATAGGCAGCGGCGGTGACGACGATGAGCGGAAATGCATCGTAAAGCCAGACGTAGAGAAACGAAAGGGGCGCCAGCCATTTGTATCTGCGGCTGAACATCAGGAACAGGCCGAGGACCAGGACGGCCATGGAAAGCGATTGGGCGCGCACCATACTCATCCGATAAATGAATGCTCCGGAGATCGCCAGCAGGCCCAGCGCCCAAAGACCTGCAAGAGGGATTCGCTGGCTTCGCAGCAGCGCCCAGACGCTCGTGAAAGCCAGACTGGCGAACAGCACGGAGGCCCACTTGGCTCCCAGGATGAGGTCTCCAAGAGTAAAGGGGAGCAGCACGATATGATAGAGGAAGTGATGATCGTAAAACTCACGCGGGTTCAGGATCGTCAGGGGCAGCCATGGAAATTCCGGTCGAAACCCTTCCCGCTGCATGATCTCCGCGAAGCGGATGTGGTAGTACCCATCGTTGCCGACCAGATCAGGACTGGTGAACTGGATTTGCGCCATCCAGGCGAAGAACAAACCGAACAAGGCGAAGCCGGAGAGCCCGATCGCCAGGCTGCGGTTTGCGGAGAGGCGCCGCCGCCACGCCTGCGTCCGCCACAGATTTTCGACCAGGATGGGTGAGTCGCTCGCCACTGCTGCTTCAGCCTGTCCGGCAGCCGGCGTGGTTCTCCCCGCCGGCTGCCCGGAACACTTTTAATTCACAACATCGGATGGAACCACTTCAAACCTGCCTGCCAGCCTCGAGAGCAACGACAACAGATCGTCGGGCGCTTCAATCATTGTCATTGTCGTCCCCGCCGCTGCCATCGTTGTCATTTCCATTGTCGTTGGCGTTATCGTTATCGTTACCGTTGTCATCGCCGTTGTCGTTGGCATTGTCGTCATTGTCGTTGGCATTGTCATCAGCGTTGTCGTTGCCATTGTCGTCATTGTCGTTGGCGTTGTCATCGCCGTTGTCGTT
>CAYQDF010000043.1:18468-24768 GCA_964416175.1 uncultured Anaerolineaceae bacterium
GTTGTCGTTGCCATTGTCGTCATTGTCGTTGGCATTGTCATCGCCGTTGTCGTTGTCATCCCCGCCGATATCGCCGTCGAAAAGCTCGATCTCTCTGGCGGTCAGCGATCCATCACTGCCGAGCACTGCGTGGACCTTCACCTGGTCCCCTACGCTGATGCTGCCCTTGATCTCGGTCGCCGGGATGATGTTGATCGTCTGACCGGAGACGATCCAGGCGGTGTCTGCGATCGATTCAACCACGCCAACGATCTCGTTCTCTTCGCCAGCGCTGGTCTGAGAGACATGGAGCGCCCGCTCGACCGCCGGCCGGATCGCATCCGGGACGCCGGCCAGCACTTCTTTCAAGACCAGGGCGTACGATAGTAATTTGTTTGTTATCTGGTTGCTGAGCAGAAGCCCGCGCTCGGTGTCGCCAGCCATGACCGTTTCCAGGGCGCTGATCGCCCGCTGAATGTACGCTTCGAACTCGCTGGAAGCCATTTCGACATCGCTGTACCGGCCCTGGCGGACCAGCTCAGCCATCTCATCCAGGCGCCGCTGGGCAAACGCCAGGTGAAGCTGGGCCTGGTCGTAGGCGTCGCGGGCCAGGATGACCCTGGTCTGTTCCAGGCTGGTTTTGACAGAGTACAGGGCATCCCCCGGCAAGGCTGATTGGGCAGCAAATGCCGTCGCTCCAACGCCGCCAAAGAGCAGCACCAGGATCGTAATTATTGCAGCCGCTGTTGTGAATGCAAATCGTTTTGTTCGAGGGTTCACAGGTGATTTCTCCTTATGGTTTTTTCTCGAGATAAACCACCCGATGCCCCATGGGAAGGGAGACCGGGTTTTATACTCAGGGATTGAATCAATTTCGTTTAAGAACCTTTGTCGACCCATCTCGGCTGCATGCGCGTCACGTTCCGGAGTCGGTCTGAGCACTTCGAGCTTCCGCAACAGCCGGGGATCCATTTCTCGTTCCTGTCCGTTCATCTCAGTCATGGCGAACCTCGTCATCTTGTCCGATCAGCAGCTGGCGCAAGGTGTTCAAAGCCCGGTACTGTAAGGCCCGGGTGGCTTCCGTCGATTTGCCGAGGACTTCGGCAATCTCGGCATGGGACCAGTCTTCGAGGAAGCGGAAGTGGATCACTTGCTGCTGGTCCGCTGGCAGCTTCAGGAGGGCTTTCCGGACCTGTTCCCGCTCAAATTCTTCGATAATGATTTGTGAGGGGCTATCCATCTCACCATCCTTGAGATCATGTTCGAGTGGTAACGTTGAATCCGAATTCCTGCGGTAGTGGTCAGTGATCCAGTTATGTGCCATCCGGTACAGGTAGGCCCGGACATTCGCATTCGGGCCGCCTCCTTTACGGACTGCCTGCAGGAACCTGCTGAAGGTCTCCGCCACGCAATCCTCGGCAAGCTGGCTGTCCCCAAGCAGGCGCACGGCATAGCGGTACAGAGCCGGGCTTTGCTCTTCATAGATGTGGATCAGGTCTTCTTTCGTAAAAGGCCTGGTTTCAGCCAGAAGCATTGTTGTGGTGTTCATGTGTCTCATCCTATATGACGGTGCAGAGCAAATAATGTGACGATTCAGACAGGATTACTTGAATATCGGAACATCTTCACGTGACCCGGAACCTGGAAAAAGTTGCACCTTTTTACCTCGATTCCCGTTTTTCAGCAATATGACCTTGGGCCCAGGTAAGATATAATTTCCGAGTAGTGACGGCGCCCTGATGGAATCCAGATCGCTTCCAGCCGCTTTGTCGCAGCGACACGTCGCTTTGCCCTCCGATCACGGATCATGGGTCTTCCTCCTCAGCCCGCTCTTGATCGGACTCTTCGCCGGGGAGGCATGGAGCCTGGCGTCGGTTCTTCTCATCATCGCTGCCCTGGCTGCCTTCCTGATTCGCCAGCCGGCGACCTTCCTCGTCAAGGTGTACAGCGGCCGAAGGAGCCGGCGTGATCTGCCTGCGGCCTGGATCTGGCTCGGGGTGTACAGCGCAGTCGGCGCGCTAGCACTGACCGGACTGGTGGTGCTGGGGTTCAACTACCTGTTCATGCTCGCGCTGCCTGGGCTGCCGGTATTTGCCTGGCACCTGGCCCTCGTCAGCCGGCGCGCGGAGCGCCGTCAGCTCGGTGTAGAGCTGGTGGGCAGCGGAGTGCTGGCGCTTGCAGCTCCGGCAGCTTATTGGGTTGGGGTGGGCGAAGCGGCCCCGACCGGCTGGCTGTTGTTTGGGCTAACATGGCTTCAGTCGGCTGCCTCCATTGTATACGCATATTTGCGTCTCGAGCAGCGCCAGCTGGATTCCGTCCCTCCGCTAGCAGCCTGTCTGACGATGGCGCGCCGCGCCCTGTTCTACACTGGATTCAACCTGGCGCTGGTTATCGGCCTCGCGATCGCACGCGTGGTTTCCCCCTCCCTGCCGCTTCCATACATCCTCCAGTTCCTGGAAACCACCTGGGGGAGTTTGAACCCGGCTTTGGGGGCGCGCCCGACGGCGATCGGCATCCGCCAGCTGATCATCAGCAGCCTGTTCACGCTGCTTTTCATCCTCACATGGCGGCTGGCGTGAACCATCGGAAGTATCCCAACCAATAGGCCCTTTTTCGGGTAAAATGCGTATCAAAGCACGAGACAAATCATCAGCACAGGAGGAACCACCATGTCACAAGAACCCATGTCCACCGAGATCACCAGCGACGATCGACTTTGGGCGCTGCTGGCGTACGTCTTATCTCCGGTCATCCCCGTCATCCTGCTCCTGATGGAGGAGAAGAAGAACCGGCCCTTCATCCGGTCTCACAACGCGCAGGCCCTGGTCCTGGGCATTGTTGAAATCATCCTCGCCATCGCGCTGGGCTGGACGATATTCCTCTCCTGCGTACCGCTCCTGTTCTGGTTCGTGATGATTTACTGGGGCATCCAGGCTTACCAGGGCAAGGAAGTTAAAATACCGGTAGTCACAGACTTCGTCCGAAACCAGGGCTGGGCCTGATTCAATTATCTTGACTTTTGTCCGTCAAAACCTTAGAATGGTAGCGTTCTGAAAATCCAGCGGCGCCGGGGAAGAGATCCGTATCAAACCGGGCACCGAAGGGGCAAACCCGGAGAGAGCGCACCCGGGTGAAACTCTCAGGTAAACAGGACCCCGGCGCTGGTAACCTCTGGAAAGTTGGCCGATTTCCGCCAACACCGAAGGGGCAAGCACTGGGCATTGCGCCAGCGCGAATCTCTCAGGTCAGGGACAGAGGGTGCACGCAGTCACCACGCGTGCACCCTTCTTGTTTGGATCCCAACGGTGCGGGCGCCTTTCCTCGTCACCGGGGATGATATTTGCAGCTTATCGCGTCCATAAAAGGCGCGTTATCTGAATCTTGACGAATTGAGATGGAGGTAAATCCATGAATATCCCTGCCGACCTTAAATACACCCAGAACGATGAGTGGATCCGGGTGGAAGGCAGCACCGGAACCGTTGGGATCACCGACTACGCCCAGGATCAGCTCTCGGATGTGGTATTCGTCGAGGTGATCGCCCAGGTTGGAGAATCGCTGGCCAAAGGCGATGCCTGTGCAACCGTCGAATCGGTAAAAGCTGCCGCAGACGTTTACCTGCCCGTCGGCGGGGTGATCCTGGAAGTCAATGAAAAACTTCCCGACACCCCTGAAATCGTCAACACGGACCCTTACGGGGCGGCCTGGATGGTGAAGCTGGAGATCTCCGATCTCAGCCAGCTGGACGAGCTGCTCGACGCGGCGGCCTACGAGAAGCACTGCATGGCGCGCATGGAGTGAATGCCATGTTCCATCCCCATACCGACGCGGATCGGGAGGCCATGCTTGAAGCGATCGGCGTTGGTCACGTCAGCGACCTGTTCAACGACGTGCCTGCCGCGCACCGCTTCCCGGATTTGAAACTTCCCCCGCCTCTCACAGAGATGGAAGTCCTGGGAGAGCTGCAGGAGCTCGCCGGCGCCAACGAGACGGCGCGGGACCTGGTCTGTTTTCTCGGCGCCGGCGCTTACAACCACTATGTCCCCGCTGCGGTGGACGCGATCCTGCGCCGTGGAGAGTTCTACACTGCCTATACCCCTTACCAGCCCGAGATCTCGCAGGGGACGCTCCAGGCGATCTTTGAATACCAGAGCCTGATCGCCGGGCTGACCGGGATGGAGGTCAGCAACGCCTCCCACTACGACGGCGCCACCGCCGTCGCCGAGGCAGTCAACATGGCGTACCACAACTTCCGCGGGAAACGCCCGGGGGTCATCCTCTCCCCGGCGCTGCACCCTCATTACCGGGAGACAGTCCGGACGTACACGCGCGGCTCGAAAGTGATCCTATCCGGCGACCAGGGTGACGTTGACCCAGCTGCTGGACCGGAGGCTTTTATCCCTCTGATAGATGAGAGCACCGCGCTGGTTATTGTCGCTTATCCTGACTTCTTCGGCCGGATCTATGATTACACTGCCTTGGCAGAGGCCGTCCACCAGGCGGGAGCCATGCTGGCAATCTCGACTTATCCGACGGCGTTGGGCCTGTTAAAGCCGCCGGGAGAGTTCGGGGCGGATATCGTGACCGGCGAAGGACAGCCCCTCGGGATCCCCCTGTCTTATGGAGGGCCGTACCTGGGCCTGTTCGCCACCCGCCAGGACTATGTCCGCAAAATGGCCGGCCGCCTGGTGGGCGAATCGGTCGATACCCGCGGGCAGCGCGCCTACGTGCTGACCCTGACGGCCAGGGAGCAACACATCCGCCGCGAACGGGCGACCTCGAACATCTGCACCAATCAGGGGTTGATGGCTCTGGCGGCGACGGTTTATCTGAGCCTGTTGGGGCGCAACGGCCTGCGCCAGGTCGCCGAGCTGTGCTATCACAAGGCGCACCACGCCGCGGACCGCATCGCAGCACTCGCAGGTTACGAGCTCTGGTCGGATGCCCCGTTCTTCAACGAATTCGTCGTCCGCTGCCCGGCGCCTGCCCGGGAAGTGGCAGATCATCTGCTGGAAGACAACATTCTGGCTGGCTATCCGCTGGGGGCAGATTATCCCGGTTTGGAGGACTGCCTGCTGGTGGCAGTGACCGAGATGAACTCCGCAGATGACATCGACTGGCTGTGCGCTGCGCTGGAGGAGGTGTCCAATGGCTGAACACTTGATGTGTGAATTATCGGTGCCCGGGAGGACCGGGGTCAGGTTCCCGGAACCCGACGTGCCGAGAGCGCCGCTGCCGGAAGGGCTCGTGCGGGGAGATCTCCCGCTGCCAGAGCTGGCGGAGATCGACGTGGTGCGATATTTCACGCGCCTTTCCCAGCTCAACCACGGTGTGGACATCGGCTTCTACCCCCTCGGATCCTGCACGATGAAGTACAACCCAAAGATCAACGAGGAGGCAGCCCGCCTGCCCGGGTTCGCCCAGCTGCATCCCTTGCAGCCGGTCGAAACGGTGCAGGGCGCCCTGGCTCTGATGTACCAGCTCCAGGAGTGGCTGAAAGAGATCGGCGGTTTCGCCGGGGTAAGTTTACAGCCGGCAGCCGGCGCGCACGGAGAACTGACGGGGGTGCTGATCATCCGCGCTTACCACCGCGCGCGCGGTGACGAGGCGCGCACGAAGATTTTGATCCCCGACTCGGCGCACGGGACGAACCCGGCTACCTCTGCGATGAGCGGGATGGAAGTCGTAGAGATCAAGTCAGACACACGCGGCAATGTCGACCTGGACTCGCTGCGCGCCCACTGCGATGATACCCTGGCAGGCCTGATGCTCACCAACCCGAACACCCTCGGCCTGTTCGACGAGAACGTCGAAGAGATCATCCGGCTTGTCCATGAAGCCGGTGGGCTGGTTTACGGCGACGGCGCAAACATGAACGCCCTGCTGGGGATTGTGCGCCCAGGAGATCTGGGGTTTGACGTCCTGCATTATAACCTCCACAAAACCTTCTCGACCCCGCACGGGGGAGGAGGACCCGGATCCGGTCCAGTAGGGGTGGCAGCTCACCTCGTGGACTTCCTGCCCGACCCGATCGTCGGAATCCTGGAAGAGGCGGATGATGACCTTGAAATCCCTCCGCTTTACGGGCTGATCACTCCCGCGCAGACGATCGGGCGCGTGAAAGCTTTCCAGGGGCACTTCGGGATGATCGTCCGGGCCTATACCTACATCCGCATGCACGGACCTGAAGGACTGCGCGCGGTTGCGGAGAACGCCGTGCTCAACGCCAACTACCTGCTCGCCCGCCTGCGGGAGACCTATCACGTCCCCTACGACCGGGTCTGCATGCACGAGTTCGTGCTCGAAGGGCACTGGCCGGAG
>CAYQDF010000044.1:0-15642 GCA_964416175.1 uncultured Anaerolineaceae bacterium
CAATCCGCTCTACATGTTCGGCTTTGTGAATGTGCCGGTGGGCGTCACCCCCGATGCGCTGGTTGATTGCAAAGGAAATGTCCAACATACAGCGCCCATCATCGGCGTGGATCAGGAGGCGGATGTCTATCTCACGCTGACCAACATTGGCCTGGTGGTGCGCCCAGATCTGGACGACTCGCACACTGTTCACTGGCACGGCTTCCCCAACGCGACCGCCATCTTCGACGGCGTGCCGGAAGTCTCCATCTCGGTGCCGGTGGGCAGGGATTTCCCCTACTACTACAAGCCGCACCGGGCGGGGACCTTCATGTACCACTGCCACTTCGAAGATGTGGAGCACGTGCAGATGGGCATGACCGGTATCGTATATGTACGCCCCAGCCAGAACGGCACCTCGTTGGGAGGCTTCACCAAATTTGCTTACAACGATGGCGACGGCTCGACCGGCTACAACCGCGAATTTGCCCTCATATTGAACGAGATCTGGACGGCGCCGCACGATAACCTCGAATCGATCCAGGAAACCATCTGGCCTAACTACAAGGCGAATTACTGGACGATCAACGGTCGTACTTACCCGCAAACCCTCCTGCCTAACAATGATCCCTCATTACCGGCCCAGCCCATTTCATCGCTGATCCAGGTGAACGCCGGCGAGAGGGTGTTGTTGCGCTTCGCGAGTTTGGGTTACGAACAGCAAGCCATACAATTGCCGGGTATTCCCATGAAAGTGGTGGGCGAAGACGCATCCCTCCTGCGCAACGGAGCCGTTGACCTCAGTTACATGACCAACACGATCTATATCGGGCCGGGCGAAGCGCGTGACGTTCTGTTTACCGCCCCCCCATATTCGGGATCAGGCTACGCCACCTACCTGCTCAAGAATCGAAACGTCCATCGGTTGACGAACGATGGAGCAGCGGGTCTGGGTGGTCAGGTGACGGAAGTGCGTGTTTACCCGGCGGGCACGCTTGGCGCTCAAACACATCCCAACGAGACGGATTCGGACTACGCGCCGACCCCGCCTTATCTCGATCCGTGGATCGTTTAGAGGAGGAAACCATGTACGCGAAAACAAATCGAGAGATCAGGTCAAGCCTCCTGCTTGTTTGCGGACTCGTAATCTTGGCATTGCTCGCCTCTGCTGTTCCCGTCGTTTCCGCGTCCGGGGCGATTGGTATGGTCTGCACCAACGGTCCCACCTTCAACCTCAAGACTGCTACGGGTCACATTTACACCCCCGATGGCAACAGCATTTTCATGTGGGGCTTCGCAACGAGCAGTGGATCATTTCAAATGCCTGGTCCTGTGCTGTGCGTCACTCAGGGGCAGACTATTACCGTCAACCTGACCAACAATTTATCTGAGCCGGTGTCCATCGTATTTCCGGGGCAAACCAACGTGACAGCAACAGGCGGTTCCGCTGGTCTCTTTACGAATGAAGCCGCCCCAAGCGGCGGCACGGTGAGTTACACCTTCACAGCCGGTGAACCCGGTACTTACTTGTACGAAAGCGGCAGCAATCTTGAAAAGCAGATTCAAATGGGGCTGTACGGAGTGTTGGTTGTACGCCCGACGTTGGGAGCCATCTATGCCTACAACTATTCGGCGACCCAATTCAACCCTGCTCGTGAGTACCTGGTCGTATTGAATGAGATCGATCCCGTCCTGCACCGTGCGGTCGAACTTGGACAGACCTTTGACTTCTCCTCCTTCGACGATGATTATTGGACCGTCAATGGGCGCTCCTTCCCCGATTCGATTTCCGACAACTTTGTGGCATGGCTGCCGAGCCAGCCCTATGGCGCGCTGGTGAAGGTGGAGCCTTATGACCCTTCGACCAACCCACTGCCCGCACTGATCCGTTATGCCAATGCGGGTATGGCAAACCATCCCTTCCATCCGCATGGCAACCACCTACGGGTCATTGCCCGTGACGGGCGATTGTTGCGCGGACCCGGCGGGGAAGACACCTCCTTCGAGGACTTCACGCGCACTATCGGCTCGGGCCAGACTTACGATCTGCTATTCAGATGGGATGACGTGGACCCATGGATCACCGGCGGCGCGCCCGTCCCGGTGACGATCCCCGGCCTGCAGAACCTGGTGTTCAAGGATGGCGTCACATTTTACAGCGGCGACCCGAACCTGGGCGAGCAGGGGGAACTGCCTGTGGGCGTCACCTCTTACAACCAGTGCGGCGAGTTCTACTTCCCCTGGCACAGCCACGCCCTGAACGAGTTCCAGAACTTTGACGAAGGGTTCGGCGGGCTGGCGACACTCGTCCGGGTCGACCCGCCTGGCGGCTGCCCATAGGCGCCGACGAGGAACGATGAGACTCGCGAGAGAAGGAGTAACCATGATGCCTGCACGATTTTCTCGAAAAATCCACCTGGTGGCCCTGGTTGTCATCCTCGCCGCCCTCGCGGCGGGTGGAGCGGTCAACGCCGGGGCGGCACCGAAAACTGGGGAGACCGCCTCAGTTGCACTCGCACCTCTGGCGGCTACAGTAACAATCGACCTGTGCGCCAAGACCGGCAGCGTGACCATGCCTGACAGCACGGTCATCGCCATCTGGGGCTTCGCCGAAGACACCGGCGGCGGGTGCGCCGCGGCGGCCGTCGGACTGCCGGGTCCGGTCCTCGACGTGAATGTCGGGGACGATGTCACCATCAACCTGGAAAACTACAATGTCCCTGAGAACGTGTCGCTGGTCTTCCCCGGACAGCCGCTCTTCCCGGACCTGGTCGGTGTGGGGGCCGGGAGCAGCACCTCATACACCTTCACCGCCAGCGCCCCGGGTACGTTCCTGTACGAGAGCGGGGTGAACGCGCACATACAGGTGCCGATGGGCCTGTACGGCGCCCTGATCGTCCGCCCCGGAGCGAACCAGGCTTACGGAGCGTCGACACCGTTCGATGTGGAAGCCACGCTGGTCTTGAGCGAACTGGACCCGGCGCTCAACAACAGCCCAAGCATCAGCGACCTGGTGAATTACGCCCCGAAGTACTGGTTGATCAACGGCGAGGCATATCCGGACACAGTGACTCCCCCGGTCACCGCAGCAGCTGGACAAAAAGTCCTGCTCCGCTACCTGAACGCCGGGCTGTTGAACCCGTCGATGAGCCTGCTCGGGATGCATCAGCAGGTCATCGCCCGGGATGCCTTCGAGCTCGGCTATCCGTACCAGGTCGTGGCGGAGACCATCGCGGCTGGCACGACCACCGATGCGATCGCTACAATCCCGGCGGGGGCGACTGAGGGAACGAGATTCTGGCTGTACAACCGCAACCTGTACGTGACCAACGCCGGCGCATTCCCCGGAGGAATGCTGACCTACATCGAGGTCAGCGCGGGAGTACCGTGCACCGATGATCCCATCACCGGGCTCACGGCAAGCAACGACGGGCCGACGACTCTCGGAAACCCGACCACCCTCTCCGCCGCCTTGACCGGCGGGACGAACGTAACCTTCACCTGGGATTTCGGCGACAGCTCGAGTGGCGCCGGCAACCCGGTGATGCACACGTACGGCGCTCCCGGCACCTATGTCGCGGAAGTGACTGCCAGCAACTGCGCGGGTTCGGCATCGGCAACGACGACGGTCACCGTCCTGGCGCCGTCAGCCGGGCTGTACCTCTCCCTGGCGAACAACGGCACCATCGGCGCGCTGGCCTTCAGCGATGAGGATATCCTCCACTACGATGGGAGCACCTTCACGATGCTCTTCGACGGTTCTGACGTCGGCGTGGGCGCGCTCGACCTGGATGCGTTCTATATCATCGATTCCGATTCGATCCTGATGTCCTTCAACAACGCCGCCTCCATCGGCAGCCTGGGCACGGTGGACGATTCGGACATCGTCCGGTTCGACGCCGCCACGCTCGGCACCACCACAAGCGGGACTTTCAGCCTGTTCTTCGACGGATCCCTGGTAGATCTGACAACGGATAACGAGGATGTGGATGCTATCGAGCTGCTCCCGGATGGCCGGCTGTTCGTGTCCACAACGGGCGGGGTCGCGGTCACCGGGATCGCCGGCACCCAGCAGGACGAGGACATTTTGCAATTCACGCCCACCACGCCCGGAGACTACACGAGCGGCACATGGGCAATCTACTTCGATGGGTCTGATGTAGACCTGGCAACCACAAACGGCGAGGACGTGGATGCCCTCGACGTGGCAAGCAACGGAGATATCTACCTCTCCACCCTGGATGCCTTCTCCGTCACCGGAGTATCCGGCGCCGACGAGGATGTGTTTGTGTGCGGTTCCCCGGTGACAGGCGCAGCCACCTCCTGCACCTACTCGCCGACCCTGTACTTCGACGGCAGCACCCTCGGGCTGGGAGGGAACGACGTGGACGCCATCAACCTTCCATGAGCTGACCGATAGCCGAATTCACCCCTCCCGCAGGGCTGTTTAATTCCCTGCGGGAGGGCTGGTAAACCGGAAGGTTCAACCCATCCGCAACACGGTATGTTCAACGCAACTTCACGATCGATCCCGCTGCTGCTCCTCTTCGCAGTCCTGGCCCAGGTCGTTCAGGCCCGGACTGAAGATTCTTCCCGGCTATCCGGCTCCCTGGATCAGAGCGCCGCGCACAGCCCGATCGATCCAGCCTTGCAGAAGGCGCTGAGCGCGGGAGATTCGGAAGAATTCTCCGTCATCGTCACGCTCAAAGACCAGGCTGACTTGAAGAAAATCAAAGAACCGAAGCGCGCGGCGCGCTTGAAGAAAGTAGTCGAAGTATTGAAACAAAAAGCTGCTAGAGGCCAGAAAAACCTCCTCGCCTTTTTAACTGCCAGGCAAAAACAGGGCAAGGTCAGCGACTACACACCCTATTGGATTTTTAACGGCCTGGCGGTAACCGCCTCGCAGGAAGTCATCGCGGAACTGGCGGCCCGGCCGGATGTTCTGTCCATCACCCCGGACGAGACGATCTCCCTGGCTCAGGAGTCGCTGGCCGGCTCCAATCCGGAGGCGAACCTGGTCGTGGTGAACGCGCCGGCGATTTGGGACTCGGGTTTCCGCGGCCAGGGCGTGGTGGTGGCGAACGTGGACACCGGCGTGTACCTCAACCACCCTGACCTGGTCGACCGGTGGCGCGGGGGCTCGAACAGCTGGTTCGACCCCTCCGGCCAGCATCCGACCACGCCGACGGATGTCAGCGGTCACGGCACCTGGACGATGGGCGTGATGGTCGGCGACAGCGCCGGCGGCACCGCGATCGGCGTCGCCCCGGAAGCGACCTGGATCGCGGTGAAGATCTTCGACGACCAGGGGAAAGCCACCACTTCAGGCATCCACCAGGGTTACCAGTGGTTGCTCGATCCTGACGGCAACCCGGAGACCCCCGATGCGCCGCACGTCGTCAACAGCTCCTGGGGTTACTCCAGCCCTGGCTGCCGCCTGGAATTCCAGCTCGACCTGCAGGCGCTCCGGGCGGCCGGCATCCTCCCTGTGTTCTCAGCGGGGAACACCGGACCCAACGGTTCCACGAGTGTAAGCCCGGCGAACAACCCGGAAGCCTTCGCGGTCGGGGCGGTCAACAACAGCGACGGGATCTACACATACAGCGCACGCGGGCCCTCCGCGTGCGGAGAATCGGAGACCATCTTCCCGGAAATGGTCGCGCCGGGCGTCTCCATCCGGACGAGCGACCTGTTCGGGCTGTACACCTGGGCAACCGGAACCTCTCTGGCTGCGCCGCACATCGCCGGCGCGCTGGCGCTCCTGCTCGACGCCTTCCCGGACCTCACCGCTGATCAACAGGCAACCGCCCTGCTCAACACCGCCGTCGACCTGGGCAGTCCCGGACCGGACAACACCTATGGCGCCGGGCGCCTGGATATCTGGGCGGCGTACCAGTGGCTGCTGGCGTCGTTCCCCACGCCGTCCCCAACAGCGACCGAAACCGCTCTCCCGTCCACGGATACCCCCACCCCGACCGAAACGCTGACCCCTGATCCGACTGAGACCTCAACCCTGACTCCCTCCGCGACGCCCACGGCTGAAGCCTCCGCGACCCCCACTGCCACCAGCAGCCCCACTCCCACAGCGACCGAGACCCCCGCTCCGACAGCAACGCAGACCGGGACCCCTGGCGGGAATTCGATCCTGTACCTTTCGCTCAAGAACCGGGGGCCATACCCGGTAGGGGCGATCCCGGCAGTATCCGGCGAAGATGTGATCGCCTTCGATGGCTCAGGCTTTACCATGTACTTCGACGGATCGGACGTCAGCCTGAGCGGGGTCAACCTCGACGCTTTCCACCGGATCGACACCGCCAGCATCCTTCTATCGATCGACAAGTCGGCTTCCATCCCAGGTCTCGGAAGCGTGGACGACTCGGACATCCTGCGTTTTGATGGGACGGCTTTTGGCGAGAGCACGACCGGGACCTTCAGCGTGTTCCTGCGCGGCGCCGACGTGGGGTTAACCACGAACAACGAAGACCTGGACGCCATCGATCTGCTGGCAGACGGCAGCCTGGTGGTTTCGACGGTCGGGGGCGTCAGCGTGCCAGGATTAGGCGGCACCTATCAGGATGAGGACCTGCTCTTGTTTACACCGGCGGTCCCAGGGAATTACACCAGCGGCGCCTGGGCGATCTATTTTGACGGTTCTGACGTGGACCTGGCGACGAACAACGGCGAGGACCTCACCGCCCTCAGCGTCGCAGCGAACGGCGATCTGTACCTGGCCACCCTGGACAGTTTTTCAGTCGCCGGCGTCTCGGGTGCGAACGAGGATATCTTCGTCTGTGAATCGCCGGTCAACGGACCCGATACCAGCTGCCTGTATGCACCAGTCCTGTATTTCGACGGCAGCCTGTGGGGCCTGGAATCCAACAGCCTGGACGCAATCCAGGTGCGAGAGGACGACGGAACATGACGAGTCAAACCTGGCGGGCAAAATTATCGAAACCATCCCCGATTCAGCTGGCCTGGATCCTGGCCGGGTTGATCCTGGCTGGCGCCGCTGTCTGGCTGGCAGTTTCGTTCATCCCGGGCGCGCGGGACAGGTCTCCCGATCCCGGGCCTTCCGAAGCCGCCCGGCAGGCGTTTGAAATCCAGACCGGCGTTCGCATTGTGCTGGTTGGCATCACGGCCGGTGGGGGGATGATCGACCTGCGCTACCAGGTGATCGATGCAGACAAGGCGCTTGCCGTCCACGACAACGCCAACCCCCCAAAGATCATCGACGAGGCCAGCGGAAGAGTCCTGCAAACACGCTGGATGAATCACAACAGCGATCACAATTTCCGCACTGGCCAGACCTATTACGAGCTGATCTTAAACCAGGATGGCGCAATCCAACCAGGAAGCCGGGTGACGGTCACTTTCGGCGATTATATGATTGAAGGGATCGTAGTTCAGTAAGTGTATGGTTCAAGCATAGGTTAATCAGGAAAACAGCGGGCGGGGATACCGGAGGTCATCGATTGGTAATTGTAGAAGACAGTGAGAAGGACCTGGGACAGCAATTTCGGATTATGGCCTCGCCTGGCATTCAGGATCAGCCTGGGATTCACGACGCTCTTTCTGGCGTTCCTCATCCTTGGCGAATGGACGCTGCGGGAAAGCATGAACAACCTGCTCAACGAACGTCTGATCATCGCCCAGACGACAGCGAACCAGATCGATGCCATGTTGCACGAGGCGATCATCGACCTGGAGCTGGCCTACCGGCTGACAGAATCCTTCCCCCGCCACCAGGCTGGTTCGAACCTCGGATCGGATCCAGATAACCCCTTTATCTTCAACATGGTCCGCCTGGACGGCGAGGGCGTCGTCGAAGCCAGCAGCCCCGACAGCCGGCACCCTCCTGGCACCGACCTTTCGGGGAATGCGAACGTATCCGCTTCGGTCAGGCTCCACCGGGCAACGATCTCAGAGCCTTTCGTCGACCCCCAAACCGGATTCCTGGGTGTGGAGGTGATCGTCCCGATCTACGATGGCAACCGGTTAATCGGTCTGGAATCGGGATACGTGAACCTCACCAGCTCAGCCTTCATCGAACCCCTGAGGCAGGTCGCCGCACTGGGAGACACGGGACACGCCAGCCTGGTCGATGCCGACGGGCGCACCCTGGCCTCAACTTACGATCTGGAACCACTGACTCCGGGAGAACACGCGACTTTTTACAAGGCGGCCTGGCAGGCGGGAAAACCCCAGATCGCGACGGTCCCGTTCGAGATAGAACTGCCGGGTGAAGACATCGGTGAGATGCACGTGATGGCCTACGCCCCACTCGACCTCGCTCCCTGGGGGGTGGCCGTCGGAGGGGATGAAGACGAGACTTTCTTCGGAGTGCGCCGGCTCCGATGGGGAATTTTCATCCTGGGCACGATCACCCTCGTCACCGTCTGGGGAGCCACGCTCATCGGCACGCGGCGATTCCTGCGTCCCGTCCACGAGCTGACCCACGCAGCCCAGCAGATCGACCAGGGGAGGCTGGATACCACCCTGAACATCTCTCAAACCGGTGAAATCGGCGCGATGGCCACCGCCCTGGAGCACATGCGGCTGAAACTGATCGCCAGCCTGGAACAGCTGGCTGACCTCAACGAGAATCTCGAGACGCGGGTCAAAGAACAGACCACCCATCTGCGCCAGCAGCAGGCTCTGACGAGGCAGCTCCTGCGGCGGGCGATCACCGCGCAGGAAGACGAACGCGCCCGCCTCTCCCGTGAGCTGCACGACGAGATCGGCCAGGTGCTGACTGCTCTGGAGATCAGCATCGATCGGCTGATCCACGCCCTGCCATCCGGAGAACCGGAAGCCATGGAGCAGCTCCAGAAGATGCGCGCCCTCACCGACCAGGCGATCATCGACCTGCGGCGGATGGTCACCGCACTTCGGCCAGGCGTGCTGGACGAGTTGGGCCTGATCGCCGCGCTGGACTGGATCAGCACGCACATGCTGCGCCCGCTGGGGGTGAACGTCAGCCTGCAGGTGGAAGGGATGGATGACAGGCTCCCCAACGAGATCGAGACAGTGCTCTTCCGCATCGCCCAGGAAGCGATGAGCAACGTCGCCCGCCACAGCCAGGCGAAGAATCTGATTGTCCGCCTCGAGAAGGGCAGGGACCAGGTGATCATGACGCTCAGCGACGATGGGCAGGGGCTGGATCCCACGCGGCCGCCCGCAGCTTCCGATTTCACCCGTGGTTTGGGACTGGCGGGCATGCGGGAACGCGCTTCTCTGGTCCGCGGCCAGGTATCCATCGAAAGCGCCGCAGGCAAAGGGACCACGGTCCAGGTGATCATCCCCATGCCGGACTCTGTTCCCCCGGATCAAAACGAATGACAGGACAGAGAATCATCCGCCTCGTCATTGCCGACGATCACGTCGTGGTGCGCGAAGGTCTGGCCGGGTTGATCAACCGGGAACCGGATATGCAGGTCGTTGCGCAGGCCAGCACCGGTGTTGAAGCCCTGCTCCTGGTGCGCAGGCATCTTCCGGATGTCGTCCTGCTGGACATTACCATGCCGGACCTGACCGGGCTTGAAGCGGCAGCCCGCATCTCGGGAGAAATGGAGGGAGTGAGGTCGATCATCCTGACCATGCACGAAGAGGAAGCTTTCTTCTTCGAAGCGCTGCGCGCCGGAGCTTCCGGGTACGTGCTCAAAGGCGCCAGCCGAGAAGAACTCCTGAGCGCCATCCGGGCTGTCCCCCGCCAGGGGGTGTACCTCTCTCCAAAACTGGCGAGCGTCCTGGTCAAGGATTACCTCATTCACCATCCCGCCCCCCAGGCCGAAGACCCGCTCACCCCGCGCGAACGCCAGATCTTAATGCTGATCGCCGAAGGGCTGACCAACACCATGATCGCCCGGCGGCTGACCCTGAGCCCGAACACCGTCAAAACGCACCGGATGCGGATCTACCAGAAATTGAATCTGAACGACCGGCAGGGCGTCTTCGCCTACGCGGTCAGCCGGGGATTGTTCCACACATAAGATTATTCTCCCACCCCCGCGATCCGGTACACACCCCCTTGAATGTCCAGGACATAGAGCTCACCGGTTTCATCCTCGCCGAAGGAGCTGATCTCGAGGTCCGTATCCAGCAGCAGGACGGAATGCCATTTGCCACCCGGCCCGCGCAGCAAGGCCCAGATTCTCCCCGAGCCAAAGTCTCCAAAGAAGTAAACGCCGTGGAGCTCGGGATATTCCCTGCCCCGGTAAACATACCCTCCGGTGATCGCCGTGCCCCACTTGTGGGAGTACTGGTAGACGGGGAGAGTCAGGCCGGGCGGGGATACCCGCGGCTGGGCGCAAAGGCTGGCTTCCTCGCGGTTGAAGGCATGGAAGCCTTCCATCCGGCTCCAACCATAGTTGCGCCCGCCTGGATCGCCAGCCGGTTCGATGTCTATCTCTTCATAGCACACCGCTCCCACATCGCCAAGATACAGGTCGCCGGTCAGCCGGTCAAAGGAAAACCGCCAGGGGTTGCGCAGGCCGGAGGCCCATATTTCAGGCCTGACGCCCTCCTGCGCGGCAAAGGGATTCGAAGCCGGAATCGTGTACGTCGTCTTACCGCGCACGTCGATCCGCAACATCTTTCCCAGCAATGTGTTCATATTCTGGCCGCGGTGCTCCGGGTCTCCGGGGCCGCCGCCATCGCCCATGCCGATATAAAGGTAGCCATCCCGCGGGCTGAACTTCAGCAGGCCGCCATTGTGATTGAAATAAGGCTGGTCGATGACCAGGATCGGAGTGACCTTCACCGGATCCGCCACACTCGCAGAAGGATCACGAGTGGTGTAGCGGGCGATGACCGAGTCGCCTTTCCGGTTGGTGTAGTTTACGTAAAACTCGCCGTTCGACTCGTAATCCGGGTCGAAAGCCACGCTGAACAGGCCCTGCTCCGCGCAGCATTTGACGGAATCCTGGATGGTGAGAAACGGCTGTTCCAGGAGGTCTCCGCTGTCGATCACCCGAATCCGTCCGCTGAGCTCGACGACGAAAAGCCGCCCGCTGCCATCGCCGGCGTGGGTCAGGTAGACCGGCATCTCCAAACCTGCGGCGACCACCGGTTCCAGTTCAATCGAGATATTCGGATCGGCAAGCCCGGTGTAGATCGTCAGGTACAGAAAGAACAGCACCACGGGAAAACCGAGCTTGACCATCCGCTCAGGGCTGGAGAGCCCGCTTCTCAGGGTGATCCAGGCCGCCCAGGATGTCTTCCGCTTGAGAATCCTGTGAACCATGAATCACCCCTCGCGAGCTTCATTCCCAAGAACACCGGTCGATGGCTCGATCCGCCCCTCCACGAAAGGGGTCAACGACGCAACAAGAATGGCACGAAAGTGGCCAGCAACCCGAAACCGACCAGCGCGAGGGCGATCCAAAAAATCTTCCCCAGGTCCACGGACCGGTCTTTCCGCGTCCAAAGCAGGTGCAGACCGACCCAGGAGACCAGCCAGGCCAGGAGCGCGATGCCCACTTTCCCGGTCAGGTTTCCTACCGGCGCGTAGAGGTTTGGAGCCACGAACCCGGCATATCTGCCGAGCAGCGTCAGTAAGCCGAGGGTGAATGATCCGATTCCGGCGGAGAGAAAGGCGGCAGCAGCCGGCCCTTTGTCCATCATCGCCTGTGAAGGATGTTCCATTTCACGCATCTGAGGCTCTCCTTTTCTCACATCAGCGGAGCGACTTTGTTGATGAAGATGCCGAACAAGGCAACCAATCCCACCACCCCCCCAACCAGGACCGACGCCACCAGCAGCCGGCTGCGCAGCTCGCTGTTCGCAACGAATCCGGCCCGGTAGCGCGTGGTGATGAACGCGACAGCAGTCATCAGCATTGCCGGGATCCAGGGCATGTGTTCCTTGACTTCCATACCGATCGAATGCAGCCAGCGCGTCTCCGCGCTGGATTTCAGCAGCGCCTCCGGATATGCGCTCAAGTCTTCGGCATCCGCGGGCGGGTTGGCGCTGTAATCCGGGAAGGCGACGAAGGTGCCAATGATCACAATCAGCCACAGGATGACAGCCATGGCGATGGTCAGCCGGGAGAGCGACTGGCACTGTTTTTGGAGCAGACCGGAGGACATTTTCTCGCCATCCAGGTGCCACATGCAGTACAGGGCAGCTGAAAACAGGAAGAGAAAGCCGCCTCCCAGGACGATACCGTGGATCATGGTCCAGATTGAACGATCGCTAAACAACATGGTTCACCTCCTTTGTGCTCGTGACCTCATGAAAGGTCTGAGGGACCGGAGTCCCGCGCGGATCCTGCCGGGGCGACTGCCTGAACAGATCTGTAAAAGTGATTCCTGCCGGCTCCGGGAATGCCCGAACTTTCCCCGAGACTGCCTGGAGACTGATGCCGGTCATGAACGCGGCCCAACTGACGATTCCAAGGAACTTGAATCCATCTTCGATGAGAAAATGCCAGGGTCTGCCTGAATCGAAGAAAGCGTCCAGCACGACGGACAGTCCGAGGAAAACCAGCGCCTGAGCCAGCCGGTCGAAAATCCCGCTTTTCACGAGGGTTCCTCGGAAGCGCCCCAGGAAGGCAGACAAGGCAAGGAAGTACAACGCATAGAAGACTTCCCCCCGGATGTGCAGGAGATACGGGAAGATATAATCGTGCAGGCGGAATAAGTCGTCGATCAGGACTGCCAGGGTGATGCCGGCGGCTGAGAGGAAGAAGAGCAGTTCATTTCTCACAGCTCCCTTGCCATGCAGCAGAGCTGCCGAGAATAAGAGGACAGCTGCCGCAGCGCACCACAGCAAGACGCCGATGTTGGACAGCAGGCCGGTGAATGGGCTGACCTGCAGAACCGCTGTCGGATCGCGGGTAAGATCACCCGGGTGCACGCCGCTGACATAGCTTGCCAGGGCGATGCCAGCCAGCAAAAGTGCCCCTGGGAGGTGGAATCGGGCCGCGCGGCAGAACCAGCTGGATGCCGTCATGTGGGAAGTGTAGCAAGAACAGGCGATTTCACGGGTCACCCGTTTCGGGTGAATTTCAGGATAACAAGGGTTAATTCAGAGATGATCACTCCCTTTTTTTTGACCAAATTGCGATATGATTTACCTTAATTTGTTGCTGCGCAACTGGCCGAAATCGATCCATGGAGGAAAAAAGTCTCATGACCATCCGTTTTGCCGCAATCTCTTTGATGTTGTTCTTCCTGATCGCCGCTGCCCCGGCGCACGAAATAGACGTCGCCGAGTCCGACCCTGGATCGGGGGAGGTTCTTGACACATCGCCGCCGCGGGTGTACCTGCGGTTCGAAGAAGAGCTGCAGACCCCGGAAAGCAGGGTCGCCGTGTATGACTCGCAAGGCAAACAGGTCGACGCCGGCGACGGCGGGGTGGATTTGGAAGACCCCGATCACGCCGCGCTGGTCGCCAGCCTGCCGCCCCTGCCCAATGGGGCGTACACAGTGCAATGGGAAGTACTCCTGCTGGACGGCGACCGATCTGAGGGGGAATTTATCTTCTACGTGGGGATCGAACCGGGAGAAGCCGGGGGTTCCGCTGAAGAGGAAAGCACCGGTGAGGGAATCTCACCAACGTGGATCGCGGCAGGGGTGATCGTGATCATCCTCGCGGCAGCCGCCACCGTGGGGATCACTGCCAGGCGGAAGAACACGAAGGCTGGATGAATTTTTGGCGTCTTGAGAGCGTTCGGTAACTATCTTTTCCGCCCATCCCCTCTGACGGCGCGAGAGCCTGGAAAGGGGTCCCTGATGGCCCGTCCGATCAACCAGCTTCTGCTGGCGATCTGCGCGGGACTGCTGGCAGCCATGCTGTCCGCATTTCCGGCTGCGGCCCACGCGGTCCTCGTGCGCTCGGACCCGGCGGATAACGCTTCGCTGAGCGAATCCCCGCGCCAGATCCGGCTCTGGTTCACCGAGACCATCTCGGCAAGATTCAGCACGGCGGAGCTCCTGGACGTGAACGGGGACCCCGTGCGGATCTCCTCCATCGCTCGCGACCCCCAGGATGCCACTTCCCTCGTGCTTGACCTGCCGGAGCTCCCCGCCGGCATATACAGCCTGTCCTGGCGAGTCCACTCGGAGGTCGATGCCCATTACACGCGGGGATTAATTGTCTTCGGGGTTGGAGCGGAGGTAAGCAGCGCAGCTTTTACTGCGGCGAGACCCACACCGTCGATCCCGCTGTTCGAAGTGATCCTCCGCTGGATCAACTACAGCGTTCTGGCCGGTCTGACCGGCGGGATCGCCGTCTCACTGTTCATTCTGCCGCGCCTCCCGGACCGGCCGGAAACGCGCCTCGATTTCGGCGCCCTCCGCCGGCGGGTCAGGAAATGGATCTTCTGGTGCCTGATCGCGCTGATCGCAGGCGCCCTGCTTGCCCTTTTCTGGCAGGCAGTTGCCGCCAGGGATTCTTTACCCGCGGGAACACCGCTATCATCGATCCTCTCCCAGCTGCTGATCGCCTCGCGCTGGGGAGCTGCCTGGCTGGCTCGCGGCGTGCTCCTGCTGTTCATGGTATTCCTGCTCTGGATCTCCAGGGATGAACAGCCCTCCGAAGGACCGGGAGCGGCGGGAGGCGCGGCGACAATGCGCTCGACCTTGATCACATCGGCCGTGTTGATGATATGCGCTGCCGGCCTCACCCTGCTGCAGGCCGCCACCGGGCACGCCGCGGCGGTGAATCCAGGGTCCGCAGCTTCTCTGGCGAGCGATTTCATCCATCTGATGACCGCTTCTTTCTGGGTGGGCGGGCTGCTGGCGCTGCTGGTCGGATCCCTGCCGGTCGTGCTCCGCAGCCGCCAGGACCGCAGCGAGCTCCTCCGGACCGTCTGGCGTCCATTTAGCTGGCTGGCTGCGGCGAGCGTCCTCGCCCTCATCGCCACGGGAATCTACAACACTGGGCTGCAGGTCGCCTCCCTCGATGCCCTGCTGACCACGTCCTATGGCAAGGCCTTGCTTGGGAAGGTCGCCCTGATGCTATTGGTCGGCTGCGCCGGTTTAGTAAATTCGCTCGCGATTAACCCGGCGCTGGCTGCGCCGATCGCGAAGCTGTTTCACCGCGCCGAGGCCTGGCCTCCGCTGCCGCTGCGGCGGCTGCCATACCTTATGGCAGTGGAGGCTGGCCTGGGCCTGTTCGTCTTCCTGTTCGTGGGATACCTCACTGCCTCACCCCCTGCGCGTGGGCCGGAATTCAACCCGCCAGCGGAAGCCCTGCCGGATTCGCTCAGCCAGCAGGTCGAAGACTTGCTGGTGAGCCTGTCGGTCAAACCGAACATCCCAGGCGCCAATGTGATCAACATCCGGGTCGCCAGCACCCGGCGCCCCCCGCCGGCGGAGGTGCTGCGGGTGATCACTCGCTTCACCTATCTTGACCTGGACCTCGGCACCGTCACCGCTGACGCTGAAGAAACCGAACCCGGGATGTACCGTCTGGGGGGGAACTACCTCAGCCTGGCAGGACCGTGGGAAGTGGAGGTGGCTGTCAGGCGGAGAGGCCTGGAGGACAGCGTGGCGCGGTTCGAATGGATGGTTGCGTCCCCTGCAGCGCGCCCGGTTATGGTCTCCGCAAAACCCCTGGAACCCGTCACGACCGCCGCTGCACTGGGTGTGCTGGCGCTGCTCCTGGGGGCCGCCACGATCGTGTTGATTCGCAAGGGGCTGGCGCGTTCTTAACCCCCGG
>CAYQDF010000044.1:15742-24384 GCA_964416175.1 uncultured Anaerolineaceae bacterium
ACCTCGACGATCGATTCATATCTACAGAAAAATGATAAAATTTGTAGGAGTTACGCAGTTCTGGAGAAATTGCCTGCGTAAGCCCTGATTTTGTCGATATCTTTGAACACCAGCGGGAGGGATTTATGGATAGATCCGCACTGATTGACCTGGCAGCGCAGCAGCCGATCCTCGTGGCCGGGGGGATAACGGTCCTCTGCGTGCTGCTGCTCCTGTTCACGCGCAACATCGTGGCCCGCATGCTGATCAGGCTAGCTTCACGATCCACAACCCGAATCGACGATATCCTGGTCAAGCACCTGCGCCCGACCCGCATCGCCTGGCTGACGCCCCTTGCAGCGGTTTACGCCCTCGCATACCTCTTCCCGGCTTACGAGGACCAGGTCGAGCGGCTTGCCCTTTTCCTGATCATGGTGCTCTCCCTCCTGACTCTCCTCGCCCTGCTCAACGCGCTGAACGAGATCTACGAGAGCCGCCCGAATTTCAACGGCGTCAGCATCCAAAGCTACCTTGACATCGCCAAGATCCTCTTCGTGATCGTTGCGATCATCCTCTCGATATCACTGTTCTCCGGTCAATCACCTCTGGTGCTGCTCACTGGCCTGGGGGCGCTGACTGCCGTGCTGCTGCTCATCTTCCAGGATACGATCCGCTCGCTCGTGGCGAGCGTGCAGATTGGAGCGCACGGTCTCATAAAGGAAGGAGACTGGATCGAGGTCCCCGGCTACGGCGCAGACGGGGACGTCGTCAACATCACGCTGCACACGATAAAGGTCCAGAACTCTGACAAGACTTTCACCGTCATCCCAACCTATAAGATCGTCGAAGAGGCTTACAAGAACTGGCGGGGGATGCAGGAAAGCGGCGGCCGGCGCATCCAGCGTTCGATCCTGGTGGATATGACCAGCATCAAGTTCTGCGATGAGCCGATGCTCCAGAATTTGAGCCGGATCGACCTGATCCAGGACTACCTGGAAATGCGCTTGCAGGCAATCGAGGAGTTCCGGCTCGCCCACCCCACGCAGTACGATTCTCCGCTCGATGGACCCCAGATCACCAATACCGAAGTCTTCCGCGCCTACATCGTCTCTTATCTGCGGAATCGTCCGGACATCCATCAGGAAGGCCAGCCATTCCTGGTCCGGACGCTTTCCCCCACGGCGACCGGCCTGCCGATCGAACTCTACATCTTCACCCGCACCACCCGTTGGGAGGAGTACGAGGCCATCCAATCCGAGATCTTCGACCACCTGCTCGCAGCGGCGGGACATTTCGACCTGCGCGTCTTCCAGGAACCGACCGGCCTGGATTTTTCCGCTTTCGCGAAGAACCAGAACAGCTGAGGAAATGGTAGAATTTATGATCACTGACTGCCACGCGGGTTGCCGCGATTCATGATATCCACGGCAACCTTCCCGCCCGGGAAGCGGTTCTCAGGGAAATCCGTCTGGAACGCCCATGGAGCACCGATTCATGCGAATCACCAAGGACCTTTACATACTCGGCATCGGCATTCTGCTCCTTCTCACAGTACAGATGGCGACCACGCTGGTCGAATCGATCTACATCCTCGACCTGTTGAAGACCTCGCTGGACGAAAAAGCCCTGGGGGTCCTGTTCTTTTTCAGCCCGGTCCTCCTGCTCCTTCTCAAACACCCTGTCCCCCGCTGGCAGTACTGGGCGGCAGGCGCACTGCTCATCCTGGCGCGCAGCCTCACGCCGTATCTGGGCACAGTCGGCAGGATGCTGGCCGCGGGGGTTGGAACAGCTGCGGCGCTGGTCCTTTTCCCCCTCCTCCTCGCAGCGGAGATTAAGGCGTCCCCAGGCAAATCCGGTACACGGCCTGGGCTACGCTTCGCGCAGGGTCTCGCCCTCGCCGTCGGCCTGTCCGTGCTCCTGCGGACGCTGAACTACACCATAGACCTCTCACTGACGCCGTCCTTCGGCTGGATCGGGTGGGTCCTGGGAGCTGTCCTCGGACTGGTGCTGGTCCGCTGGCCTGACGAAGGAACAGAAAGGGAACAATCGAAGGAATCAACGAAGGGAATTGCCGCAGCGATCCCTGCAACCCCTCCGGCAGCTCCCAGGGGAGGCGCCGCCTCGGCAGCCGTGGGATTGCTGGCCGTGCTGACTCTCGTTTACTTCGTTTTTTCGAGTCCCGGTGTGGTCGCTCGCTGGACGGAAGGGGACTATGCGCTGATCATCGGCGCAGTGAGCCTGCTTTCTCTGGGCTGGCTGATGGCTTCTTTATTAAAACCGGGTTGGTTCGCAGGCGTGCGGTCTGGCGTCCTTGCTGGCTGGAACCTGTTCTTCACCCTGGCTCTGGTGGGGACGATCCTGGCCCACACGGTCGACTTCCCGGCCTCCCCCACCGCGTCGCCGGTGGTGGTCGGCTCGCCAGTCTGGTACCAGCAGGTCCCGCTGTTGTTCATGCTGGTCTCGTTCCCTGTGATCTTTTTCGATTTCGCCGTATTCGCCGGGAATATCAGTCTGGCGCGCCCGGAACCGCGCCGGCTGGCGCCCGGCTTCGTGCTGGGTTCCCTGCTCCTGGTGCTCCTCACCTTCATGAACATTTTCAGCAATGTCTGGGGGTACGTGGAACCGGTCAGCCCGTTCTTTCGGGGGAAGTTCTGGCTGCCGTTCGCCCTGAGCGGAGGGCTGCTCGCCATATTGGCGTGGGTACACGGACGCATGGCTAAGGACGGGATGCCAGGAATGATCGCCGGGACACCGCCGGTCTCCGAGCGGACGGGCGCAGAAGGTGTGGACAGTTCCAATCCGCCAGGAAAACTCGCATGGGGGGTATCTCTGGGAGCGGTTTATCTGGTGACAATGCTCGCCGCCCTATCCACCGGGAAGCCCGATCCCTCTCCGCCGGCCAAAGAGAACCTGGTCGTTATGACGTACAACATCCAGCAAGCAAACGACGAGATGGGGGAGAAAGCTTTCAACCGCCAGCTGGCCCTGATCCGCCAGGTCGACCCGGACATCCTCGGGCTGCAGGAGAGCGATTCGGCGCGCATTTCCCTGGGAAACAACGACTATGTGCGGTATTACGCCGGCAGGCTGGGCTACCACGTGTATTACGGTCCGAAGACGGTCACCGGCACCTTCGGGACCGCCCTGCTCTCAAAATACCCGCTGGAAAACCCGCGGACCGTCTTCACGTACAGCGACACGGACGAGATCGGCACAGCCGAGGCGGAAGTCCAGGTGGGGGATCGCCGCTTCGCGCTCTACAACGTGCACCCGGCTGGCTCGGATGAGGCGATGATGGTCTTCGCCACCACGCTGCTTGGGCGGGCGTTCCGGCAGGCGAATGTGATCGCCCTGGGGGATTACAACCTGCGCGAAAGCGAGGAGGCCTACCATGTCATCGCCGACCAGTACCGGGACGCCTGGCTGGCTGCCTTCCCCACCGGGGTCGATGACGAAGGGTTAGACATGTCCGGGGACAGGCGGATCGACCACGTCTTTGTCTCCCCGCACCTGGAAGTGCTGGACGCCGTCTACCTGTTGCCGCCCGATTCAGCGACCGACCACCCGGTCCACTGGGTGCAGATTGGGTGGTAACAGACTCGATCGTCCGGTTTGTCCGGATCCAGCTTGAAGTAGTAGGTCAACCGGAGAACTAATCCTTACGGAAACAAGTGAGTACCCACCAGCCGCTAGGCCAGGCTTACGAATGCTTCGAGGACCAGCCCCAAACCCCCTATCCACGCGCCGACCGCCGGGAAATTGATGAGGGCTAAGATCAGCCCCGCGCCGACCATGAAAAGCGCAGCCACACTGCCGAAGAGCAGCGCTGTCAGCGCGGTGAACCGCCAGGGCAGGACGAAGACGCGCACGGCGATGGCCCCGGCGCCGGCAACGGCGAGCAAGTTCCCCAGGCCCTCGATGATCGGAGAAATAAGGGGATGCCCGCCACGCCGTCGAAGCGGCGGTCATTCCGAACTGACGTTAATTAACTCCTCACCATTCCCCTGCCATTCGTCACTTGACCAGCCATCCGGAAAAGGCTAAAATGATGTAGCAATGTGCCGGACCCAACAAGGTCGCCTGGTGGATTGCCCGACGAAACTGTCACACACAATGGCAGAACAGCACCGGGGTGGAGAGTCACAGCTAGTATCAGATTCCATATCTCGCTATTCAGGAGATATCCATGGATGACTTCCTTTTTCGCGGGAATCTGACCGAGCTCGACCCGGCGCTCGACGAACTCACGCGCCTGGAAGCTGAGCGGCAGGCCCGCAAACTGATCTTGATCCCCAGCGAGAGCAGCGCGCCGGCAGCTGTCCGGCAGCTGCTCTCGTCTGCTTTCCAGAACATCTATGCGGAAGGGTACCCGGATGAAGAGACGCGGTGGATGAGCGAGGCGGAGATCCTGGACTACGCCGCCCGCCTGGCCGACTACCGGCGTTACTCTGACCCGCGCTATTACAAAGGCGTTGAGTACGCGGATATCGCCGAAGCCCTGGCGCGCCGCCGCTGCGCCGAGGTCTTCAGCGCCAACGGGGTCTCCCCGGACGAGCTTTTTGTAAACGTGCAGCCGCTTTCTGGGGCGCCGGCCAACAACGCGGTTTACCACGCCCTCGTGGAGCCGGGCGCGACGATGATGGGCATGAACCTCCTTCATGGAGGACACCTGACCCACGGATCGCCCGCCAACCGCTCCGGCAAGTTCTACAACGCCGTTCACTACACGGTGGACTCGCAGACGGAGCGCATCGATTACGACGCCGTGGCCGAGCTGGCCCGCCAACACCGACCAAAGTTCATCATCGCTGGTTACTCTTCTTACCCCTGGGCGGTGGATTGGGCGAAATTCCGGGCCATCGCGGACGAGACAGGCGCCATCCTGTTCGCCGACATCGCCCACGTCGCCGGGCTGGTCGCGGCCGGGGTCTACCCGTCGCCGGTGGGCTACGCCGATGTGATCACCTTCACCACGCACAAATCCCTGTGCGGACCGCGCGGCGCGTGTATCCTCACCACACGCCCGGAGCTGGCCCGCAAGATCGACCGCGCGGTCTTCCCCGGCGAGCAGGGAGGCCCGCACGTCAACGTCTTCCTCGCCATGGCGCTGGCGTTCAAACTTGCCCGGACCGAGCAGTTCCATAATCTCCAGAAGCAGATCGTGGCGAACTGCATCGCGCTGACCGCACGGCTGGAATCTCGCGGAGTGCGGATCCCGTACGGAGGGACAGACACCCACCTGACGAACTTCGACTGCAAGTCCTTCACCGGAAAAGACGGCGCGCCGCTCTCCGGCGACCAGGCTTCCCGCCTGCTTGACCTGGCCGGGATCGTCACCAACCGCAACACCATCCCCGGCGACGCCTCGGCGGCGAATCCCTCCGGCGTGCGGCTGGGAACACCCTGGGTCACCCAACGCGGTTTGAAAGAAGGTGACATGGCAGACATCGCAGACATCATTGCCGACCTGCTTTTCGCTGCCATCCCTTACACGATGGAGAGCCGCCAGGGTCCGCTGTCGCGCGCCCGGGTGGATTTCTCAACCCTGGAAGAAAGCCGGCTGCGTGTCCGCTCAATCGCAGAAAAGGCCGGGATCGACTACGAAGTCGAAAAGCACGGCTATCCGCATTTCTTCTTCATTGATGACTACGACGCTGAGAAAGGTGGGCTGGCTGCATTCGAGATCGAAGGGGACGAAGCCCGCCAGTTCCTGAACTATGCCCTGACCAGCGACGTCGAGGCGCTCGGTTTGGGCGAATCCCAGCGGACTCGCATCGTCACCCCGCAGGGGGAGGTGGACGGGGTGCTCTCGCGCCTCGATTTTAAGAGGTATTTGATCGGCTTTCCGGCAGGACGAAAGGCCGGGCTGGGGGCTGCCTGGCTGCGCGATCTCTCGGACGGATTCACGGCTTTCGACGACGACCCGCTGCGGAAGCTCCCCGGACCCGTGGTGGTGCGCCCCTCCCGGCAGGCTCCGACCTTGCTCGAAGCCGGCGATCCCTTCTACTTGCGGAAACCTTACTTCGCCGGGATCACAGCCTCCGAATCTTACCGGATGGGACCGGTGGACCTCGAGCCGCTGCCGACTTTCAGCTGGCAGGAAAGAGAACAGCCCCTGAAGCGCACGCCGCTCTACGAAACCCATCGGTCGCTCGGCGCAAAGATGGTCCCCTTTGCCGGCTGGGAAATGCCGGTCTGGTACACATCGGTGATAGAGGAGCACCTGGCTGTCCGCCAGGCAGCCGGCCTTTTTGACGTGGCGCACATGGGAGTTTACCAGGCCGAAGGCGCCGGTGCGGCCGCTTTCCTGGACAGCGTGACCGGCAACGACATCGGGACCCTCGCCGTTGGCGAATCGCTGTACACGCATTTCCTCGATCCCGAGGCAAACGTCATCGACGACCTGCTGGTGTACCGCCGGGGTGAGGAAAAATACCTGGTGGTAGTCAACGCTTCCAACGACGACAAGGACTGGGCCTGGCTCAACGCCGTCAAAGACGGCCTGGTGCGGGTGGATCCGCACCGCCCCTGGGCGCGCGCTTTTGGGAGAGACGCGGTGCTCCGCAACCTCCGCGATCCAGGCGAAGGGCCAGAGATGCGCGTCGACCTGGCGCTGCAAGGGCCGCGCGCGCGGGATATCCTGCTTGCCCTCGGCTGCGATGAAGAGACCAGAGACCGCATCCTCCGCCTCAAGCGCACGGAGCTCTGCGAAGCGGTCGTCGGGGGTTTCGACCTGGTGGTCTCACGCACAGGTTACACCGGCGAGAAGATGGCTTTCGAGCTATTCGTCCATCCAGGTGAAGCAGACGCCCTGTTCAACGCCCTGCTTAAAGCCGGCGAACCGTTTGGGCTTAAACCCTGCGGTCTGGGGGCGCGCGATTCGCTGCGGACGGAGGCCGGACTGCCGCTCTATGGACACGAGATGGGTGGAGAGAATGAAAGGAGCCTGGGCGTTGGAGAAGCCGGGTTCGGCGCATACGTCAAGACCTATAAACCCTGGTTCATCGGTCGCGAGGCTTTTTTGGCCCGCGAAAGGGCCCGGAAGGGGGAGGTCGTGCGGTTCAGGTTCGTCGAAAAAGGCGTGCGCATGGCTCACCACGGCGACCCGGTGCTCGACCGCAGGGGCAGGGTGATCGGCTGGGTGACGAGCTGCGCCATCGACAGCGAAGGCTTCTTGACCGGGCAGGCTTACGTCGATTATAAGAACCGCCAGGAAGGCACGCCGATATTTATTTTCCAGGGAGCGCCAGAATCAGCCGGGAAAGCGCCGGCAGAGATGGCGGTCGGCGATCGCGCCACGCTGCCGGCGCAGGCGACCGTGATCAGCCGGTTCCCGAAGTGAATCGATTACTCACATCCAGGAGACAAGCATGACGACCCTATGGGAATATCGCTACGCTCAGCGGACCCAGCGGATGGGCAGTTCCGCCATCCGAGAACTGCTCAAATACACCGAAAAACCTGATATCATCTCGTTTGCCGGCGGGCTGCCTGCCCCGGATGTATTCCCGGTGCAGGAGTTCTCCGAAGCCTGCGAGCGCGTCCTGCGCGAGCAGGGAGCGAAAGCGCTCCAGTATAGCACCACCGAGGGCTATCTCCCGCTGCGGGAGATGATCGCCCGGCACACGGCCCGATACGGCATCAAGATCACTCCAGATAACATCCTGATCACCTCCGGCTCCCAACAGGCGCTCGACCTGCTGGGCAAGATCCTGATCAACCGCGGCGACCGGATTCTGGTCGAATCGCCGACTTACCTGGCTGCCCTCCAGGCCTGGCGGGTCTACGGGGCGGATTTTGTGGCTGTCCCGATCGACGAGGACGGCATGAAGACAGATTTCCTCGAAGACGCCCTGCGCACCGGGCCGAAGTTCATCTACGCCCTGCCGAACTTCCAGAACCCAAGCGGGGCGACGCTGTCGCTCGAACGCCGCCACCGCCTGATCGAAATGGCCGATCATTACGGCGTGCCGATCGTGGAAGACGACCCATACGGACAGCTGCGCTACGAGGGAGATCATCTACCCTCCCTCGTCGTGTTGGAAAGCCAGCTGCGGGACAACGGCGGTCCGTGCTACCGAGGGAATGTGATTTACCTGAGCACTTTTTCCAAGACCCTGGCCCCTGGCTTGCGCCTGGGATGGGTGATCGCGCCTCCCGAAGTCATCCGCAAGCTGGTGGAAGCCAAGCAGGCAGAGGACCTCCATACCTCGACGTTCAATCAAATGGTCGCTTATGAGGTATCACGCGGAGGATTCCTGGATCGCCACACCCGCCTCATCCGCAAAGTATACGGCGAGCGGCGGAATGTGATGCTGGCAGCAATGGACCGGTTCTTCCCGCCAGAGGTCGACTGGACGCATCCTAAAGGAGGGCTGTTCCTCTGGGGGACCATGCCGGAGTACCTGGACGCGTTGGACGTCCTGGAGCATGCCGTAGCCCACCACAAAGTGGCTTTCGTTCCAGGAGAGCCGTTCCATCCCCTGGGAGGCGGCAAAAACACGATGCGGCTTAATTTCTCAAACGCGAGTCCCGATAAAATCGAGGAGGGTATTTACCGGTTGGGTGAGGTGATCCGGGAGAAAATTGGCCGGAAGGTAGCAATATTGTCGAAGGCCGCCTGAGCGGAGCCGCGTACCCTTCGGCGCAGTCGAAGGCCTCCT
>CAYQDF010000045.1:0-24383 GCA_964416175.1 uncultured Anaerolineaceae bacterium
CGAGGGCGCCCTTCGTGGAGGCGTAACCGTGGATGCCGGGGAACCCCGTGATCCCCACCCCCGAACTCACGTTGTGGATGATGCCGGACCGCTGGGCCTTCATGACTGGCAGCACGGCGGCGATCAGGTGGAGAGCGCCGAAGAAGTTCACCTCGAATTCCCGCCGGGTGTCGGAGAGCGTTTTCTCCTCGAAAGGGCTGAAGACTGCCAGGGCGGCGTTGTTGACAAGGATATCGATGCGCCCCCAAAGCCGGTGGGTCGTTTCGACCGCGCGCTTCACCTGGGTTTCGTCTGCCACGTCGCAGCGGAGAACGAGCAGCCGGTCCGGGTAGTCGATCAGGAGTGTTCCCAGATTCTCGTCCGTCAGGTCCAGCGCCGCCACGCAGCAACCGTCCGCGAGCAGGTATCTTGTCATGTTAAAGCCGATACCGTTGTCGGCGCCGGTGAGGATAACAGTGGTGATACGCATGTTCAACTTTAGCAAAGTGGCTGTATCTTAGCTGGATTATCCGGGCGAGAAGATCTCGGAAACCATAAGTTATCTAAAGATGCCAGTTCCTGTTCGTTTCTCGCCCCCGCGAAGATCTCCGCAGCGCACACAACGGATGTTGCCGGTCGTGACTCTACTGTTTCCAGGAAGTGTTTTGCTACTTCTTGCCCTCTCAAGTACTCGATCAGAACATCCGAATCGACCAGATATCTGTTGGCCATCGATTATTCCAGAGACTCAAAGCGTCGATCCATCTCCGAGCGCGCGCCGCTGTTCCTCTGTGAGATAAATCTGGGTCCTGAGCATATCACCTCCACATACATCATGTTTATACATCGCTTCGTTTGCGCGGTCAAGACTCAACAGATTCCTCCAGAACACCACTCAGCCAAATCATCAGAAACAATAAGGCGGTCCGGCAATTGTGTCGCCGAACCGCTCCACCCTGAGTGATCTGCAAACATGAAAAGCGTGTCTACGCTTCCACCACTTCCGCCTCCACGAGAGGCGTGAACGCCAGTCCCTCTCGCCCACGCTCGACGCGGATCATGTCGCCCTCCTTGAATTCGCCGGACAGGATGCTCAAAGCGAGTGGGTCCTGCAGCTCCTTCTGGATCGCCCGCTTCAGAGGCCGCGCACCGAAGTCGGGGTCGTAGCCAGCCTCGGTCAGATACTCCACAGCTTCCGGCGTCACCTCGAGCGTAAAGCCGCGCTCACCGAGCAGCGCTTTGACCCGGCGCAGCTGGATCTCCACAATCTCTGCCAGGTGTTCGCGGTTCAGAGGGTGGAAAGTCACGATCTCGTCGATCCGGTTGAGGAACTCCGGGCGGAAGTGAGCCTGAAGCACGCGGGTGACCTCCTCGCGTGAAACCTGTCGCCCGCCCTCCCACAGCTGGTTCCCCAGGTTGGAGGTCATGATCACCACCGTGTTGCGAAAGTCCACCGTGCGTCCGTGCCCATCGGTCAAACGCCCGTCGTCGAGCAGCTGCAGCAGGACATTGAAGACTTCCATATGGGCTTTCTCGATTTCATCGAACAGCACCACGCTGTAGGGGCGGCGGCGGACCGCTTCGGTCAGCTGCCCTCCCTCCTCATACCCCACGTAGCCGGGCGGAGCTCCAACCAGGCGCGAGACCGTGTGCTTCTCCTGGTACTCGCTCATGTCGATGCGCACCATGGCGCGCTCGTCGTCGAAAAGAAACTCTGCCAGAGCGCGAGCCAGCTCGGTCTTTCCGACGCCCGTTGGGCCCAGGAAGATGAACGAACCGATTGGGCGGTTCGGGTCCTGGAGTCCGGCGCGTGACCGGCGGACGGCGTTCGAGACCACTCGCACCGCTTCATCCTGGCCCACCACTCGTTCGTGCAGGCGCTCCTCCATGTGGATCAGCTTCTCCGTCTCACCCTCCATCAGACGAGAGACGGGGATGCCCGTCCAGCGTGATACCACGCCGGCGATCTCCTCAGCGTCCACCTCTTCCTTGAGCAGGGCGCCTTCCGCCTGCATGGCTTTAAGGCGGCGTTCGTCTTCCGCCAGCTTCGCCTCTAATTCCCGCAGCGTCCCATAGCGCAGGCGAGCCACCTTCTCCAGGTCCGCCTGCCGCTCGGCGCGCTCCATTTCCAGCCGGGTCTGCTCGATCTGCTCCTTGGTGGCCCTCAGGCTGGCGATGGCTTCCTTCTCATTCTGCCAGCGGGCGTGCAGGTGGCTGGCGCGCTCGCGCAGGTCGGCCAGCTCTTTCTCCAGCCGCTCGAGCCGCTCCTTCGAGGCTTTGTCTTTTTCTTTCTGCAATGCCTGGCGTTCGATCTCCAGCTGCAAGATCTGGCGGTCGACCTCGTCGAGGGCCTGCGGTTTGGAGTCGATCTCGGTTCGCAGCCGGGCGGCAGCCTCGTCGATCAGGTCGATGGCTTTGTCCGGCAGGTGGCGGTCGGTGATGTAGCGGCTCGACAGCGTCGCCGCGGCGATGACCGCCGGGTCGGTGATGCGCACGCCGTGGTGCACCTCGTAGCGCTCTTTTAAACCGCGCAGAATGCTGATGGTCTCCTCCGGGCTTGGCTCATCCACGTACACCGGCTGGAAGCGGCGTTCCAGAGCGGGGTCCTTCTCGACGTATTTACGATATTCGTCGACGGTGGTCGCGCCGACCATGTGCAGCTCGCCGCGGGCCAGCATCGGCTTGAGCATGTTGCCGGCATCCATCGCGCCCTCGGCAGCGCCGGCACCGACCACGGTGTGCATCTCGTCCACGAACAGGATGATCTCCCCGGCTGCATCCGTGATCTCCTTCAGCGCCGCCTTCAGACGCTCTTCAAACTCGCCGCGATACTTAGCCCCTGCAACCATGGCTCCCAGATCCAGCTGCACCATGCGCTTGTGCTTGAGCCCTTCCGGGACGTCCCCGTTGACGATGCGCTGGGCGAGGCCCTCGACGATGGCGGTCTTGCCCACGCCAGGGTCGCCGATCAGCGCTGGGTTGTTCTTGGTCCGCCGCGAGAGGATCTGCACCACACGGCGGATCTCCTCATCCCGCCCAATGACCGGGTCCAGCTTGCCCTGACGGGCGAGCGCCGTCAGATCGCGCCCGTATTTCTCCAGAGCCTGGTAGGTATCTTCTGGCGTCTGCGAGGTCACACGCTGGGTGCCGCGGATGGCGGACAGCGCCTTCAGGATGGCATCCTTGGTGAGGCCGTAAAGGCTGAGGCGCTTTCCCTCGCTGCTCTCGGTCAGGCCGAGCAGGATGTGCTCAGTAGACACATAGTCGTCCTGCATACCCCTTGCGTACCGTTCGGCGGCGGTCAAGACGTCGGCCGCGGGGCGCGCCAGACCGACCTCGCCGCCAGCCCCGTAAACCTTTGGGCGCCCTTCCAGGTCCTGGTACACATCTTCTCGCAGGGCGTGCACGCTCCCCGCTACCTTGGTGACGATGGCGGGGACGACACCCTCCTCCTGGCGCAGCAAAGCCAGCAGGAGGTGTGCTGGTTCGATCGCCTGGTGGTGGTACTCCTGCGCCAGGCGCTGAGCGTTCAGGATGGCTTCCTGTGACTTTTGCGTGTATTTTTCCAGATTCATAAAACACTCCTCAATCAATTATTACCGATAAGCGCTTCCGGCCGGGGAAAAAGCAAACCTTCCGGCTCCCCGCCCGCGCGATTATTATAGGCCGCATGTATTTGAATCAAGTAAGCGAGGTGTTAATGGATCGTATGAGGCAAGGTCTTCCGGGCGGAATGACTTCTTTACCTTGACACCTTGATTGCCGGGTGATAAACTGCCACCATTATGCCAGATTTGCTCTGCGCACAGGCCCGCGCTCGTCGCATTTTCTACACTTCCCACCCGGAAGGTCGGGCCGGCGCGCCTGCGTAACCTAGCGAGTTCAGCTATCGCTCAGCAACAGCCCTCCTTCCCGGAGGGCTGTTTTATTTTAGATCTAGAGAAATCAATAAGGAGATTATCATGATCAAACAAAGCGTCAAGAAAGTCGTCCTGGCCTATTCCGGCGGGCTGGACACCTCGATCATCGTCCCCTGGCTCAAGGAGAATTATGGCTGCGAGGTGGTCTGCTTCACCGCCGACGTGGGACAGGGAGAGGAGCTGGACGGGTTGGAGGCGAAGGCGCTCGCCAGCGGAGCCAGCCAGCTGATCGTCCACAACCTCAAAGAGGAGTTCGCCGCGGAGCATCTCTTCCCCCTGCTGCGCGCCGGGGCGATCTACGAGCGGAAATACCTGCTCGGCACTTCCATCGCACGCCCGCTGATCGCCAAGCATCAGGTGGAGGTAGCACACCAGGTAGGAGCGGATGCCGTGGCACACGGCGCCACCGGCAAGGGCAACGACCAGGTCCGATTCGAGCTCACCTACGCCGCCTTGGACCCCCGCCTGCGGGTGATCGCCCCCTGGCGCGAGTGGGACATCCGCTCACGGGAGGACGCCATCGCCTACGCCAGCGCGCACAAGGTGCCAGTCAAAGCCACTCTGAAATCCATCTACAGCCGCGACGGCAACCTCTGGCACCTCTCGCACGAGGGCGGCCCCCTGGAGGACACCTGGCTGGAGCCGGAAGGGGACATGTTCCAGCTCAGTGTCTCTCCAGAGCAGGCGCCCGACCAGCCCGAATACGTGGAAATCGCCTTCGATTCGGGCACGCCGGTCGCCGTGAACGGAACTGAGATGTCTCCTGCCCGGTTGATTTCTCACTTAAACGCCCTGGGAGGGATGCACGGCATCGGGCGGGCCGACCTGGTCGAAAGCCGCCTGGTGGGGATGAAATCGCACGGCGTATACGAGACACCCGGCGGCACAATCTTGATGTCCGCCCACCGCGAGCTGGAGTCGATCGTGCTCGATCGGGACACCCTGCGGTTCAAAGATCAGGTGGCCCTCGAGTATGCCCAACTGGTTTACAATGGCATGTGGTATACCCCGCTGCGCGAGGCCCTGGATGCCTTCGTGGATAGCACCCAGGGGCCGGTAACCGGTTCGGTGAAGATGAAGCTTTACAAGGGAAACGTGATCCCCGCCGGGAGGAAGAGCAAGTTCAGTCTGTACCGCGAGGATTTCGCCACCTTTGGGCAAGAGGACGTTTACGACCAGAGCGACGCCGCGGGCTTCATCCACCTGTACGGCCTGCCGCTCAAGGTGCGCGCCTTGAACGGATTACCCGTCTCCGGGCTCAACATCCCCAAACCCGACTACTCGCGCTTCAAGCGGGACTGATAACCAGAACCTGGCATTCCTCTCGTACACTGGTAAAAAGGAGGAGCACGGTTATATCCCAAAAATCCGTGGCGTTCTTGTAATCCATGTACTTTGCGCTTTGCGCATGCCCGGCTGTAAATCAGCCAGGTCATGAGGCAACCGAGAATTAAAAAGGATCAGCAACTGTTCGCGTTCATCCACGTCCAATGTCATAAGGAGGATACCGATGACCCTATGGGAAGGCCGATTCAGCGGGAAGATGGATTCCGCTGCCTGGGCGTTCAACGCGTCGATTGAATTCGACCGGCGCCTTGCAGACCAGGACGTGCGCGGCAGCCAGGCCTGGGCCAGAGCGCTGGCGCGGGCGGGGCTGCTGACATCGGAGGAGAGCGAGGCGATCTGCGCCGGCCTCGACCGGATCAGGGAGGAGCTGGAAAGCGGCGAGTTTATCTATGAAAAGACCGACGAGGACATCCACACCGCAGTCGAACGCCGGTTGGGGGAATTCCTCGGGCCGCTGGCCGGAAAACTGCACACTGGGCGCAGCCGAAACGACCAGGTCGCCACTGACCTGCGCCTATGGTTGCTTGACTCTCTTCCCCAATTGGACTACCAGCTCTCCGATTTACAACGCGCCCTGGTCGCGCGCGCTGAAAGCGATTTCGGAGAGCTGTTCCCGGGTTACACCCACCTGCAGCGCGCCCAGCCGATCCTGCTCAGTCATTGGTGGCTGGCACACTTCTGGCCGTTATACCGCGACCGGGACAGGCTTTCTGCTCTGGCCGCGAGGACCTCGGTCCTGCCGCTGGGATCCGCGGCCCTGGCCGGCACTCCCTACCAGATCGACCGGGCCGCGTTGGCTGCCGATCTGGGATTCGATCGGCCATCGCCCAACAGCCTCGACGCGGTATCTGACCGGGACTTCGTCGCCGAGTTCCTCTTCTGCGCAGCCCTGATCGGTGTTCACCTCAGCCGGCTGGCCGAGGCTGTCATCATCTTCTCCAGCGCCGAATTCGGGTTCTTCGAACTGTCTGACGCCTACTCCACTGGCTCCAGCTTGATGCCGCAGAAGAAGAATCCGGACGTGTTCGAGCTGGCGCGCAGCAAAGCAGGCAGCCTGCTCGGGTACCTGACCGGACTGATGGCCAGGCTGAAAGGACTCCCCTCTGCCTACGACAAGGACCTCCAGGAGGATAAGCTGCCCGCTTTCAACGCTTTCGATATCTTAATGTCAACCCTCCCGGTATTATCCGGAGCGCTGCGCAGCCTGGAGATCCATCCGGAGCGCATGCGGGCTTCCATCGACCCCGACATGATGGCGACCGACCTGGCCGATTATCTGGTGGAGAAGGGCTTACCATTCAGAGAGGCTCATCACCTCGTCGGCGCGGCGGTCCGGCAGGCTGCAGCTACAAACAGGCAGCTGGACGCCCTCAGCCTGGCAGAGCTCCAGGCGATCCACCCTGCTTTTGCTCCTGATGTGCGTAAGGTTTTCGATCCTCAACAGAGCGTCTCCCTCCGGGCTGCGCTCGGCGGGACGGCTCCGGAGGCGGTGAGGGCGCAGTTGCAGCAGGCGAAGGACCTGCTGACTCCTTGATCAGCCGTGCACGATATCTGCTATACTTCGCACCATGAACAAAACTTGCCGGGTTTTTCGCCTGGGGCTGGTCTCCTACGAGGAAGCCTGGGAACTGCAGGACAGGCTGGCCCGGGAGATCGCCGCTGGCGAGCGCGAACCCGCGCTGCTGCTCCTGGAGCATCCGCACACCTATACCTTCGGCCGCAGCGGGCACCCACAGAACCTGTTATGGGACGAGGCAGAGCTGGAGCAGCGTGGGGTCCGCGTGCACTGGGTCGACCGCGGCGGAGACGTGACCTATCACGGGCCAGGACAGCTGGTCGGCTACCCCTTGCTGCCGCTGGGGCGCGCCGCCGTTCAGGTGAATACCGAACGGGATTCCAGCCGCCTTCCGGAGGGTGATTACGTCGGCTATCTCCGCCGGCTGGAGGAGACCTTGATCGCAGCGCTCGCCGGCCTGGGAGTGACAGGTTTTCGCCTCCCCGGCCTGACCGGTGTCTGGGTCCGCCTCCCCGGTATTGATCATCCCCAGGAGGGGAAGCAGCGCCCGGCCAAACTCGCCGCCATCGGAGTCAAGGTAGACTCGCGCGGGATCTCGCGCCACGGGTTCGCGCTGAACGTAACGCCGGACATGCGCTACTGGGAGGGGATCATCGGCTGCGGTCTGGAGGAGTATCCGGTTGCCAGCCTTGAGCAGCTCCTCACCCCTCCACCATCTATGGAAACCGTGATGGAGCGCGTGGTATCTGCTTTTGGCCAGGTGTTCAGCTATGAAATGGCTCCAGCTGCGCTTGCCTGGGACACGGAACTGTTTGACACTCCGCAGAATTAACATTAAACTTACCGGGAGCGTTGAAGACAAATCGGGGAAGCGATCAGGAGGAGAAAATGGCTTACCAACTCGTCATGCAGACCGGTCCCACCCCCGGCAGGACCTACCCCCTGGAAAAAACCGAGATCTCCATTGGCCGAGAAATTGGCAGCGACGTGTTCATCAACGAAGCGGAGGTGTCCCGCCGCCACGCTCGCCTGACACAGCAGGCCGGATCCTACCTGCTGGAAGACCTCGGTTCCACCAACGGGACCTTCGTCAATGGGAAGCGACTGATGGGTCCATACCTGATGCAGCCAGGCGATACGATCCTGGTCGGGGAAAACACTACCCTGGCTTTCGAAGTAGCACCCTTCGACCCGAACGCATCCCCGATAAGCGCTCCGGTGCAACCCGGGGTAGTGCAGCCAGAGATCACTCCATCCCCGACGTTCACCCCGGCGCCCGAGCAGGTCTACAACCTTCCTAAAGCGGAACCGCTTTACCAACCACCGCCGCCTCCGCAGCCCACGCCTCGCGCGGGGGCTGCCTATCCCCCGCCTCCACAGCCCGTCGAATCGTTTCCCGAAGAAGAGCCTCGCCCCAGCCGGACCTGGCTGTGGGCCGGCTGCGGCTGCCTGGTGGTGCTCCTGTGCGTCCTGGCCGGAGCAGCCTGGGCGTTCGACAGCCTCAACCTGTACTGCACACCACCCTTCCGTGACGTGATGGTCATCTTCGGGGCCGTTTGCCCATGATTCTGGCCCATCGTGCGATTTCAGCCTTATTCGCCGTGCACATCCCGGAAGTTCTCGCCGCCGAATTATGATCCCCGATCTGCAGAACTTCCGGGTTTCATTTGACACCCTGTTCACATCAATGGAGGAAAACCAATGCCCGGACTTAACCGCGTCGAACTGATCGGCCGATTGGGGCGGGACCCCGAGAGCCATTTCACGCCGACTGGTAAGAAGGTCTGCCAGTTCAGCCTGGCGACCAGCCGCCGCTGGAAGTCCAGCGAAGGGGAACCCAGGGAGATCACAGACTGGTTCAACGTCGAAGCCTGGGGGCGGCTGGGGGAGATCTGCCAGGAGTACTTGAAGAAGGGCAGCCTGGTCTATCTGGAGGGCCGGCTGCAGACGGACCGCTATGAACATGAGGGCGAGACGCGCTTCTTCACGAAGGTGATTGCACGCCAGATGCAGATGCTGGACCGCAGGCCGGAGGAAGAGCCGGCCCTCGAGGGCGCCGAAGAGGAAGAGATCGGCCTGGAGTAAGCCGGGCGCTTATCCTCCGCCAATAGGCAGCTACCCCTTACCGCCATCGCCCCGCAAATTTCTCTGCAAACGAAGGTGGTGGCTGTCCGGTGATCCTGTAAATCAAATTATTCCTGCTGGCACTGCCGCATCTCATGCCGCCGCAGGTGCGGCGGCATGAGGGAGATGTATCGCCTGAATACGATTGCCCTATCCTGCTCCCGCTGACAGTTTGGGGGCGGCTTTGATCATGTTATACTTTCCTGAAGCATCGAATAGATACTTCTCGGCCGATTACATCCCACGGGAGTGCTCCCAATGATCAGAGACTACGAAGTGCGCGAAGGCCTGGAGCGGGTCGCCAGGGACATCCACGACTACAGCTCGAACCCCATCACCTGGCTCAGCTGGATCACTTACCTCCTATCCGAGCTGGAAAAGCAGGCGACCGACGTGGACCCCGCCAACCACGCCCGCTATGAGGAGATGCTCTCGAACCTGAAACAGGCGATCCACAACCGCCAGCAGACCGGCGGGTGGTAAGAGCTGCAAGAGGAATCCCAGGCACAAGGATAATAAAAACCGCTCCAGTCGCAGAGGTCAACAGCTGGAGCGGATTCATTCCTGGAATTAGAGGATTCAGACCTCAAGGACCTTTACCGGCATGGCTTCGAGCTGACCGATCAGGTCTTTGATCACGTTGAAACCGCCCTGCCAGAACTCGGGCCGGCGAATGTCGATCCCGGCCTCGTCCAGGATGCGCGCCGGAGCGTCTGAACCGCCCGCCGACAGGATTTTGAGGTAGCGGGGTTTGAAGGCCTCGCGTTCTTCTTTGTACTGCTGGTAGAGCGAGAGGACCAACAGCTGGCCGAAGGCGTACGCGTAGACGTAGAAGGGGTAATGGTAAATGTGGGGGATAGAGATCCACTCCCAGGCAAACTCGTCGCTCAGCGCTACCGAGTCGCCGAACTGCTCTTGCAGATTCTCTAGGTATGCCCTGGACAGGTCATCCACAGTGGCGCCCTGGTGCGTCATGTCGTGGGCCTGGCGCTCGAAGAGGGCGAAGTACACCTGGCGCATGACGGTGGCGTAATTATCGTCGACCTGGCGAAAGAGCAGGTCTCGCCGCACTTCTTCGTCCGTTTCTTCAGCCAGCAGCCGGTCGACGAGCATCATCTCGCCAAAGGTGGAAGACGTCTCGGCCAGCGGCAAGGAGGAATGCCAGGTAAACTGCGTGTGCTTCTCGGCCAGCATCGAGTGGATGGCGTGTCCCAGTTCGTGGGCCAGGGTGAGCACATCATCAGCCTTGCCCTGATAGTTGACCAGCACCCAGGGAGTCAGGCCGGGATTGACCGAATAGCAGAACGCACCGCCGCGCTTACCCTTGCGCACCTCGCTGTCCAGGTGGTTCTCCGCGAACACCCGCTGCGCCAGGCTTGCCAGGCTGGGATGAAATCGCTCGAACGAATCGAAAACCATGCCAGCCGCCGCAGCGAACTCGTACGTCTTGTCCGATTTCACGACCGGTGCATAGATGTCATAACGGCGCAACCGGTCCATCCCCAGCCAGTCCGCCTTCAACCGGAAGTAGCGCTGGAAGAGTGGCGCGTTCTGCCGGCTAACTTCCAGCAAGGTGTCTACCACTTCGTCAGGGATGTCATTGGACAGGTTGCGGACTGATATGGGGGAGGCGAATTTACGCAGGTCGACCTGCTCGTTGCGCCAGTCGCGCACCAGGTTCTGGTACATCATCCCCAGGATGGCACTGTCCTGCATATAAACGCGGTACATTTCCTGGTATGCCGCCGCCCGCAGGTCGGGGTCCGCCTGGCGCACATAGACCGCCAGCGCATCGCGAGTCAACTCCTTTTCTTCGCCATTCACGGTGAGCTTGAACACGTAGCGGTTGGTGATGGTGTCGTAGAGGGCGGTGAAGAAATTTACCCCGGTGGTATTCTTGATGTTGATGACCTTCTCTTCCGGTTCGCTGAGCGTATGCGGTTTGAAATGGCGCATCTCCTCCAGCCAGTAGCGGTAAGCGCCAGAGGTGGCGGGATTCATCAGCCGCGCCGCGTTTTCCTCGTCTAATTCCTTCCACCACAGGCTGAAGAACAAGGTCCGATTCTGGATGCCGGCGACGAATTGGTCCACACGCGCCATGAAATTGATAGCCGCCTGGTCCTGGGTATCCGCCGAGAACCAGAGCTGCGCGAAGGCATAGATGCGGTAGAGAATTCGGTCGATCTCTTCCAGCTGGTGCACCAGGTCCATGAAATCAACTGCGGGGATCTCGGGGACGAGCGCGGGGCGCCTGGTCTCGAAGGCCGTCACTCTCGCTTCTACGTCTGCAAAAGCCGCCTGCATCTCCGGGCTATCGTGCGAGGGGAACAGGTCGGAAAGACTCCAGGGGGATACTTCTAAGGACAGGTTCGTTTTGTTCATATTTTCTCCAGGTCGGGGTGGACAGATGTTTTCCGATTATACCAATAGAGGGTGGAGACGGTTCAAATCACACGTTAAAACGGACATGCATCACCTCGCCGTCCTTGAGGATGTAGTCTTTACCTTCGAGCCGGAGCTTTCCCCTGGCGCGCGCCTCGCTCAGCCCCCCAAGGGCGAGCAGTTCGTCCCAGGCGATCACCTCAGCCCGGATGAAGCCGCGCTGAAGGTCCGTGTGGATAACGCCGGCGGCGGTGTAAGCGGTTACGCCGCGCGGCACCGTCCAGGCACGCACCTCGTCCGGTCCAATGGTGAAAAAAGATATCAACCCAAGCAGATCGTATGAGACGTGGATCACGCGGTCCAGCCCTGGCTCCGCGATCCCATATTCCTCCAGGAAAGGCTCCGCCTCTTCGGGAGGTAGCTGGGTGATCTCCATCTCCAGCTTCCCCAGCAGGGGGACAATGGCGCTGTGTTGGTGTGGGTAGCTGATCTCCGGCGCCGGCTGGCTCTCTCCAAGGTTGAGGACAAGAAGCATCGGTTTGCGAGTGAGCAGGCCAAAACCGGCGAGCGTCCGCTCATCGTCCGCGCTGTATTCCAGATCGCGCAGGGGCCGCTCCGCGTTGAGCGCCGCCTGCAGCCGTTCGAACAGAGCGAGCTCTCTCTCGATGAGGCTCTTCTCCCGCCCGCCGCCTTTCCGCCGTTCGTCAGCCAGCCGGTCGATCTTGCGCTCCACGGCGATCAGGTCGTTGAGCAGCAGCTCGGCGTCCATCCCTGCGATATCCCTGGCAGGGTCAATGCTCCCGGCGGCGTGCGGTACGCTCGGATCTTCGAAGCACCGCACCACATGCAGGAAACCGTCCATCTGGCTGAGCTGGTTGAGCAGCTGCCCGGATATGGCCCCGCTGGGGCTGCCTTCCAGCCCGGCGATATCCGCGTAGGTGACTTTGGCGTGGATCGTCTTTTCCGGACGGACCAGCGCCGCCAAGCGTTCCAGCCGAGGGTCAGGGACATCGACGATGGCGGTGTGTACTTCGAAGCGTCCTCCGCTGGTCGTGACTGGCTGGTTCCCGCGCGTCAGGGCATTTAAGATGGTTGTCTTTCCGGATTGAGGCAGGCCGATGATCCCAAGGCGCATGGTGATTGATCGAGTGATAGGTAAATCGTGAGGCGCGGCAAAGCTTTCGGGCTACTATTGATACTTTACGCCAGCTGTGGCAGGCCGTCAACCAGCTCCGGGTGGAGGGAATAGTATTCCTCTCTCAACAGGTCCATCTTTAGGTTGTCGTACAGCGCACCGTTCTTGAAGATCGCCTGGCGCAGCCGACAAGAAATTTTGAAACCAGCCTTCTCTGCCAGGCGCACGGCGCGCGGGTTGCCGCTGTGCGTGTAGAGCCGCACTACCCGCAGCCCCAGCTCCTCGAACAGGAATTTCAGCAACACTTCCTGAGCGTCCCTGGCGTACCCTGCTCCCCAGAACCGCCTTTCGATCACAATGCCGATCGTCGCCGACCACCGCGGCCGTAGCCCCGTGTAGCTGATCGTCCCGGCAAAATCCTCGTTCTCTTTGATGGCAATAATAAAGCGCCCTTCTTTCGGGTCATAAGTGAATTCCCGACCCTCAAAGCGTTTCATGTACGTGTTTTCTGTGTAATCCGGCGGCAAAGTCTTGCTCCAGGCCTGGGTTTCCAGGTCATTGCGCAGTGCGGCCAGGAACTTCATATCCTCGGGACGTTCTTCGCGCAGGACGATCAGGTCTCCTTCAAGCGGCATGGCTCATTCCTCCTGGGCATTGTGCCATTCAGGACGCAGGAGATCGACTAGGAATGCATCGAAATACGCACCGCGGCGCAGGCCTTCGCGCCTGGAGCGCCCGCTCTCCTGGAAGCCATGCCTGCGTGCGAACGCGAGACCTGGCTGGTTCCAATCCGCAATCCAGCCGTTGACGTTGTGAGCAGGGGTATTCTCGAAGAGGTGGCGAAGCAGGAAACACAGGACCTCTGAACCGTAGCCCTGGCGCTGATATTCCGGAGCGATGACCACCGTTACGAAAGGACAGTGCGGGTCCCAGTCCCAATCAGATTCCACATATCCAACCAATACGGGTTCAGTGCGCAAGAACGCAGCCAGATGGGCTTCGCGTTCCGCCTCGCTCCACTTTTTGATGATCATATCCACCTGCCGGGTCGATAAGGGCAGGTCCTCCGGAAAGCCCCAGGGGAGGTAGCGTCTGCCGACAAGTTCGGGGTGATTCAGGCAGGCCTTTAATGCAGGCAGGTCTTCAGATTCGAAGGCGCGTAAAAAAAGGCGATCGGTTTGGAACGTGAATGGATCTGGCATATCCGGATGGACCTATTGGTAGGAGCACATTATAAGCCAACCTCACGCGTTTGAATACTTTTTTCACGAGTTGAATATCGGTCCGACGGCGCGATAGCTGCCTGGACATGGAGTGAGCTGCGCGTCACCCAGAAGGCGGATCTGGTCGTCAATCTCTTGATGGGAGCCTTTGGCAACTGTCTGAGCACCGGAAAACAGGGATAAGCCTGATCCAGAGGGGATGCACCCGTGATCCAAACCGGCCCGCGAGATCGCGGCCATCCCCCGGGCGAGGACGAATCGACTTGATCTCGAGTACACTAATCGATGAGTTGATCGATTGGGATTGCGGTCTGTCTGTGTAAAAATGCTTGACAATATTCGACTGGAATAATAAGATACCATGAGTTCGGGATAAAACAAACCAGCGCGCTGAGCGGAGTGGCAGGCATCTGCGACTACTCCCGCGCAAGCTCGGGACTTTGACTCTGTTCTGCTCAGATATATCCCGAGGGTACTGAAGGGACGCCCGCCACGCAGTCGAAGCGGCGGTTATTCCGAACTGACGTTAAGATAATTCCCCCGCCGAAGTGGCGGAACAGGCAGACGCGCACGACTCAAAATCGTGTTCCCTCGGGAGTGTGGGTTCGATTCCCACCTTCGGCACCTGAGGTACGGACCTCCCGCAGATAAAAAAACTGCGGGAGGCCTGCTTTACGGTGCTATAATCCTGTCGAGCTTTCATGAATTAATGAGGCATATCCCTCATGGTCCGGATTATCACTGACACCACCGCCTGTTTGCCCCCCGCTTACGTGGCCCTGCACAAACTCCCTGTCATCCCACAGATCGTGACTATTGGTGAAGAAAGCTTCTACGAGGGGATCGACATTGATATCCCGACCTTTATGGAACGCCTGCGGACCGCGAGGGAACTCCCTAAGACCGCTGCCCCTCCCCCAGAACTTTTCAAAGCCGAGTTCGAACGGCTGGTGCCGTTGGGAGAGCCGATCCTGTGCCTGCACCCCTCTGCCGAAGTGAGCGGCACGGTGCGCTCGGCCACCCTCGCTGCGCAGGATTTCCCCGGAGCGGACATCCGGGTGATCGACACACGGCTGGTGGCTGCTCCCCTGGCGACGCTGGTCACGCTGGCGGTGGACTGGGCGAATAACAACCAGGACGCCGATGCGATTGAAACCCGCTTGAAGGATCTCATCCCCCGCAGCCAGGTGTATTTCCTGGTGGACACCCTCGAATTCCTGGCGCGGGGCGGGCGCATCGGGGGCGCCTCGGCGTTGTTGGGCAGTGTGCTGCAGATCAAACCAATCCTCACGTTGCAGGATGGGCGGGTCCAGCCGTACGAACGAGAACGCACCCACAAGCGAGCCGTTTCCCGACTGAAAGAGATCGTCACCGAGCGCTGCCCCGCCGGGGGCGATGGGCGCTTGGCCGTCATGCACGCCGGGGCAGCCGAACAGGCCCAGGCTCTGGCCGCTGAGCTGGGTGAAAAACTCAACCAGGAGGTCGTACCCATCTACGATCTGCCTCCGGCTATCGTGGTCCACGGGGGACCAGGAATCTTAGGGGTAAGCTTTATCGCCGTGGAATAAGGTTTACTCAATAGAATTGGGAGATAGAGCATGCCATCGATGAATGATGTCCTGGGGGTGATCCTCGGAGGAGGGCGGGGGGCGCGACTTTATCCCCTGACTCGGGATCGCGCCAAGCCTGCCGTTCCGATCGCCGGTAAATATCGCTTGATCGACATCCCAATCAGCAACTGTATCAACTCCGGCATCACCCGCATCGCCGTGCTGACCCAGTTCAACTCGGTGTCGCTCCACCGTCACATCGCTCGCACTTACGTCTTCGACGCTTTTCACCAGGGCTATGTGCAAATCCTGGCGGCAGAGCAAACGCCGCACAGCGACGCCTGGTATCAGGGCACCGCGGACGCGGTGCGCAAGCAGCTGCTCGAGATCCAGGCGACCGGCGCGCCATACGTCTTGATCCTGGCCGGCGATCACCTCTATCGGATGGATTATGAAGCCCTGGCTCATTTCCACTGGGAGAACCAGGCCGACATCACTGTTGCCGTCCAGCCTGTACCGCGCGAAGAAGCCCATCGTTTTGGGCTGTTGAAGCGGGATTCCGAGGGCCGCATCACAGACTTCGTCGAAAAACCCAGGGAACCACAGGTTCAGGAGAGGTTTGTCAGTCGAGACGACCTCCAACGCCCCTTCCTGGGTTCGATGGGGATCTACATGTTCAAAACTGAACTGTTGACCCACCTCCTCACCACCAGCGTCGACGACGACTTCGGTGGGGAGGTCATTCCCGGCGCCATCAAGGGGTGCCGCGTCTTTGGCTACGATTTCGACGGCTTTTGGGAGGACATCGGGACCATCCGCTCGTTTTACGAGACCAACCTGATGCTGACCCGCACCGACTCACCTTTCGATTTCCACGACTCGCTGCGTCCCATTTACACCCGGCCGCGCTACCTGCCCGGCTCGATCATCGAGGGGTCGACGCTCCATAACGTCTTCCTGGCAGACGGCTGCCACATCCACCGCGCCGAGATTCGCGACTCGATCATTGGCCTGCGATGCCGCGTCTCCAGCGGAGCGCGTATTCACGACAGCATCGTGATGGGAGCTGATTTCTATGAGCCGCACGATGGAGCGCCAGAAGGCATCCCGCTGGGGATCGGCGAGGACTGCGACATCCAGGGGGCCATCCTGGACAAGAACGTACGCCTGGGCCAGGAGGTGACGATCCGCCCCTTCCCGCGGGGCACGGAGATCGACGGCGACGAGTGGGTGGTCCGGGACGGCATCGTGGTGATCCCCAAGAATACTGTCCTCTCCGGGGGGACAAACATCGGCCCAGAAGCGGAAGTCGCCGAAGAAGATTGAAGGCGTCAGGCTTATGACTTTTCATGTTTACGTGCTGCTGTGCGCCGATGGGACCTATTACACTGGATTGACCTCCAATCTCAAGCGGCGCATCAGGCAGCACGAGAACGGTTCCCTGCATAGGGCATATACTTATTCGCGCCGGCCGGTCAGGCTGGTCTGGTCGCAGGAATTTCCGACCCTGGAAGAGGCCAGGGCAGGTGAGAAAAGGGTGAAAAACTGGACCCGGGAGAAGAAGGATGCGCTGCTTCAGACGCGCGGTGGGCAAACCCACTGATGAGAGCAGCATCCTTTACCGCGCAGTGTCTACTCCTGTCGGGGCGAAGGACGCCTGCCAGGGAAGCTGGCATGCGCTTCGACTTCACTTCGTGCCGCTCAGCGCACCTCGGCGCAGGGTCGCACTTTGCTGCGATGTATTCAGTTTGACCAGGGTGAAGAACATAATGAGGAGACAATGATACACCACAGTGTCCTGGTTTTGACGACGATCCTGCTCTTCGTCGCCGCGGGTTGCCAATCGACGAATCCCGCCTCGCCGCAGGTCATCAACCATCCTGCACCGCAGTTCCCTTCACTCAACATGGCGGTCTTCGAAGCGGCTGGCTGCTCTCCAAACGAGTTCGGCTCGTGGGATTGCCCGGAGGACAGCCCAATCTCGGTTCTCGGCTGCGACTCCCTCAGCGAACCAGGCGAGCTGCTCGGCGCCCTGAATCCGAATTATCCTTTAGCCCGGTGTTTGTATTTTCCGATCCAGGACCAGCAGGAGAACCCAGATGCTCTCAATGCGCCGCGCCTCTTTAATGAGGGCTGCCTGCTGCCTGTCTACGTCAGATATGTGATCTCCAAAGAGGAGCAGTTCACCGCGATCCAGATCTTCGAGGATCTACAGGAGGTCTACGCGCCCATCGAATCTCCGAACGAAGCTCTGAGTTATGCTCTGGCCGCGACGGGATTGGAAGCTAAATATGGGATTCAGCGCCAGCCGGGTTTTCGCTATTTCCAGGAATCCCTGGAAGACACCTTCGTCACTGAGAGAGGCGGTGGTTATGAGCTGCTCCTGTACCACTATCAGGTCTGCGGTTGCGGTCCACACACCACGTCGGCAGTCAGGCTGCGGGTATCCCGGGACGGCACAATCGAAGAGGTCAGCAACAACCCGGTGTACGAAGACCCGGCTGAAGACGGCCTCTGTGTGGATTAAGTGCCTCAGGTTCACCGAGGATAAACAACAGTTTGCGCTCTATCCTCTGGACGAATCTGTCTGGGCGGGCTATGGACTGGCGCTCATTCAGAATCTGGGTGATCCAACCATAGCGATCGGACGGTAGCTCCAAAGATTGGGTTTGATAAAGAAACCAATAGACAAAGAGCGCCCCAGAGGAAGTCTGGGGCGCCTTTTTTCACGCGGCTATTTCGACTTCCCTGGTGTACACCTCGAACTCCGGTGGGTGTTCGAGGTGCTTCTTGACCGCACACAGCTCCGCCGAGCGCACCAGCGATTCGCGGTACTTCTCGGGGAATTCCGGCGGCATCTGGATTTCGATCTCAACTTTCCTCACCATGCCTGTAGCGGGGTCGCGGTGGTCGCGTTGGATTATCCGGATGCCGTCCGTTGGTAAGCCGCGCTGCTGGCAAAAACCCAGGACATAAATTCCGGCGCACGTCCCGATCGAAGCCAGGAAAAGCGCGAACGGGGTAGGCGCCAATCCTTCGCCGCCGCCCATCAGCGGTTGGTCTGTCTTCACAGTGAAAGGCCCGAAGCGGGCATCGACCCGCGCTCCTCCAGGGAATTCGACGATCATTTCCATGTTTTAATCTCCTGATGTGATTGTGCGATGTTTTTCCAGCCGAAGGACGAGAGACGAATTTCCTCGCCACTGGTCTTTCGCCTTTCATCATCGATCCATTAGATGCAGTCTTATCTGAATAGTTACATTATTCACCAGGGATTGTAGCGTGCACGCACTCTTTCATCCGGCGAAGGAAGAACTCCCAATACAACAATATGGAAACTGTGTACAGCAGGATCGTTCCCAGGAAAGCCGGCCCAAAGCCGTAGTGGACCTGCAATAAGCTGCTGATAGTTTGGCTGAAAGCCCAGCCGAGATTCCTCTTCCCCGCTGTTCTTTATTAACGGCGCAGCAGTGACCGCCGCAAGGCTCTGCCCCAACCCAAATACCACGCTCATCGCGAACAGCGGCTCCCGCTCAGGCCACACGCCCATGGATAGGATAGAGCCGGATGATCACGTGCATCAGGTAGAGGCGGGCGCTGGTTCGAAAGGCGCGTACCCGCGCGGCGTAGTCAAGCGCCACACTGGCAGCCCTGGAGGCGAGATTGGAAGGCGTCAATGTTATCCTCAGGAGGTGATAGGGAAGCAAATGTGATCGCCCCCTAAACCAACTGTCATATGTGGGGGCGCCCTCATTAGCAAACTTCCTCCCTTTTTTCTCAAATTCTGTGGATAACTCGTGAAAATCTGTGGATAAGCGAGTCGAATTGGGGAAAAGTCGCCCTTTTGTTCGAAAAATCCAACCCTCTACCACCCCCAGATATGGGAGGTGAAAGATGACCCCGTCCATATGTTGAAAGCCGCTGTTGCCTGGTAAAATTTTTCCGGAAATGTCTTTATTTCTCCAGATGTACGAGGGGATAACTCCCGCTGGTGGTTCTGCTTCATATAGCCCGACTTCCACGGCTTACCCCTACAGGTATGAGATTGTTTGTGCATTGTCGAGGTTATCCACTTATCCCCAGCCCCTACTAAGACTACGAAATGATCTGAATTACATTGATAGAGAGGAATTAATAATCAACTTTCATTCTTCATGATCCACTAGGAATGAAAAATCGCTGTAGGTGATCAACGCTTCGCCCAGCCTGGGTTCGAATGCCTGATCATTGCCGACACGCGCGTACCCCCACTGGTAGGAGGTTTCGCGAGCGGCGGCGCCGAATGGTGGGCATGATAATTCAGGATCGTGGTCAGTCTGCACTGCGTCCTGCCGGAACAGGATGGCTCAGAAGCCTCCTGGAAAGCGGGAGGTGAAGGGGAGAGGGCTGTTCAAGGCACACGAGTGAGCGCCGGGGTTGGCAATGGGATGGCAAGGTTCGGGCCGACTGGATTGCAGCAAGGAATGGAGCGGCTGCCGGATTCGGATCTGTCTGGGGCTGTCCGGTGCAGGTCGCCAGAAGTATTGGAACTTGAAATAAACAGAGGGACCTGGTAAGTATGGGCATTAATGGGAAAAATCAGCCTGGCTGTTGCCGGCGGTTGTGAAGAGAAATAATGCCTGCTCGCCGCCCAGCAGAGAGGTGCCGAGCGCTGCCAGGTGATCCCCGGTTGGAGACCAGTAGAAATGATATATGTACGGATCGACGAACCAGTTCCATAGCACTTCTCCGCTGGCAGCCTCTTTCACGAGCAACGTCGTCAGCGAGCCGGGTTCTGCTATCCTCGCCACCGCAACGAGTCCTTCAATTGATAAGGCTGGGAAGTCCTGTTCCTCGGTTGAGGTGAGGCGAACGGATTCGCTCCCGGGTGGATCGACGGGGCGCAGCCAGCGCTCGGCCTCTTCGATATCCCCCAGTTCCACTGGTCTCCAGAGGTCCAGAAATTCACCCCCGATAGCGAATGACGCGCGGGCGTACTGGATTTTCTCTACCTGGTTGTTCTCCGAGTGATAAAGAAAGATCCGGGCCGCACGGGCATCCAGCCCGGTCACCTCTTCCAGGAGCAGGTGGAAGGAGGAACCATCAGGCGAAATCGCAGCCTCAGTGAACTGGAAAGAGGAACCAGCGACGCCGAAGAGCGTATCGGCAACCAACTGGACCTGGAAACCGGCACCGAGCGTCACCAGCAGCGGGCCGGTATCCGTGGGGTAGATCAGGAGGCGCTGATTATCGAGCCAGGAGGGAACAGGAAGGGCCGTCCTGGCGGAAGGATCTGGGCTGCCAGTTAAGCTCCACGAGATCGACCTGACCGGTCTACCGGTGGCAGTGTTGATGATTGTGGTCGTATATCCTTCATCTTTCGTTGAATTAACTGCCAGCCGGTCGCCGTTGGGTGAGAAGGACGATTCCGGGGAACACCTCGCCAGGGGGAGGGAGTCTGCGGCATTCACGTCGAACAGCCAGCATCCGGATTCACCCTGCAGCACATGTAACCTGCCGTCTGCGCTGCTGGTTAACACGTCGGAGATGGGTTCGGAAAGATCGAGCAGGATCCGGGGCGGTCGATCTGGGCAAGGTCTATCGAGTGCGACGAGGCCTCCGGCCTTGGAGAGCACGATCAACCGGGAGTCTGGAAGCCATGTGAACCAGCGGTAGAAATCCAGCCCCAAGGGGTTGTTTTGCTGGTACTGGCAGATATCTTCAGAATCCGTGTCGTAAAAATGAACCGTGCCAGGAAGGGGATCCAGGGCATCTTCGCCAGCGGGGCTGCTGGCTGCGTCTTCCAACGTCTGGGTAAGGAAGGAGAGATATCTGCCATCCGGCGACCAGCTGATGAAGGAGATCCCGAAGCTGGTCGTAACCGGACGAGAGATAATAGGACGCCTCGTCGGAAGGGGCGTCGGGCGGGGAGGGGCGGGGGAGGCGACCACAGTGAAGCCAGTCTGTGTGGCGATCGGCGCAGGTCCGAGAGGCGTTGGCGGATATGGATAGAAGCTGCCCGCTGGCAGAGTGGCTGTCGAGACCGGAGCCGGTCCAATGGGGACCGGGGGGTAAGGGTATGAGTCTACTCCAGTTTCGGTTGCCTCAGGTATCACGGCCGCCGTGGGCGAGGGACTGGAAGATGGAGCCTCCGTCACCGTTTGCGTGGCCCTTGCGCAGGAGGCGAGGCCGAGTAAGAGGCAAACTTTCAGGATGGTATGACTGATGCGTCCGCACATGGTTTCTCGCAGCGCGGCTAGCGGTTCAAGAAGTACGTATCCAATAACCCGCTCAGGTCAGCCTGGGTGTGTTCGGAGAGCAGGGTGAAGAAATCGTCACCGGTCGCAAGGCGGTATCTGTACTTCCGAAGGTAATCTCTGAGGAACTCCAGGAAAGAGTCTTCTCCCATCAGCTGGCGCAGTTCCGCCAGGAACATGGCGCCGCGCAGGTAAACGGCGTCTCGGTAGGGGTAGAAACCGGCTGCATCGTAAATCGTTCCGTCCACCCAGCCTTGCGGATTGTGGATGGTCACCCGGTTTTCCCAGTACCAGTCCGTCAGCTCCGGGTAGATGTTTTCGTAAAAATACAGCTCGCTGAACGTGCTCAGCGCCTCATCCAGCCAGGGTTCCATAGCCTGATCGTTGGCGACACAGCCGTACCACCATTGGTGGGCCACCTCGTGGGCGGCGATGATCGTCAGGTTGCTCTTCTGATCCCCCGTGTAATAATCGTAGAAGGCGTGGCTCAAGAAGATCAACCCGTCGAATTCCATGCCGTCCAGGAAATCTGCCTCCACCACGGACAATGCCGGGTGAGGATAGGGGCTGAACAGGCTGTTAAAAAGAGTAAGGGCCCTGGCGGTCTCTTCAAGGGCGGGACCATCCGCCAGAGGGTGGAAAGGGAACGCGTAGCTCTTGATAGTGATGTCGCCAGCAGATGCTTCCTGCACCTGGTACTGGTCGCTGACCGTCCAGGCGAAGTTGCGCGCGGGTTCGTGGTGGTAGCGGTAAACTTCGCTTTCTCCGCCGCTCAGTGGGAGCGAGCTGGCGGCCACCGTCAGCTGGCCGCTGTTGGCCGAGGTGGGGCGTGCCAGCCTGATCTCCACATCGAAGGCAGCCACCTCGTATGCAAGGTGCTCTCCGTAAAAAGCATCCTGGCGGACGAGCCATCCTTCACCCGGTTTGTATGGCGGGATATAGGGATACCAATCTCCCAGGTTGGTCTGCCTCTGGGTATAGCCGTAAGGGGCGTTCTGGTTCGGCAGCACAGCCTCGTAGGACAGGGCGATCCCGATGCTATCCCCCGGAGCCAACCGCGCGGGGAGCGGGATGCGCAGCTCGACCCCGGACAGGGTGTAGCCGGTGATGCTTTCGCCTCCCTCCCAGGCCAGGGACCGGAGGGTGAATCCAGCAAAGTAGCGGTTCGGTTCGACCAGCAGGAGCAGTTCATTCAAATCCGACCCGGTGTGGTTGACGTAAGCAATCTTTTCATCCACCGTTAATATGTGGGCGTCGTAGTCCAGCGCGGCGACAAGCGTGTAGCGGGTGAGCGGTCGGGGTGGTTCCGGCGGGGCAGGGGTGAGGGTTTCTGAAGGATGAAGTCTGAAGGTTGAGGGCTGGGGGGGTGCCTGAGTCGATGGGGGAGTGGAGGCAGGAGAACTGGCTGTTATGGTTCCAGGCTGGGCGCTGGTCACACTCGAACAGGAGGCCAGCAAGATAGCAAGCGTGGTTAATGGATTGAGTATGATGAGACGCATCAGCTTCCCATCTCTTCTCGCACCGCCCGATACAGGTGCTCGGCCTTGAGCTCGTTCAGGGTGTAGCAGGAAGCACCAAGGTGGTGTGCCAGAGCCTGGGCAAGTCCCTGGTCGAAGGCGGCATGCTCCATGTTGATGACCACGCAATGGATGTCCTCCTCCGCGATCTGTTCTGCGATGCGGTGGGCTTCTTCTTGCGGCTGCAGACCGGACATCGAGACGTTCCCGGCGCCATCCGTCAGCAGGATGAGCAGGGGCATGACATCCGGATGGAGCGTTTTCTCACGTACGATGGTCTGGTGCGCCAGGTAGAGGCCAGCCGAGAGCGGGGTCTTGCCGCCTACCGGGATGTCGACCAGAGATTTCCGGGCGAGCTGGATCGAATTGGTGGGAGGCAGGATCATGGTGGCGCGGTCCTTCTGGAAGACGATCAGTCCCACCCGGTCTCGGCGCTGGTAGGCGTCGGTGAGCAGGGAGAGGATGGCGCCCTTGGTAGCTGCCATGCGTTCGGCCACCGCCATCGACCAGGAGGCGTCCACCACGAAGAGCACCAGGTTGGCCGTCTTTTTCACCCGGACCTTGCGCTGGAAATCACCGGGGTGGATGGCAAAAGCCACCCGCTTGCGCTGCTCGATGCGGCGGAGCTGGTGCGGCGCGGCGGCGCGCAGGGTTGCGTCAAAGGCCAGGTCGGTGGTTGTGCCATCGGCGGGACGGGCCTGGATGTAGCGGCCACGTTTTCGATCGGTGCGCGTGCGGGAACGGCGGCCCGATTTGCGCCGGGCCAGCCGGTCCAGGGGAGTATCCAGCTTGCGAGGCGTGAAAGGTTCGCCAGCCTTCACCTTCTCTCCCCCTTCCCACCAGGTTGCGTTGCCGGTATCGAAGACGGTCTGCGGGGCCGGTTTCAGCGGGCCTTGCTCAGAGCCCTCTTCCAGGATTTCCTGGCTCAGTCCTTTTTTTTTTTCGACGGTCTGGGTTTCAGCCGGCATGAGCTCTGGCTCGCCGGCCGCTGCGCCGCCCTGAAGCTGATCGATGCGCTCCTGCAAGTCTTCCATCGTGACAGTGGTCTGCTGGAAGGGGCCGCGTTTGATGCGGTGAGGCAGCGCAAGCTCTGCAGCCAGCGCGATGTCCCGATCGGTGATGGCAGTCCGCCCTTCGAAGGCAGCGTGAGCGCGGGCAGTTTTCAATATCACCAGGTCGGAGCGGTGTCCATCCACGTTGAGGGAAGCCGTCAGGGCCGCGATCGAAAGCAGGTCCCGCTGCGTGTAGCTGACCAGGTCCAGGATCTGGCGCGCCTGCTCAATCTGGCGAGAAAGTTCGCCCTCCTTTAGCAGCCACTCCTTGCGGAACCCGTCCGGGTCCGATTCGAATGCCAGGTTGCGCTCCATGATCAGGACCCGGTCACGGGCATCGCGTATGCCGTGGATCTCGACTGCGAGGGCGAACCGGTCCAGCAGTTGTGGGCGCAAGTCTCC
>CAYQDF010000046.1:0-15176 GCA_964416175.1 uncultured Anaerolineaceae bacterium
GTGGACGAGCTCCTGGATACGCTCAACGTACTTTCTGATTTAAATAAGGGAATGCGGAATTCTTTAGATGTGATCGTGACCAGCCCAGAAGCCTCATTGAGATGGGTATTGCGGGATTGGCCGGGGGCGAAGTTCGTGACAGGCGTCATTCCAGGAGAGAATCCATCTGCGATCATCAATGCGGAAGATCAGCCCGCTACAGGCCTTGCCGCCAGCTACCGCGGGCAGGATTTTGCCTGGTGGATATCACCAGCCTGGGATGGCGCGCTTCCAAATGATTGGGCGCGATGGGTGGTGTTCCGCAGTTCTCCGGAACAGGTCAGGCACATCATCCTTTGGGCTCGGGCTGATACTTTTCCCGGGGGAGCTGCCAGTCAACTTGCGGGAGAGGGCGAATCAACCCCGGCCGACTCTCCCTAGCCGTGAAGGACCAGCCGTGTGTTATCCAGATGTAATCACGATCGATGGTCCTGCCGGTTCGGGGAAGACCACACTCGGAAAGATGCTGGCAGATTATCTGGGATACCTTTTTTTCGATACCGGCGTGATGTACCGGGCAGTGACTTATGCCGCTCAAAAAGAGGGAATCGATCTTGATGATGAAGATGCCGTGAGCCAGCTGGCAGAGAAGTTGACCATCGATGTAGTGCCTCCCAGCCAAGATGATGGTCGGACTGCGGACATCCTGATTGACGGGGAAGATGTGACCTGGAAGATCCGGCTGCCTGAAGTAGATGCCAGTGTCTCCATCGTCTCCACATATCCAAAGGTCAGACAGGCGCTCGGCAGGCAGCAAAGGCGGATCGGATCCCAGGGGAAAGTTGTGATGATTGGAAGGGATATTGGTACGGTCATCTTACCCGAGGCGGAACTCAAGGTGTACCTCGATGCCTCAGTGGAGGAAAGAGCGCGGAGAAGGTTCGCCGAACTGAGTCAGAGAGATGCAACTGTCGCTCTTGAGGATATCCTGCACACGATCGAGGAGCGCGATCGGATTGATTCGACGCGCCTCATTGCGCCCCTCAGACCTGCGGAGGATTCTGTGTTGTTGGACACTGATGGGCTGGATATCCAGGAAGCGTTTATCCAGCTCGTCGAGTTGGTGGAGCGGCGTTGTGATTTGCGCCGCAAGGATCGCGGAGAATCTCGCAGCCTGGCAGGCTAAAGGATCTCAGGAGATGGCGGACACAGAAACCCCTCTACCAGCGAAACCACGAAGCGTAGAGCTGCGCCCGGATCTGATCCGCCTGGCCCCGATGACCTTTTGGCGGAGGACCTTCCGTGCTTTTGTCCGCTGGCTTTCCATGCTTCTCGTGTGGATCTGGCTGCGCCCTGAAGTGAAAGGATTGGAAAATATCCCCTCTAAAGGATCGGGCTTAATAGTTTCCAATCACCTCGGGGATGCGGATTTGATCCTGGGATTTGCGTTCTCACCGGTCACCGTCGATCCGGTGTCCAAGATCGAACTGAACAAGATCCCTGTGTTAGGCTCAATTCTGAACATGTACGGCGTGATCTGGGTCCACCGGGGACAGGCGGACAAAAAAGCATTGAAGATAATCCTGCAAGCGCTCTCCAAAGGACGATATGTGGCGATCGCTCCTGAAGGCAGGGAGAGTCTGACCGGGAGTCTGGAGGAGGGGACCGGCGGCGCTGCGTACATTGCCCTCAAGGCCGATGTTCCGTTGATACCGGTGACCTTTACTGGCACGGAAAACAAGTACATATTTGCGAACATGAAGCGGTTCCGGCGGTCGGACGTGACGGTTACGATCGGAGCGCCGTTCAAGCTGGAAGTTCTTGCAGACCGCCGTGAATCAATCAGAAAGGGTACAGACACGATTATGCGGAAGTTGGCCAGCCAGCTGCCACCACATTACCAGGGAATTTACCAAAGCGAAGAGGTGTAGCTTTATGAGTCTGACCAGTCACAGCGCGAGTCTACGCAGGAAAAGGGCTGGCAAAACCGCCTACAACCATGCTCAGTGGGAGCTGAAAAGGCGTTTCTTGAAATTCTTGCTGCGTACCATTGCATTTTCATGGCTGATCCGGCTGGAACGTGTTGAGGGGCTGGAGAATATCCCCACCCATGGACCGGCGATACTTTTGATGAATCACATTGCCTTCGTCGATCCGATCATCCTTGTCCACGTAGTCCCCAGGCACATCGTCCCGATGGCAAAAATCGAGGTGTACAAATATCCAGTAATCGGAATCTTCCCGCGGCTGTGGGGAGTGATCCCGGTCCGGCGCGAGGAGTTTGACCGGAAAGCTGTCCAGGATGCCCTGGATGTCCTACGCGCTGGAGAGATCGTTCTTGTCGCACCCGAAGGTACCCGGAATCCGCAATTACAGCGCGGCAAGGAAGGTATGGCATACCTGGCAAGTCGGTCCGGTTCGCCAGTTGTCCCGGCTGCCATCGAGGGCACACCCGGCTACCCTGCTGTGAAGTATAGCCGGAGGTGGAAAGAAGGCGGCGTAAGTGTGAGGTTCGGCAGTCCTTTTAAATACCATCCGGAATACCAGAGGGCGGGGAGGGAGGAGCTGCGCAAGATGGCGGATGAGGCGATGTTTGTGCTGGCGGGGCTCCTCTCTGAATCGAGGCGGGGTGCTTATTCGGATTTGTCGAAGGCGACCCAAGACACGATCACATTTATTAAAGACCGGTAATCATCTCTGCGATATAAAGAGGCAGATCGCCATGCCAGAATTGGTCATTCTTCTCAAATATCCCCCTTCCTTGCAAGGACCGGTGGGTCTTCTAGGCTGGGCAGGATGGCTGACATTTCTGGGCCTGATCGGAGTTCTGTTACGGAACTGGCGGGATCTGAACCAAAATCTCGATCACTGGCGGCGAAGAGTCCTGGTAGCCCTGATCGTCCTGGTTCCGATCACCAGCCTCATAATTCCAGCAATTGAACTTGAACCATCTGCCAAGCAGCCACTCCCGTGGTTGCCTCTGGAACCTATCGGGACATTGCTGACTGTATTCGCGCCAATCCCCTGGTTCTTGGCGGCGGGATTCATCGGTCCTGCACCCGCCGCCGCGCTGGGGGCATTTTCAGGCTTGCTGCTTGCATTGTGGGGGAGCCATAACGCTTACCTTCCCCTGGAGCTGGCCTCTCTGGCTGCGGTATTCGGCTGGATGGTGCAGCAAAAATACCGGACCCCCTTCTTCCGGCTGCTCCGTCGTCCTTTTTTAGCTTCCTTATTATTTATTGTGATCTCCCCCGCGTTGCTCCTGGTGAACTCATTAATTGTCTCCGAGGGCAACCTGGTAGACCGGATTGAGTACGGGTTCACCCACCTGAGGATGGAATTCATCGCTTTTGGCGTCAGTATTGCAATAGCCGGCCTGATCTGCGAGGGAGCCGCGAGACTTTATCCCAAGAAGTGGGGAGCACAGCAGGCTGTTGAACCATCCCCGGCTGAAAGCAAGCTCATAGCTCGCTTCCTTTATATCCTGACTCCCCTGACGGGTCTGCTGCTGTTCGTACTGGTCGTGGGGGGCTGGTATCTTTCCAGTCAGGTTGCTCTAACCATGTTGAGGGGGAGAATGGAAACTGCCGGAAATACCTCGATCAGCAGCATACCTTCCTTCATCACAACAGGTCACAAGTTGATCTCTGATCTGGTCAAGGAAAACCGGTATTACGAGATGAGCTTACCTGAAATCCAGGATACGCTGGCGCGTGATATCCTGAAAGTCCCCTTTTTCAATTCGTTGATTTACCTGGATGTGCAGGGTGAAGTCATCGCCAGCCAGCCGGAAGACACGCTGGGAGAATTCCCTCTCACCGAGGACGAATTATGGGAGCTCAGAAACGCGATCCGCATGCCAGTGCAGTATTTCGCAGTCAAACCAGTTCCAGGCGCGAAGGCAGCTACCATCTCTTTCATGGCACAAGTGGTTGATCAGGCAAACGCCATACGCGGAGTGCTGATCGGACGAAGCAGTCTATATGAGAATTTATATACCAGATCAATGATCGAAGGACTCAATAGCCTGCGTGACATCCAGGGGGAGGGGATCTTGATCGACGATCGCAGACAGATCCTCTATCATCCAGATTCGGACCGGATAATGACCCAGTATACCGGCTCACTGGGAATTCAGAATAAGTTGTTTAACGAAAGATCTCCCGATGGCAACAGAAAATGGGTCTACTATACACCGGCTCTGGGGAAGGATTGGGGAGTCGTCTTCACAGTTCCGGCGCAGTATGTTCAAGAGCAGTCGGTCGTGATTGCAGGACCATTGTTAATTATGATCACAATCTTGACTTTGATTGCGGTGATCGTGATTCGCTTCAGCTTGAAGACTGTTACAGCCTCGCTGCAGCGCCTGGCGGTTGAAGCAGACCGGATGGCGCGCGGAGAGCTAGACCGTCCTTTGAAAGTAGCGGGGGAGGATGAGGTCGGTCAGCTGGGTTGGGCATTCGAACAAATGCGTGCGAGTCTGAAATCGCGACTTGATGAGCTCAACCGGATCTTGATGGTCAGTCAGGGGGTAGCTTCAACCTTAGAGCTGGATGAATCACTCACTCCAGTGCTGGAATCAGCATTGATTAATGGTGCAACGGCCTCAAGAATCGTACTCGTCCAGTCGATCATCCCGAATCTGGAAAGCGATCAGCTTGTGCCGAGAAAATTCGGTTACGGTCCGGCGGCTGAAAGTTACACTTATCTCGATGATCAAGTATTGGAGCTTGCCCAGAGAAGGGAAGTGGTGAAGCTGACAAGCCTGACCCGGCCGCGCATTTTCACTTTACCTGCGGGAGCACAGCTTCCCCAGGCGATCCTTGCTGTTGCACTCCGTCACAAGAACACTTTTTTCGGAGCCTTGTGGAATGCGTACGACCAACCACACCGATTTACCGAGGAAGAAATTCGATATTTGACCACGCTCGCCGGGCAGGCAGCTTTAGCGGCGGGGAACGCCAGACTTTTTCTTACGGCGGAAATTGGGCGGTTACGCCTGGAAGCCATCCTGACTTCCACTCCTGATCCTGTTCTGGTAACCGACCAAAACGACAATCTGCTCCTGACCAATCCGGCGGCGCGCCAGGTCCTGAATCTGGGGGTCATCCCCAGCATTGGAAAACCTGTTGATGAAATGGTTCAGAACGCGGACCTCGTAAGATTGCTGAAAATAACCTCGCCCGACCAAAACACTGTGGAGATCACCTTCCCCGGCGGTTCGGTGTACCTGGCAACTGCTTCAACGCTGGTCAGCGATGGGTCCCGGGTCGGACGAGTGTGTATCTTGAGAGACGTTACCACTTTCAAGAAGCTGGATGCGATGAAATCAGAGTTTGTCTCGACGGTAAGCCATGATCTACGGGCGCCGCTCACGTTAATTCAAGGATTCGCCAACATGCTGCCGATGGTTGGGGAACTTAACGACCAACAGTTGAATTACCTCCGGAAGATCAACCAGGAAACAGAAAAGATAACACGCCTGGTCAACAATGTTTTGAATCTCGGGAGGATCGAAAGCGGGATAGGACTGCAATTCGTGAAGAGATCCGTGCTCGAGACCCTGGAGGGTGTGGTTAACTCGCTAAAAGCGCAGGCTGCCCAGAAGCGGATTCAGCTGATCGTTGAACCTGTCCAGCCTGGGATGCCGGAGATTGAGGCTGATCAGGACCTCCTCCATCAGGCCTTGTTGAACCTTGTCGATAATGCAATCAAATTCACTTCCGCAGATGGTAAAGTGACTCTTGCTGCCAGGCTGGACCAGGATAAAGTCATCTTCTCCATTAAGGATACCGGAATAGGGATTTCGCCAACCGATCAACGCCGCCTGTTCGAGAAATTTTACCGCCCTTCGCAAAAGGGAGTTAAATTTGATGGCGGTTCTGGTTTAGGACTGGCGATCGTTAAATCTATTGTGGATCGACATGGAGGCCAGGTGTGGGTCGATAGCACACTGGGCAAAGGGAGCACGTTCTATTTTTCGATACCGTTGCACCCGGCGACGACATCGATTTGATGTTGTTGGAGTGGAAGATTCGCTCTCTTGACGTTTGCGGAGTACTTCGGTTATAATTCAAGCGCATGCAAAAAAAGACTAAACATACGCCGACGAGCGTTTGAGAGAGCTTCTCATTCGCTTGTTTTCGTTTGTTCTTTATCGGAATCGCCAGGATCAAAATTCCCATAATTCGCAACGATCCAATCACGCGTCGGGTAACAAACAGCATCGAAAGATGCTGTGATGGGGTGGCTGTTGCCTGAACCAAAAACCTATCCGTGGATGTTCTTGATCAGGAGGCAGTTGAGTGGAAACAAAGGGGTTAACCTCATTACGGATTAGCCTAGCATCTCCGGACACCATCCGGAGCTGGTCCTACGGGGAAGTGCTTAAACCCGAGACGATTAACTATCGCCGCCTACGACCTGAAAAAGACGGCCTGTTTTGTGAGGCAATTTTCGGTCCTACGCGGGATTGGCAGTGTTACTGCGGTAAATATAAGAATATCCGTTATAAAGGTATCGTCTGCGATAAGTGCGGGGTTGAAGTTACCCGATCGTCTGTACGCAGAGAACGTATGGGGCATATCGAGCTGGCGGCTCCGGTCGCACACGTCTGGTATACCCGGCGCGTCCCATCTTATCTGGGTTTGCTGCTCGATATATCACGCCGCAATCTTGACCGGGTGCTCTACTTCGCCCAATATGTGGTGACATACGTCGACGAAGAGTCGCGGCAGAAGGCATTAAAACGATTGGAAGAGAAGATCACCCTGGCTGAAAGGGAACAAGGCGCCCGTATAAATGCACAAATCCAGGGTGTGAAGACTTCCCGAGACAGGAAGATCGCAGAACTCCAGAACCGCAAGGCGGAGATCGAGAAGCGGTTCGACGATCTGATTGCTGAGAAACTGGACCCAATCCTCAAGGCAGGGCAGCGTCTGGAGCAGAGGCTGCAGGAGGAGGTTGGACAGGTCTCGCGGGCTGCCATCCATTTTCCAGACACCGAGATCGTCGTCGTGAAAGAAGGCGAGACGATCAGCACAAAGCATCTCTCCCGTGTTCAGAAGGTCGTGAAAGACCAGCTAGAAGACCTGGAAAGCCAGTTAAAAGACCAAAAGCAGCGTGAGCTTGAAGAAGTCAAAACCCAGATCGACGCGATCCGGGCAGATGCTGAACTGGAGATGGAAAATCTCCGCAACCAACTGGATGACCAGGCGTCTGCCACGCGAGATGAGACCACCCGGTTGAGGGATGAGCTCCTCGAGCTTCGACCGCTGACTTTTATGGGCGAGAGCCGCTACCGGGAATTAAAAACGCGCTGGGGCCAGGTCTTTCGCGCGGACATGGGCGCGGAAGCGTTCTACGACATCCTGCGGCGCCTGGACCTGGACAAGCTGGCTGACGAGTTGTGGCACGAAGTGAGGACTTCACGCAGCAAACAGAAGCGCAAGAAAGCGACCAAGCGGCTCAAAGTCGTCGAGGCATTCCGCCGGAGTGGAAACCGACCGGAATGGATGATCCTAACCGTACTGCCGGTGATCCCGCCTGACCTGCGTCCGATGGTCCAGCTGGATGGTGGCCGATTTGCCACTTCAGACCTGAACGACCTGTACCGGCGGGTAATCAACCGCAACAACCGCCTGAAGAGACTGCTGGAGCTCGGCGCCCCGGATGTGATTGTCCGGAACGAAAAACGCATGCTGCAAGAAGCGGTCGATTCTCTGATCGACAACTCCCAGCGCGGGAAAGCGCTTTCTCGACGTGGGCGGAGAGAATTGAAGTCTTTGAGCGATATGCTTAAAGGGAAAAAAGGAAGATTCCGCCGAAATCTGCTTGGCAAGCGTGTAGATTACTCAGGTCGCTCGGTGATCGTCGTCGGACCAAACTTGAAGCTTTACCAGTGCGGCCTTCCCAAGACCATGGCGTTAGAGCTTTACCGGCCTTTCGTGATTTCACGCCTCGTTTCACACAACTATGCTGCGAACGTTCGCGGAGCGAAGCGCTTTATCGAGCGCAACCGACCTGAAGTCTGGGAAGTCCTGGAAGAAGTTATCAAAGAGAGGCCGGTGCTGCTGAACCGCGCGCCAACTCTGCACCGTCTGGGCATCCAGGCATTTGAGCCGGTCCTGATCGAAGGCAGCGCAATCCAGCTCCATCCCCTGGTGACGACCGCATTCAACGCGGATTTTGACGGTGACCAGATGGCTGTGCATGTTCCACTCGCACAAAAAGCTGTCTGGGAAGCCCGGCAGCTCATGCTTTCGACGCGCAACCTGCTGAAACCGGCTGACGGCGAGCCAATCATCAGTCCATCAAAAGACATGGTGCTGGGTGTCTATTACCTCACGAAGGAAGATAAATCGCGCCACTTCATTGGAGATGGACGGGTATTTTCCAGCATGGATGAGGTCGAACTGGTGTATAACCTCAACCAGGTCGAACTCCATGCCACAATCAAACTGTGGGTGAAGACCTGGTACGACGAAGCGGACAACCGTCTGCCGGAACCAGAAGAAAGGCTGATCGAGACAACGGTGGGACGGGTGATTTTCAACCGGATACTGCCGGAGGAAATCCAGTTCGTCAACCGGGTGCTCGAGAAAGGCGGGTTGAAAGATCTGGTCGCTGAGCTGTACGAGATAGTCGGCGAGGATGCCACACCGGAAATAGCTGACCGGATTAAGGACATCGGTTTCGCATATGCGACACGCTCCGGATACACCCTGGCAGTATCTGACATCACTGTCCCTCAGGAAAAGAGCGAAATCATCAATTCTGCGCTTCAAGCTGCGGAGGCCATTCAACGAGATTTCCGCCGCGGCCTTTTGACAGAGCAGGAACAGAATGATCGGTTGATCGAGATCTGGCAGATAACCACCAACACTCTGGCGGATGCAGTCAAGAAATCTCTCGATCCGCATGGGAACCTGGCCTCGATGGCCAACTCGGGCGCCACAAAAGGCGGCTTCCAGCCGATTTCCCAGCTCGCCGGGATGCGCGGACTGATGGCTGATCCTTCAGGAAGGATTATTCCGCTCCCAATCCGCTCAAACTTCCGGGAAGGTCTGAGTGCTCTCGAATACTTTATTTCGACACACGGTGCCCGGAAAGGGCTGGCAGATACCGCATTGAGGACCGCCGATGCCGGCTACCTCACCCGCAGACTGGTCGACATCGCTCAGGATGTGATCATCAACGATGAGGATTGCGGGACGACCGAAGGGATTACCATCCGGAAGAGTGACGATATCGCCGGGCAGTCAATAGGCAGCCGCCTGTTTGGCAGGCTTGCGGCAGCCCCGGTGATCGACCCGCACACCGGTGAGCTGATTGCCGAGCGGGATGAGATGCTGGGTCATGAACAGGTGCGGAAGATCCTCGCGGCTGGAATCGATGAGGTCAAAGTGAGGTCCCCGCTCACCTGCGAATTCATCCATGGGATCTGCGCCAAGTGTTATGGAATGGACCTCGGGCGCGGAAAGATGGTCGATGTCGGGGCGGCGGTCGGCATCGTCGCCGCGCAATCGATCGGCGAACCAGGCACTCAATTGACCCTGAGGACCTTCCACACCGGCGGCGTGGCAGCCGTTGGAGATATCACAACTGGTCTCCCACGCGTTGAGGAACTCTTCGAAGCGCGCAGGACACCGAAGGGCGAAGCTGTTGTTTCCGAAATCGCTGGCCGAGCGTTTATCGAGCAATCCGACAAATACAGCGACTTGCGTGTGGTCCGCGTCGAGCACAGTGAGATGATCGACGATGAATACCCTCTGCCCCCTGAATGGAGTGTTGCCGTCGAAGATGGAACCGAAATCACAGCTGGAACCGTCCTGGCGAGCAAGGAGGATGCCACGATCGTCGCGCAAAATCCCGGTCGAGTTCGTATAGAAGCATCGACAGAGGCAGGAACTGTAAAGGTTGTGGTTTCGCACGAGTTGCGGCAGGAAGAATCGTACGAAATTCCCAGCAATGCCCGCGTGCTTGTGAAGGATGGCGACAAGGTCGTCCCAGGTCAGCCGCTCACAGAGGGCTCGCTCAATCCGCACATGATCCTGCGCATCCAGGGTCGAGAAGAATGCCAGAAATACCTGCTCTCCGAAGTGCAAAAAGTCTATCGTTCTCAAGGACAGAACATCAATGACAAGCACTTCGAAGTAATCATCCGCAAGATGATGTCGAAGGTGCAGGTGGTCCGCCCTGGAGATACCGGCTATCTTCCTGGCGATCTGGTGGATTACCTCGAATTAAAGCAAGTCAATGAACGTTACCTGGCGGAAGGAAAACGACCGGCCAGGTTCATTGAGGTTTTGCTTGGGATCACGAAAGCGTCGCTGAGCACAGATTCATTCCTTTCAGCATCGTCCTTCCAACATACGATCAAAGTCCTTGCCTGGGCTGCGATTGCCGGAGCTGAAGACACACTCTTCGGTTTGAAAGAGAATGTGATCATCGGCAAATTGATCCCGGCCGGGACCGGATTCGTACCCGGGCGTTTTGTCGAAAAGCCCATCGTCGAATCGATAAGCGATGCAGGGGTTTCTCAAGAAGATGAGGAAGTCGTTGTTGAGGGGATGCCTGAAGATGAGATGAAGCGTATTCAGCCGCCACTCGCGGCGGATTAATTCCTTCCGAATACACCGCTGATTTGCTCGGCGGTGTATTTATTTAATTGAGTATACACCGCCAGATCTAATCGTCCTGTCCTGCAATCGCCAGTTTAGCGGCATGTCTCTCATCGAATAATTCGAGCCTGACCGCTTTCCCAATCAGGGTTACTGGAGCAGCGTTCTTCGATGATCCATGAGAAAGGGCAGCCTGAGAGTCAGCGAGATCGTAGGATTGGATGCAACTTTCCTGAGAATCTACCGTATACTAATCAGGACACGAACGGTCAACACGGCATCATTCAGATCGACTGCCAGGAAAGGAGTCGCTCTTCCGGGAGCAAGGAAGTGCAGGAAGTTGACAAAGAGACGATCCTTGAAGCTCAGAAGGGTAGTGATACAGCTTTCGAGCGTTTGGTCGATCATTATCAGGTCACTGTTTTTAACCTGTGCTATCGAATGACCGGCGATCCATCTGAAGCAGAAGATGCAGCTCAAGAAACTTTTATCCGGGCGTATAAGGGGATCGCCGGCTATGACTCCCGGCGTTCATTTTCGACCTGGATATTATCAATTGCAGCGCATTACTGTATTGACCAGCTGCGTAAAAAACGGCTCAGCTATTCTTCTTTACATGATCTCCCGAATGAAGACATTCGCGATCCTGGAACTGACCCCGAATCAACACTCAGCAAGAAGGAACACGATCAGCAGGTTCGAAAGCTATTAGACGTGCTGAATCCAGCCGATCGGGCCTCAGTCATTATGTATTACTGGTATAACCTCTCTTATGAGGAAATATCGAAGGTACTCAATATAACTCCGAGTGCAGTCAAAAGCCGCCTGCACAGGGCGCGTTTGGAGTTAGCCAGGTGTTGGAGATCAACGTCTGCATCGTTTATCCCTTCGGAGAGGCAGCGCAATGAGTCACCAGCCGTATGAGACCTGGTTAGTAACAGATGAACCGCTGGACTCGCAGCAACAGGCATCGCTCACTGAGCACCTGAGGGATTGTCGGCATTGCCAGCAGCTTAAAACCGGTTGGGGGCAAGTTGAAGGCATCCTCAAGACAAGAACGTTCCGACATCCCACTGCCGGGTTCACAGAACGCTGGCAGGCGAGGCTTAGGTCCCTGCGCGTGAGAGATCAGAAACGGATGGAATACAGGTCGGGGGTGATTTTCATTGGAGTTACTATAAGCCTGGCTATTCTGATCGCTACTCTAATGGTGGTCCAGGTCTTCACTTCTTATGAAACGGCAACACAATTTGCGGTCCGCGGGACAACTTACTTGATCTCTGTCATTATTCTATTTGCTACGCTTCGACAACTCGTCGAAACGATTATGATACTGGCATCGTCGGTCATCCCCCCCATCGGGTGGCTTGTTCTTGCCTTTGCGAGTGGGTTCGTGTGTATAGGATGGGTTGAATCCTTGCGCCGAATAATGTCTTCGAGGAGGATCATTCAATGAGCCGCGAGATAAAGCTAACTTTGTTAATTACCATATTTGTTATTCTGGCTTTCCCAGGTACTGCGCTCGCGAAGGAAGTTCGGGATGACCGGATTGTCGTCGGGGGTGCGTTCACACTCGAATCGGGAGAGGTCCTGGACGGGAGTTTGATCGTCTTCGGAGGCTCAGCCCTCGTGGAATCAGGTGCAACTGTCACAGGCGATGTTGTCGTGTTTGGAGGAACTGCATCAATCGATGGCCGGATCGAAGGCAGCGTCGTTGGGGTGGGAGGGACATTAACCCTCTCAGATCAAGCTGTTGTCGAAGGGGATTTGTCGACTATTGGAGGGACATTTAATCGAGAGCCAGGCGCAATCGTCGGGGGAGGAGTTCTCACGGGGATCAACATCCCGTATTTGTCACTCGTCCCGCCGAGGTTCTCGATCCCAGAATGGCCTGGGATACGTTCCATATTCAGGCAAGATTTCAATCCATTTTGGAAAGGAGCCTGGTTTGTCCTGCGATCCTTATTAGGGGCTGCCTTTGCTGCATTGATCGTGATGTTTATTCCAAACTCAACAGAGAGAGTGTCCCAGACAGCTGTCAACCAGCCGTTTCTATCCGGAGGCGTTGGCTGCTTGACCGCCATAGTCGTCCCCCTGGCTCTGGTAATACTGGCGGTGACATTAATACTCATACCAGTCAGCTTGTTAGGAGGGCTGTTGCTGGTGGCAGCCTGGTTCTTCGGCAGGATCGCAATTGGGCTCGAGATCGGGCGCAGGCTGGGAAATGTGTTCGGTCGAAGCTGGCCTTCTCCCCTGGCTGCCGGAGCTGGCACTTTCCTGTTAAGCGTTGTGGTCGATGGAGCCGGGTCCTTCATCCCCTGTGTAGGCTGGATTCTGCCGGCGATCGTCGGGGCTGTCGCTCTTGGTGCGGTGATCCTTTCTCGGTTCGGGACGCAAACGTATCCTGCGGAGATCATTTCGCCGGATTCTTAAAGCCAAATAATCGCAGCGCGGCTTCATCGTTTCGCCAGTTCTTTCGGACTTTGACCCGCAATTGGAGAAATACTTTTCGACCGGTCATCGCTTCTAACTCTTGCCGGGCAGCCACACCTATTTTCTTCAACATTGCACCACCTTGGCCAATGACTATCCCCTTCTGGGAGTCGCGTTCTACGAACAATGTCGCAGCGATGTAAGTCATCTCGTCGCTGCGCTCTTTATATTCGTCGATCCGAACAGCGATGCTGTGAGGCACTTCCGCCCGTAGATTCACCAGGACGGCTTCCCGAATCAGGTCTGCCGCGATATCACGTTCATACGCATCGGTCAGCTGGTCTTCGGGGAAAAAGGGAGGATTCTCAGGAAGATAGGAAATTATGTGGGAAAGGAGAAGATCCAGGTTATCTCCACGAGTTGCCGATACCGGCATGATTTCTGAAGCAGCGAATAGGGCTTCGTATTCTGACCGATGTGCCGCCAGCTGGATTTCATCTGTAAGGTCGACTTTGTTCAAGGTCAAAATCGTGGGAGTGTTGTGTCGAGAACTTGAGTAATGATTTGCCAGAAGACGCTCTTCTTCAGTTGGACGGCCTGAAATATCCACGACAATTAGAGTTAAATCACACTCCTTCAAAGTTTGGACAGCTTCCTGGTTCATCATTTCCCCCAGTCTGTGCAGGGGAGTGTGAATACCCGGAGTGTCCATGAAGATTATTTGCGCTTGATTGAGTGTGAGGATGCCCATCTGGCGTTTCCGAGTCGTCTGTGGCCAGGGAGAAACCGCAGCGATCTTTGTGCCGATCAAAGCATTGATTAATGTCGATTTCCCCACATTGGGTTTGCCCATCACCGCAACAAACCCAGACTTGAATCCTTCGGGATATTCCATGGGGATATTTTAACATTGTAATATCGACAAAAAACGAAAAATCCTGAAAATAATTATTGAAATCTGATCTTCGGACATGAGTTGGGACAGTTGGCTGAAGGAGGGTGGTGAAAGTCGTCAAAGCCTCTGCAAGGATTTGTCACCACTCGCCGAGCGGCAGCGACCAGGAGGACACATTACTTGGCGCGATGCCCTTCGAACCATCTAAGTCGAATATTAACGCACCCTCCTGGTGTGATCAGAAGACCAGTTCCGGTCGGGTGTCACCGCTGGGTATCTCTGCGCCTGCCTGGCGGCATAGTCCGGGAAGTGCAAAGATAGTCCTGTGGTGCAATTCCCATCCGGGCCAGCGAATATGGATATTGACCGGGGGCGCCTTCTGTTGTAAGATAAAAAATGTTTGGATATTGAGGTGCTGGATACGGCGCGAGGGGACTACCAAAGATGCAAGATACGGTGAAATGTCCGCCTGAGCGGCTTGACCGTCTATAGGTACCGTGTCAGGGGCATTTCCACGACGAAAGGACTTCCGGGATGTCTGGCGAGAGCGAGAGAAAGCCACTCTCTGGGCTTCCCATGTTGTGGATCTACCTGCTGGGACCGCCCAAGGCGGAGTGGGATCATCACCTGCTGTGTATTCCCCGCCGCCAAACCCGCGCTTTGCTCTACCGCCTGGCAGTTCGTCCCGGACCCATTCCCCGCGCACAACTCTGTTTCCTCTTCTGGCCTGACACGCCGGACTCCACCGCCCGCCGCAACCTCAGTCACCTGTTAACTCACCTGCGCAACGCTCTGCCTGACCCCGATCTGCTGCTCATTGCGGAGGATCAGATCGGGTTGGACCCCAGGCGCGCCTGGTCGGACGTGGTGGCTTTTGAGGGGATGTGCGCTGCCCTCACCCCACACCCCCCAATTCCTTTTCAGGGAGCGAAGGGGGTGAGGGGCGAGGATCTCCGCCAGGCTGTAGACCTCTACCGTGGCCCCTTCCTGGCCGGCTTCTCCCTTCCTGGCAGCACCGAGTACGATGCCTGGGCCACCCAGGAGCAATACGTCTTGGAACGCCTTTACCTGGAGGCGCTGGCTGCCCTGATCGAGGTGGGGACAGCCAAAGGAGAGCTTGACGCAGCCATTGCCTATGCCCAACGCTACCTGGAAACAGACGATCTGGACGAAGACGTGCACCGCCGCCTGATCGAGCTCTATGCTGCCAGCGGCAACCGCCGAGCCGCCCTGCGCCAGTTTGAGCG
>CAYQDF010000046.1:15276-23428 GCA_964416175.1 uncultured Anaerolineaceae bacterium
ATCTCCGGGGAAGCCGGCGTCGGCAAGTCGCGCCTGATGCAGGAGTTCGCCACCCCTCTCGCGGAGCAAGCGTTGATCCTGTCCGGGGCCGGTCACCCGGACACACAAACGATCCCCTATCAGCCGGTGACCGAGGCCCTGCGCCCGGCGCTGAACGTTCAACCTGCAGCCTACAACCTGCAACCAATCTGGCTGGCGGAGATCTCGCGTCTGTTGCCCGAACTGCGCGCCATGTATTCCGACTTGCCGCTGCCTCTATCAGCCGAACCGGGTGAGGCGCGTGGCCGCCTGTTCGAGGCTCTCAGCCAGATCGTCCTGGGACTGGCTACCTCACCCACTCCCCCCTGCACCCCCCTCGGGGCTGGGGGGGTGAGGGTGAGGTCTGTCCTCCTCTGCCTGGACGACCTCCACTGGGCCGACAACGCCACCCTGGACTGGCTGGCTTACCTGGGCCGTCACCTCAGGAGCAGCCGCTTGCTGCTTCTTGGGGCATATCGCAGCGAGGAGGCCGATGCGGTGACGGAACTGTGCCACAGCCTGGCCCGACTGGGCGTCCTCTCAGAGCTGAAATTGGCGGGCTTAGACGCCGTCTCTGTCCTCCGGCTATTGCGCCATCTGGTTGGTACCGCCCCCGGCGATGAAGAGTTCGCTCGTCGGCTCCAGGCGGCCACGGGCGGCAACCCCTTCTTCTTGCTGGAGATGCTCAGGGCGTTGATGGAGGCAGGGCGGCTGCCAGGGAGCCTGGCCAATGTGGAAGACCTCCCTCTGCCGGACACCTTACGGGAGGCGCTGGAAGCACGCCTGGCGCGTCTCAACCCGGTAACCATCCAGGTGTTGGAAGCCGGCGCTGTCTTGGGTACAACTTTCAGCTTTGACCTGGTGCGTCTGACGGCGGGGCGTCGGGAAATGGAAACCATGGACGGTCTGGATGAGTTAGTGGTCCGGCAACTGCTGGTGGAGCAGGCCCCTGGTTACCGCTTCCACCACGACATCACCCAGCGGGTAGTGCAGGCAGGTCTCAACCCGATGCGATGCCAATTGCTGCACCGGCGCGCCGGCCGAGCGCTGGAGCGACTGGAGCCGGAGGCGGTGCCTGCTCTGGCGCGCCACTTTGATGCTGGTGGTGAGGTGAAGAAGGCCTTGCACTATCACAGCCTGGCAGCGCAGCAAGCCGAGGCGCTGTTTGCCTGGCGGGAGGCCGAGGAGCACCAGAGCCGTATGCTGGCCCTGCTGGAGCGGATAGACCCCAAATGCAAACAGCCCGACTGTCTGGCGCAGCGGGGACGGGTTCTAACCGCCCGCGCCCATCAGCGCTACCTGCAGAGCCGGCTGGTGGAGCGGGATGCCGACCTGGCGGCGCTGGCCGCCCTGGCCGAAGCCAGCGGTGATGAGCACCTGCGTCTGCAGGCAACGCTCCTCCAAACCCGCTACCTGAACCTGGCCGGGCAATACCAAGCAGCCATCGCCACGGCTGAGGCGGGCCTGACCGATTTTGCCCCTTCCTCTGACTCACCATTGCCAACCCTTTGTCATCTTTTGGTTGAGGTCAGCTTCGCCCGCTATTTGCTGGGCCAGCCGCGGGAGGGGCTTGCTGCTCTGGAATCCGCCCTGGCCATCGCCGGCGACCAGGCCAGCCCTGAGATCCGGGGCCCTATCGCCCATAATCTGGGCTACGTGTACCTCCACCTGGGGGAATACGATCGGGCGTTGGCCTGTCAGCAGGAAGCGTATGAGTGTCACCAAGCGGCAGGTGACTATAACGGCATGGCCTGGGCCGAGTTGGACATGGGCTTTCTATACCTGAAGATGAGGCATCTCCCTGAAGCCGAGGAGCACCTGACCGAGAGCCTGATCCTGGCCCGACGGATTGGTGCCCGGCCGGCCGAGGCCTATGCCCTGACCTATTCCGGTTACTGGGAACTATACCAGGGTTACTACACTGCTGCCGCCGACCTCTTCCGGCAAACCCTGCCCATGCACCAGGCGGTGTGTCAGGAGCACGGCGCGGTCGCCGCCGAGACCGGGTGGGGGCTGGCCCTCTACCACCTGGGCGACCTGGCCGAAGCCCGGCAGCGGCTGGAGGGGTCCGTCGCGCGGGCTCGCACTGTGGCCCACCGCCGACGGCTGGTGGAGGCACTGGTGGGGCTTGGTCTGGTAGAGTTGGCAGAAAACCAACTACAGGCAGCTTGGCTGTGCCTGACCGAGGCTGTGGAATTGGCGCGCGTCAGCGAGTGCCGCGAGAACCTGGCGGCGGGGCTGGCTGCCCTGGCCCGCGTCGAGCGGCAGGGCTGCGATCCGGCCAGTGCTCTCGTCCACGCCGGTGAAGCGGTGCGGGTGGCTCAGGAGAGCACTCTTCCTGTCTGCCAGAGGTGGGGCGAGATAGAAGTTGGCCTGGCCTTGTTGGCTCAGGGCCAACCGGCGGCTGCCCTGGAGCACACCGGGCGAGCCATCACCCTGGTGTCCCAGGCCCACGAAGGCTGGATTGGCTCCGAGGAGACGCACTACGCCCATGCGCGTGTCCTGCGCGCCCTGGGCCGACTTGATCAGGCCGCTGGGCAGATCCGGCTGGCCGAGGACATCATTGTGGTCAAGGCCGAGCACATCGCGGATCCCCAACAGCGCCAATGCTACATCCAGTTTGCCCATTCGTCCATTCGTTGATTCGCCGATTCGCTTTGTAGCCATTTTGTAGCCACCTGTGTGCTATGCTGCTATCCGCAAATGGATAGCAATTTTTTATTTTCCCACTTCCGTGCTCAAGGCGGTTGAAAGGTGAAGGGGTGCTCACGGCGAAGGAGGTGGTCAAGGTTAGAAGAGCGACGTGAAGAAGATAGAACATAGAAAGGAGAACCTGTCATGAAGTTTATCGCTCTGTGGAGTCTGAAAGAGAGGGTAGATCAGGCCAAGTTGGCGGAGGTCATGGGACGCCGGGCCGAGTGGAAGTTTCCTGAGGGCATAAGCCTGATCGCCGAGTACTGGTCTTCCAAGCCAGCGCCGGCAGTCGTGTCCATCTTTGAGGCCGATGATGCAGCGGCGTTAACGATCAATTCGGTGGGCTGGATTGACGCCCTGGTGGTGGACATCTTCCCCGTCGCCACGTGGGAGGAGTGCCTGGAGAAATTGACCCGCTATTTGGCAGGCGAGTAGCTGGGATCTGATGCCAGTAAGGGCTTCTCCTTATGGAAACCGAACAGGAAGGAGGTGATTGCGATGGTGCTCTTTGTGGTAAAGTGGGACATCCACCCGGACAAAGTGGACGCCTACCTGGAGTGGCTCAAGAGCGCGGTTCCGCGCACCCTGGCTGTGCCGGGGGTGGTTGAGTTCCGGGGGTACCGCGGAGCCTGTGGCGTATCCCAGGTCGTGGCGACCTATGAGTTCACTGACATGGCAGCCTGGGCCGCCTGGCATATGCACGAGGAGGCGCAGAAAGTGTGGTCGGAACTGCACACTCTCAGCCTCAACGTGACCACGGAACTGTGGGGGCCATCACCGACCGTACCTGCGCCTATCCGGCCTGGCAGGTAGGCCGCGTCCCCAATCAAGGCGGGACCTGGTGCTTATCGCTGGCTTTTGCGCCAGGCCCCGTCCCGATGTTAAACCCAGAAATTGACAGAAATAGAAAGATGGTCAGCCATGTTTGCGCGGGCCGTCAATGTCCAATTTCAGTCTGGCAAGGTTGATGAAGCAAGTCACATAGTCAGGGATGCCATCGTGCCGGTGTTGAAAGAGCAGAAAGGATTCAAAGGACAGTTTCTCCTCACCCAGCGCGATACCGGCAAGGCCATCTCTATCAACCTGTGGGAGACCAAGGCTGATTTGACCGCATTTGAATCTAGCCCGCTCTACCATGAACTGATGGGCAAACTGGCGGGTATACTGGCTTGGCCACCCGCCGGAGAACGATAAGAAGTAAGTGTCCAGGCATAAGATGACAGGAACAACTTGTGGCAGTTTGGAACAGCAGTAGTGTCCTTCACCCCTCACTGAAGGGTTGAAATGCTTTTGGTCAATGCCATGCATCAGGGATACACAATCAGCATTTGGGCCTGATGACGCCAATCGTTCGAGCCGGCCCCCACCCCTGCGCTTCAAACTAACACACTCTGCCCGCGAAGGCGGTGGTCCGGCTTCCCTGGTCTTGTGCCGCGGTTTGGCGAAAGAGGTCGCGTCTCGAGTAGCCTGTGGCAGGTCATCGGCACTCCTCAGGAGCGATTTTGATCGCCATCTCATTCATTGGCGCAGTGGAGGTGTGCGGTGAATATCACCCTCATCTACTTCTCTCAGACCGGTAACACCCGCCGGGTGGCGCAGGCGATGGCCGAGGCATTTCGCCAGGCGGGCCATGCGACCCGGACCATCTCGCTGAAAAAAGCGACCCCGCAGGATGCCAACACTGGCGACTTGCTGGGAGTAGGAAGCCCTTGTTTCTCCAGCCAGGCGCCGACGCCCGTCAAGGCATTTCTACAGTCTCTGCCGCCCCTGGAGAACCGGCGGGCCTTCGTCTTTGCTACCTCCGGTGGCGCGCCGGGCCGGGTGCTCTACGACCTGGCCCATCTGTTGCAAGGTAAAGGGGCAGAAGTCGTCGGCGGCTTCCTGACCCGTGGGGAATTGCATCACCCTGCTCCCTGCCTCAGCGGTCGGATGCCCGACCGCCCCAATACCAAGGACCTGGCCCAGGCGCGCCACTTCGCCATAGCCGTTGCCGAACACGTATCAGCCGGTCGCCCTGGGCCTGTGGCCGAAAGCCGTCGAGAAACATTCACACTCAGGCGTGGATTCTACGACCTGGTGGCTTTGCTCAGCACAGACGGCTTTCTGCGCCGGGTCTTGCCAGAACCCGAGATCGACGCAGCGCGTTGCAACCAGTGTGGGTGGTGTGTCCATGAATGTCCCGTACACAACATTGCCGTACAACCTTATCCGATTTTGGGAGACCGGTGCATCCGGTGTTATCGCTGCCTGACCGGTTGCCCACAGAAGGCTTTTGACACCGACTGGAGGTTAGGCAACCTGGCTGTTCTGTCCTTCTACAATACCACTTTTGAACGCTGGTTTGGTGACCTGGAGCCCGGTGAGCGGATCTATTGATAGGTGAAGCAGAGGGGTCAATTGCCGGTCCACCTAAATTGAACGGAACGTGTTGCCGAAATCCAGCAGAAAGGAACAGATACAATGGCCAATTATCTCAAACTGCTTTGGCTGCGACGTGTCCTCTTGGTCAAAGTGCTCCTCACCCTTTTTGCGTGGGGGCTGCCGGCTCTCCTCGGTCCCATGTCCCTCCTGACCATTCTGAAACTTCCCATCCCGGCAGAGCTGATCTATTTGCGACTCTTTGGCGGGGCTTGCACGGCCTTTGGCGTCGCCTATTGGTTTGCCTACCAGGACCCCATCCACAATGTGGCGATCATGAAGGCCGGGTTGGTGGACAATGGCCTGATCACACTGGTCATTTTCTACCTGGGGCTCACCGGGAAGGTCTCCAGCGCGTTTATCTTGATATCGGGGCTTCTCACCGCCCTGTTCTTCGTGTCGTTTCTGGCGCTGATGCCCCGGGAAGAAAGGCATCTGGCGACCTAGCGGATCAACCGCTGTATTGCCCATGAGTTAACCCGCGTGCTGCAATTTCGGCCATCCGCAACTCGGAGAAAAAAGGAGAGGCGCATCATGGAGGAGGATTTCTTTGCGGGAGTGAAAATCGAGCAAGTGGAGCTTTTTACCGGGCTTCGCATTGAACTCCCCGTTCGCTACTATGACTGGTCGGCAATCATGGCCCATTTCCCGGTACCTGCTGCCGCCGTGCGAAGGCTGCTGCCCACCGACAGGCTCAAGCCAGCTCAACTCACGCCAGGCACAGCCATCCTGTCTATGGTGGCGATGGAATACCGACAAATCGCGGATGTCGCGCCCTACAACGAATTCGGCATCATGGTGCCGGTTCTCTATGAGCCGACGGTCAACATCCCAGGGCTGCCCTTGCTATTCCCGCGCTGGTTCAGGCGATTTGGCCTGTACGTTCACCATCTGCCGGTGACGACGCAAGATGCCTATGACTTTGGCGTCGAGATTTGGGGCTACCCCAAGATCGTCGCCGAAATCCGCTTCGAGGCCGCAGGTCCGGCGCGCCGCTGCCGACTCCGAGACGAGGGGAAAGAGATTATGACCCTGGAGGTGAAGAAATTGGCCACAAGGGCCAGACAGATGAACTTTTACAGTTACACCGTCAAAGACGGCCAACTCTTGAGGACACTGATCCAGACTCAAGGACTGTTCGGCCTGGTCCGATTCAGAGGAGGAGCATCGTATACCCTGGGCGATCACCCGATTGCCGAGGAACTGCGGGCTTTGGGAATGGGCAAGACAGCGGTGGAGTGCCTCTATGCGTCTCAAGTCCAGAGTATGCTCCACCCGGCCGGCGAGCGCCTGCCGTTGTGACCACATTGAGAACAGATGGCTGGAAAATGGAGCGCCCATGTCCCTACCTATCGAGTACACATCGTTCCTCATCCGCTTGTGGCGCGAAACCAACCCCGAGGCGCAGACGCCGCCCGCTGATTGGCGCGGCGAGGTCGAGCATATTCAGAGCGGGCAACGCTGGACTTTCAACACCCTGGACGAGTTAATGGAATTCTTGCGCCAACTTGCGGAGGGCCCGGAGATGCCAACCTGCCGGGAAAATGAAGGGGGATAACCCGTCTCCGGAGGCCTGGAAAGAGGGGACTCATCACCGATGCGCTGAAAATGCAAATATGAAATGGACCACTGGCTCAGGCATTCCTGTCGGGAGAGATGGGCTGGCCGAAAGCCAAAAAGCCAAGGAGATGCTTCCCAACAATGTCAACCTCGGCTTCTGAAGTTCAGTCATGAGTTGGGACCGAGGGTTGAACGATATTGGTGAACACCGCCAAAGCGTTGGCAAGGATTTGTCGCCACTCGCCGAGCGGCAGAGACAATTTCTGGTGCAGCAAGATGAACAACCCCGAATAACACTTCCACTTGCTACCTATTTGGGACTGAACAGGTATCGGACAGCCGGGGTCTTGGGAGACCGTTTGGGATGGCTGCGCATACAGGCGGTCGCGCAAGCCTTCGCCAATCAAGAGCGCAATGGCATAGACCAGTAACAGGAACGCCAGCATCTTTTCCATGGGGGATTGCCGTTTGTTCATCAGGCGCTCTATTCTCAACTTGCTTTTCAAATCGCGGAAGGCCTGCTCAATTTTCGTGCGCCAGCGATAGATCCGCAAAGCGGTCTCCGCCTATAGATTGGTCATCACCGACAGCGGTTCGCATAAGCCTCTCTCTCACGCCGATCAGGTTCACGCAGACTTTGCCCTTGTACCATACTCGATTATGGATAATGGTCTCGCCAGGGGAGATGGTCAGGGCTACTTCGCGGATGTCGCCATCCCAGAACTTGGGGGGATGGCTGCCCAGGTTCAGGCGGATGACTAAATTGATCTGCTCTTCCACCAGATTGAGCAAGAGTTCCAGATAACTGAACTCCCGGTCCAGCACCAAAGACCGTTCGCCCAGCAGGTCTTTGAGCCTGGCAAAGGCGCGCAAATGGTTCAGATTACGCGAATCCAGGCCGGCGGCGATGGTTTGCAACGAGTAGGCGATCAAGCCGCAGGGAATGGCCCGCCCGCGATATGGGGTCCCTAACAGCAAAGCCCAGAAACCTTTGGTCTTGCCGTCTTTGAGCGTGCCTACATACTCCGTTTTCCAGGCTTGCGGGCGCTCGATCTCAGGGGGATCGCCGATCACAAAATCCGCCTGCTCCTGAAACAGACGCCACAGCGCCTCTCTGGGATCGGTTTGTTTCACGAACCGCTGGACCCGTTTGTAACTGGCATCGCTGCTGCCGCGCATTTTGACCGCAATCTCTGTCAAGCGCAGGGAACGAGCCGCCAGGAGCGCCTGGCCGATTTTAGCGGCTTTGTGGGCTGTAACTTAATCGGCGAATAGACTCTAAATAAATGGACGGACATTGATATACTTGTTCATGAGGAGCCTCCTACCGATAAAGGTTGTAGCAGACCAAGTTTACCGGTTTTGAGGCTCCTTTTTATTTATATGTCCGAACTCATGTCCGAATGTTCAGTGAAATTTCTTGACTTTAAATATCATTTTCTGGTATACTATTACTTCGTCT
>CAYQDF010000047.1:0-22628 GCA_964416175.1 uncultured Anaerolineaceae bacterium
TCCTGGTTATGGTCGGAACTTTTTTACAATGGGGGTGGTGGATACCCGAATGGATCTCTAAGGTGTTCGATACGCAATACCTGATAACTCTCTCCCGCAATATCTCACTCTGGCCTGTACTCGGTCCCTGGGTGTGGCTTGTTTGGCCCTTTGTCCTTTGGGTGCGGATGCCACGCGATAAAAAACTGCTTGCCATCGCTGTAACGACAGCAATGACCGCGCCTTACTTTCCCCTGCCATCCGCTGTGCTGTTGTTGACTTTTCCAGTCCCAGTGTGGGTCTGGGGACTCGTTCAAATCCCCCTGTTCGGGAGTGTCGTTGGCTATTGGGTATATCGCCTGGGGCTTATCCTCCCTCCGGCGCTGTTATCGTGGATCTTGTGGCCAGAGGTGAAGCCGGTCTTGTGGCGACTGGTTGACCGGATGGCACCATCAAGGATCGTTCGTAGGTGAAGTTAGCATTGAGGCTTTTGCTGCGCACAGCCTTCCAAAAGGTCGGCTGATAACATTGCCGTCTGGTAGATCTCGCCACCCGTCATCGCGGATTTAATTTCTAAATGGAGTAAATCTTGCAATATGTTTCATTCAATGGCTGGCAGGTACTGGTATATCTTCACCCTTTTGGTTGTCGGAATCCTTGTTCTCCTGACCTGGGGAAATTACCAGTTCGCTTCTTCGAATCCGGGGGGTAACGACTTCCTCGTCCACTGGGTGGGGACTCGAGCGTTATTCATTGACGGAGAAAGCCCGTACAGCGACCGGGTTTCAGGGCAAATTCAAACGCTTGCCTATGGCAGGCCAGCCAGACCGGGAGAGCATGAACTGCGAGTGGCCTATCCTCTATATTCAGTTATTTTTTTCCTGCCAGTTGCATTCATTGAGGATTACACACTGGCGCGTGCAATCTGGATGACCATCCTTGAGATCGGAGTGGTTTTCCTTACCTTGAGCACAATATCGCTGACACGGTGGCGATTAGGGTTGTGGTCAATCCCCCTGATTCTTGTTTTCGCAATTTTCTGGTACCACGGTCTGCGTCCAATCATCAATGGAAACGCAGTGATCATCGTATCCTTCCTGATTACGAGTTCATTTCTGGCAATCCGTGCAGGACGGGATGAGCTCGCGGGGATACTGTTGGGGTTGAGCACCATCAAGCCTCACCTTGTTGTGGTTTGCCTGACATTTATCGCGATCTGGATGATTTCGCAACGCCGGTGGAAATTTCTGTTCTGGCTTGTCATCACGATAGGGCTGCTTTCCGCAGTTTTCATATTGTTTATCCCCGATTGGCCGGTTCAAAATTTGCGTGAAATTCTGCGGTACTCGAGCTACAATCCTCCTGGGACGCCGGCGGCGATCTTCTCCACATGGCTGCCTGCAACAGGTGAACGAATCGGTTGGGTGTTCAGTGCTTTTTGGGGGATTCTCATGCTGTTCGAGTGGTTGTTGTCGCTTCGGAAGGACTTTCGGAGATTCTTATGGACGGCCTGCCTCACGCTTGCTGTCAGTCCATGGTTGGGAATTCAGACTGACCCAGGCAATTTCATCATGATGTTTGTGGCATTGGGGTTGATTTTTGCTAATTTGGAAGAGAGATGGGGACGCTCAGGAGCCATCCTGGCGATTTTGTGTCTGCTTGTATTGTTCCTCGTCCCCTGGCTTCTTTTTTTAGAAACTATGACTGTCACAGACCAGCCGCAACAGAGCCCGATTATGTTCTTTCCCCTTCCATTCATGTTGATCATCGGTTTGTACTGGATTCGATGGTGGTTGATCAGACCTCCAAGAATGAGCATCGAAGAAATTCGCCTGGCTGAATAAGGACTCAATCATTAGAGAGGATCCTCATTCGATGTGCAGATCTTGAAATACGATGACCCGTCCAATCTATGCTGGATTATTTCTATTGGGGATCACAATCAATCTTGGGGTCGCGCTGATCGAAGCCGGGCCGGGGACGATGGATGCCGATTACTACTATGCGGTTGGGTTTCGCATAGCCAAATATGCTGAATGGAACGAGCCTTTCCTGTGGAATTATCTGAACGACCTGGATGGCCTGCCCCAACCGGCTTTCACCTATTGGATGCCCCTGCCTGCTTTGCTTTCAGCTTTGGGGATGAAGCTCACCGGGTTGTTCAATTTCACCGGGGCAAGGCTGGGTTTCTTGCTATTAGGGGGACTGATCCCACCTCTCACTGCACGGCTTGCAACCACGTTCACACCGCACAGGTCGGCAGGGATTCTGTCTGGACTGCTGGCAGCGTTTCCGGTGTTTTACCTGCCTTATATTTCTACCCCTGAGTCGTTCAGCCTCTCGATGGTCCTTTCCGGGATCATTTTCCTTCTTATAACGGATACCAGGCTATCCGCAGAGGACACCAAGATATGGAAGCGCATTGTTATCTCGTTTGCATCCGGCGTGATCTGTGGTTTGTTGCACATGACCAGAGCAGATGGATTTCTCTGGTTGGTCATTGTGATCTGGGCGATCACCATTCATGCTCAGGCATCTCGTCCCCAACGTATGGATAGTTTCTCTCTTTCATCAGCAAAATCCGGGATACCCGCGCATGGAGCGGTGGCCAAGCAGCTTGACGTATTATCCGATAAGCACACGAATAAACTGAATTTCATTTACTTTCTGCCTCTCGGGGTGGCCTGCCTTACTGGATATCTGCTGATCGCAGGACCCTGGTTCGTGAGAAACCTGGCTGCGTTCACTACGCTGTTTCCACCTGGTTCGAACCGCGCCTTATGGATCACCCGCTACGATGAATTGTTTGTTTATCCTGCATCGAACTTGAACGCAGCTCATTGGTTGGCTTCCGGGTTGACAGAGATCGTCCTCAACCGGCTGTGGGCGTTCGGTCAAAATATCCAAACAGCTGTTGTTGTACAGAGTTCTATTTTCCTCTTTCCGATTGTGATCCTTGGCGTCTGGTCGAAACGGCGAGATCCTCGCGTCAGGGCAGGGATAGCAGCCTGGATATTATTTTTATTTGTTATGACGATTGTGTTTCCTTTTGCAGGCGCGAGAGGAGGTTTTTTTCATTCTGGCGCTTCCCTTCAACCTCTGATTCTGGCTTTGGTACCAGCAGGGATGGAAAGCTATCTGCGATGGGGTAGTGTCCGCCGCGGCTGGCATGCAGATAAAGCGCGGACCGGTTTTGGGAGCATCTTGGTGGGGCTGGCAGTCTTGCTCACCGCTTACATTTCCTGGCAGTGGGTAATCGGCAAGAATTGGGACCGCCCTGTTTGGAATGAGACCTACCGGGTTTATTCAAGGATCGAACAGGAATTGATCGATATTGGTGTCGATAGGGAAGCGATCGTGATGGTCAACAACCCCCCCGGTTATTATGCAACTACTGGACGTTGGTCGATTGTTATCCCTGATGGGCCAATTGAGATGACCCTTGAAGCCGGTGAGCGTTATCAGGCCCAGTACCTCTTATTAGATAAGAACAGCCCCGAGGCTCTTCGGGATTCATTTCTTTCCCCGGAGGATCAACCGGGGTTGTGTTTCCTGGAGACTATCGAAGGGGTCCACTTGTTTGTGTTGGATAACCGATCAGTGCCCCCGAACAAGGTCTCCTCAGGGTGCAGGACATCAGATTAAGATTGACGGGATTTCAGATGATCTGTGAGAAAATACCATGGGGAAGAAAGACTGCTTTCCTGTTTAGTCTGCTCACTATTTTGTCACTCAGCGGGTATGTGATCACGGCATGCATCACATACAGATCCGGATTCCCCCTGGACGATGCCTGGATTCACCAAACCTATGCTCGAAACCTGGCGGAAACCGGAGAATGGGAATTCATTTCAGGTACACCATCGGCCGGCTCGACCTCTCCGGCCTGGTCCCTATTTCTTGCTGTTGGACATGTCCTAAGGATTCCGCCGGTGGTCTGGTCGCATCTGTTGGGTTGGTTTCTGCTTTGGGGGATCGCTGTTGCCGGGATAGCTGGTTTTTCACGTCTGCGCAGCAAGCGCAGGATCGGAACGGTATGGGCTGGGGTCATCTTCGCTTTCGAATGGCACCTCGTCTGGGCAGCAGGTTCAGGAATGGAGACCCTGCTGTTTGCTTTGATCGGGCTGGTTGTGATGATACTTGTCCTCGACCTCAGTCAGGAAAACAGGATCCAATCGAATGCTGATTGGAAAATCTGGTTCGGTCTTGGAATATTGATCGGTGGTTCGATTTGGGTGCGCCCGGACGGGCTTACACTGCTGGGAGCTTGCGGCCTTGTGTGGTTGACCCAGCCACACAATTGGATCAACAGAGCTCGTTCAGCCAGCTGGTTATTGACCGGGTTTCTCCTGCTGTTTCTGCCTTACCTTGGATTCAACTATAACCTGGCGGGAGAGATCTGGCCGAACACCTTCTATGCCAAACAGGCAGAATATGCTGTTTTATTGCGGAATCCCTTGTGGGAACGGTTCCTGGAACAATCTTTCCTTCCCTTAATTGGCGTTGGAGCAATCTTACTCCCCGGCTTCATCTGGCAGGTAATTAATGCGGTCCGATTTCTCCGCTGGGAGCAGATCGCCTGGACGATCTGGATATTCGGTTATCTTGGAATCTTTGCCTGGCGCCTTCCAGTTGTTTATCAGCATGGTCGGTACATCATGCCGCTCATTCCTGTGTTCATCGTGATAAGTCTGGCTGGGGTCGACGATCTCATGTACAAGAGAGATGCTATTCCAACGACACGAATTCTGAGGAAAAGCTGGCAATGGGCAATAATTGGGGTGCTTATTGGGTTTTGGGTACTCGGCGCCAAGGCATACGCCGGGGATGTAGCGATCATCGAAAGCGAGATGGTTGCTGCTGCAAAATGGATTGAGGCAAACACGGAAAGTGATGCACTCATCGCGGCCCACGACATTGGCGCCCTGGGATATTTCGGTGGGCGAAAGTTGATCGATATGGCTGGTCTGGTTTCTCCAGAAGTCATTCCGATAATCCGGAATGAGGGTGCCCTGAAGGATTATTTAGATTCTCAGCAGGCTGATTATCTGATGACTTTCCCAGGCTGGTACCCTGATCTTATCCGTGAAGCCACATTGGTCTATTCCACCGGTGCGAATTTCAGTCCTGCCCAGGGAGGGGAGAATATGGAGATTTATCGTTGGGGGAGGCCGTAAAATATGGGGCAAATAGGACATTGTTGCTCCGCTACTTTTCATGTGCTATACTTTTAGATGGTTCGGATATTGAGCGGAACGAGGAAACCATGGGCATTATTCGAATACTTGTCGTCGACGATCATCCATTATTTCGCCAGGGCGTAATCGATGCATTGTCCTTAGAGAAAGATTTCTCGGTGATAGGTGAAGCAACAGCGGGGGAAGAGGCGCTTGAACAAATCAGGCTCCTTCAGCCCGATGTCGCAATCGTCGATGTAAATTTACCAGGTATGAATGGTCAGCAGGTGATTCAACACGCGGTCGATGAGAAGCTCCCCACACGCGTAATCCTCTTAACAGCTTACGATGACACTGAACAGAAAATCCATGCCATGATGGTCGGTGCAGCAGCCTATTGTGTGAAAGATGTACAGCCAGAAACCTTATCCAGGATTGTAAGAGAAGTTACAGCAGGTAAATTTGCGGTGGGCGAGGACATCCTCGATCCTGAAGAGATGAGAAGATGGCTGCATCCAGAACTTGAACATGCGGTCGAAGGTATGGAGGAAAGCCATGAGCCTTTCGAACCGTTATCCAAACGTGAGATGGAAGTACTCGCCCATCTTACGAAAGGTTTGAGCAACAAAGAGATTGCGACAGAGTTGGGAATCAGTCACCAAACAGTAAAGAACCACGTTACTTCGATCCTGAGCAAATTGGGGGTTGAGGATCGAACGCAGGCAGCATTATACGCACTCCGTCGGGGGTGGGTACGCCTGCATGAAGAATCCAGGGAGGTACAGGGATGAACCCGTTCGAGCTGGACGAGACTGCAGATACTGATGAACAGGAATGGCAGCAATTGAAGGGAGAGATCACCGACAGGCTTGATCAATCCCGCAAGGAACTCAAGGAAATTGCGTTGCTGCTGGAGCAAAGCCAGCTCGAAGTCAACAAGCTCACACAGCGGAACGCGACTGCGACTGGACAATTGCAAAGGATCCACATGCAATTCGAAAGCCTGCCGCGCGAGGAGATCCGGGCTGCGTATGACTCGGCTCTTGACGCTCAGCAGAGACTGTTCGTGATGCGCGGCCAGGTTGAAAAACTTCAGAGCGATTACAACCACCTGAAGCGATTTGTCGATCTGATGGATAAGGTCGCGGTATATATCTCAAACGAAGAACCCTCCCCGCGCAGGCCGCGCAGCGCAACCGCAACCGTTGAGCTCCTTGAGATGTTGATCCAGGCTCAGGAAGCTGAAAGGCAGCGGCTTTCGCGCCAGATGCACGATGGACCGGCACAGGCATTATCGAATTTGATCCTTGAAACAGAAATTGCCATGCGCCTGTTTGATATCGATAAAGCCAAGGCATACGAGGAGTTAAATATTCTGAAAAATTCTGCTACGGAGGCCTTCCAGCAGGTTCGTGACTTTATCTTCGAACTGCGACCGATGATGCTGGATGATCTGGGTCTTGTACCCACGATCAAGAAATATACCTCCGCGATCAAAGAACAGACCGGCATAGACCTGAAACTGGATATCACTGGTTCGGACCACAGACTCGAATCATATCTGGAGGTAATGGTCTTTCGAGCGATCCAGGAATTGCTCAGCAACGCAATATCCCACAGCCAGGCGAACCAGGTGGACCTTCAAATCCACATCGATGACGAAGTTGTGCGGGTGAGTGTAAGCGATGACGGGATTGGATTCGATCCCGAAGCCATGGAAGTGAATACCGGGATGGGACTGAAAGTGATCAAAGAGCGAGTGGAAATGGTTGGGGGGACATTTACAATCAACAGCCAGGTAGGGAGTGGGACACAGGTGAGTTTTCAGGTTCCAGCTGCTCTCCTGATGAAGCACGATTGATTTCTTGCAGAGGTGTAAGGATTTATTAACGCCGACGAAATGGCGAAAACAGCCTCCTTTCCCTATAATGGGCACAACTTCGCAGGCAATCTCACAGAAAGGAGGTAAAAAGACCATGTTGTTCGCACCGAAAGAAAAAGGTCAGGGCCTGGTGGAATATGCGTTGATCCTTGTTTTGGTAGCTGTCGTCGTGATCGTCATCCTTGCCTTGCTCGGCCCGGCAATCGGTAGGGTCTTTAGCAATATCGTCTCGGCACTGTAACCATCATAATAAGCGTTCAGCATGAAGTAATTGGCAGTAGGGCCCTGGGGATCGGGGCCCTTACTGTTTCTGTTAGGCTTTCATCGTTGTTAGCTCTAAGGCATCCTCCTGGCTTGACTTTTCAAATAGTAGGCGTATGATAGCCGGTAATTGTCTAGTTAGTCCGAATTGAACCTGGAGGTCAGACCAACATGCGAAAAGGGCGAATTTTCTTCTTGCTCGCTTTAATCCTCTTATTAGGGCTGATCGCGATTGCCGTATTCTATTACCAGTTTATGAGACCGGCCCAAACAGCACCAATCACAGAGGCTCAACCAACCCCTGTCATCGATCTGGTGAAAGTCGTGGTTGTGAGCCAAAAAGTCCCCCGAGGGAGCGTCTTGAATGAAACAGTATTAAGCATGGTCGAAATCCCCCGGGAGGTATTCATCGAAGGATATTACACGGACATGGCGAGCGTCGTTGGAAGGCAGGCGCGAGTGGACCTCGAAGCAAACATGCTGCTGACGACCAGCATGGTGGTTGAGAATTCTGACCAGCTCTCGTCGACGGGTTCTATAGCCGCCCTGACAATCCCCAGAGGCATGGTGGCGGTGTCGATACCGATAAACCGCCTATCAAGCGTCTCTTATGCTCCGCAATCTGGCGACCATGTGAACGTGATTGCCTCTTTACTGTTGGTTGACATGGATACGGATTGGCAGTCTATCACTCCAAATCACAGCGCTGCGGTGCTTGGGGTTGGGCCGGGTGTGATCACAGGGTCTGGTGACGAGGAGGGTTCTACAACTTCCTCAGCGAATGTTGAACTGCAAAAAATAACAGCGCAAATAATCGCCGCAGGCGAGGCAAGCGTAATTGGGAGAGCAGATATTGATCCCTTACTCGAACAGACCTTTTATATTGTCCCTTCGGAAAGACAACGCCCGCGCCTGGTAAGCCAGACGCTGATCCAGGACGCCATCGTTCTCAGGGTCGGAGATTTTCCAGTAGGAGGCGAGGATGAACCTGAGTCGGCCGGCCTGGATGAGTCGGCAGAGGTTGCTGATACTCCAGAGAATATTCCAGCTGAACAAACAGAGACGACAACGCCAGAACCGAAATTGCCGGATTTGATCACACTGATTGTAACCCCGCAAGATGCAGTCACGATTAATTATCTGATCTACTCCGGTGCTCAGCTCACCCTGGCGTTGCGGTCTGCCGGGGATGACACCCGGGTCCAAACAGAAGCTGCAACTTTGGATTACCTGCTCACGCAATACAACGTCCCGGTGCCGGTGAAACTCCCTTATGGGATGGAACCCAGGGTTGATCAACTCCTGCCACCCCAGTTACCCAATGATATCCTGCCAGCTCCGGAAGAGTGAGATTGAATTGAACCGGGATTAGTGGTGAATAGTCTTCTGGAGACCGCCGATGAATGAAGGAGAAAAAATCCGGGTCCTGATCGTAGATGATATCGCTGAAACCCGAGAGAATATCCGGAAGCTGCTCCAATTCGAAAACGACTTCGAGGTGGTTGCGGCGGCGCGAAACGGGCGCGAGGGGATTGACCTGGCGAAAGAAACGAAGCCGGATGTTATCCTGATGGACATCAACATGCCGGACATTGATGGCATCACCGCCACCGAAACGATTCGCCAAAACCTCCCCTTCACGCAGATCATCATTTTGACAGTTCAGGGGGATCCGAACTACATGCGCCGGGCAATGCTGGCTGGCGCACGCGACTTCCTCACCAAACCACCATCGATCGATGAGATGACCAGCGCCATCCGCAGGGCTGGTCACATCGCCCAGGAAGAACGGACGAAAGTCCGGGGAATTTTCCCTGGCCAGCCGGTGGCTGGGCTTACCGGCCCTCTATCATATCCTGTTTTTCAAACCGGGAAAGTCATCGCGGTCTATGGACCGAAGGGTGGTGTCGGCACCACGACTCTGGCAGTAAACCTGACGATTGCATTGCACAAAGACGAGTCGCCTGCGATCCTGGTCGATGGGGATCTGGAATTTGGCGATGTGGCAGTGTTCGTGAACCAGCAACCAAAGAACAGTATTGCTGACCTTGCCCCGCGAGCTGATGAGCTGGATCCCGAAATCATCCAGGAAGTGTCCATCCTGCATCCACAAACCGGGATGAAAATCATAACTGCTCCATCCCGGCCCGAATTTTCAGAATCCGTGACGGGAGAGCAATTCGGAAAAGTCCTCGATTATCTGCGAAACCTTTACGCGTATGTGGTCGTGGATTGCTCTTCCTCGCTTACCGATGTGACGTTGTCGGCGTTTGATGCAGCTGACCTTATCCTGCTGATCACAACACAGGAGATCCCGGCCATAAAGGATGCCCGATTGTTCCTGGACTTACTGAGCGCCTTGAAAATCTCGAGGGACAGGGTGCTCTTTGTGATGAACAAGTTCGACAAGCGGATCGGGATCACTCCTGAGAAAATCAGCGAAAGCTTCAAACAGGAGATCCAGGTTGTACTCCCTTTTGAGGAGAAGGTTGTTTTACCATCGATCAACCGTGGCGTGCCATTTGTTTTGGGAGACAAGTCAAAACCCATCACACGCGGCATTTTCTCATTGACCGAGTCGATACGGAAAAAGCTCACTCCTTTAGAAGACCGAAATGGTGGTGAAACACAAGTCCCGATCCGAATCGGGAAGCGCTGAATCTCAGTAACAAGTGGAGGTAGTGAATGTCCCTTTTGAAACGGATTGAACAAGGTCAGGTCAGCTCAAACCAGTCGGGAGGCGGGGAAACCACCTCGCGCTTGGTCAACCTGCAAACCCGGCGCGTACCGCCGCCTGGTGTCAATACTCAAAGGGATACTTATACCGATCTAAAGACACGGGTGCAGAATCGCCTGTTGGCTGAGCTGGACCCGAGCATGGACATCACACGCGTCAGCGAAGTACGAAACACCATTCAGGAACTTTACGAGCAAGTATTAAACGAAGAGAACATCATCCTTTCGCGGCCGGAGAGACATCGCTTATTCGAACAAATCACGGCTGAAATTCTGGGCTTTGGTCCACTGCAACCTCTGCTCGAAGATGAGACGATCACAGAAATCATGGTGAACGGAGCGAAGAACATCTACATCGAAAGAGGTGGGAAGATCTTACGCGTGCCGATGTCTTTTGAGAGTGACGACCATGTGATGCGGATTATCGACCGAATCGTTGCTCCATTAGGGCGAAGGATAGATGAATCGAGCCCGTATGTTGATGCCCGCCTGCCGGATGGATCCCGCGTCAACGCCATTATCCCTCCGATTTCACTGGTGGGTCCCGTCCTGACGATTCGAAAGTTTGCCAAGAATCCGATCACGATCGAGCAGCTGTACCAGTTTGGTACGTTAACCCCTGAATTCCTCGAGTTTCTCAAGGCGTGTGTTCAAGCACGGTTAAACATCGTCATATCTGGCGGCACTGGTTCCGGGAAAACAACGCTGCTCAACATACTGTCTCAGTTCATTCCGGCAGACGAGCGCATCATCACTATCGAAAATGCTGCTGAGCTTCAGTTGCGTCAAGAGCACGTTGTTACGCTCGAATCCCGACCCCCGAATATTGAGGGCAAAGGCGAAGTGACCATCCGGCAGCTGGTGATCAATGCCTTGCGGATGAGGCCTGACAGGATAATTGTCGGGGAGATCCGGGATGAAGCGGCGCTCGACATGTTGCAGGCAATGAACACCGGGCACGATGGGTCCATGACCACAGCGCACTCGAACAGCCCTCGAGATTCACTGGCACGCATCGAAACCATGGTTATGATGGCGGGTATGGAGTTGCCCGTGAGGGCGATCCGTGAGCAGATAGCCTCTGCGATTGACCTGGTCGTTCACCAGGAGCGGCTCAAAGATGGGTCCCGGAAGGTGGTCCAGATCACGGAAGTCTCCGGGATGGAAGGGGACGTCATCACAATGACAGATTTATTCGTTTTCGAACAGACCGGCTTCGAAAATGGGAGGGTAATTGGGCGTTTTCGACCAACGGGACTGCGGCCTAAATTCATGGACAAGATCGAAGCAGCTGGCATCCACCTTCCGGCATCCGTGTTCGGTGTAGGGGTTCAACGGCGACATTAAACAACCAGAGGGTAGAACCATGACCTTGATATTATTGGTTGGTGGAGGACTCGTTCTTTTTCTATTAATGGTCGGAGCGATCGTTTCGATCTCCAGCGAACGATCGCTGGTCGAAGAGCGGCTCGGACCTTACCTGCGGGAAGAAGCTCCAGCGAAAGGCAAGGACCGAGCCTCCCCCGTCGGTGACTGGATCAACAAGAGAGTTGAGCGCTCTGGATGGGGAGGTGGGATCTCCAGAGAACTGGCAAGGGCAGACCTTAAACTCAAACCAGCAGAGTACGTAGCCCTCATGGTAATAGCCGGTTTTGGAGTGGGATTCATCAGCTGGTTCCTGGGCGGTCAATCGATCCCTTCAGCTTTAATTGGCGTTGTGATCGGTGTCTTATTACCGAGGATATATGTCCAAAGGCAGAAGAGCCGCCGGCTGCTCCGCTTCAATGAACAGCTCCCCGATATGCTCAACTTAATGGTCAATGGACTACGCGCCGGTTACTCGAACATGCAGGCGATGGAGGCGGTCAGCAAAGAGCTCCCACCACCGATCTCAGACGAATTTCGCCGGGTCGTGCAGGAAATGCAACTTGGGCTTCCAATGGAGCGAGCGTTGGATAATCTTTTACGAAGAATTCCAAGTGAAGACCTTGATTTGACGATCACGGCAATGAATGTTCAACGCGAGGTTGGGGGAAACCTGGCTGAAATCCTCGAAAATATTTCTTACACGATCCGGGAGCGGGTGCGGATAAAAGGGGAGATTCGCGTCCTGACCGCCCAGGTTGTATATTCAAGTCGGTTCCTCTCGAGCATGCCGGTCCTGATCGGGCTCACTTTGTGGTTTATCAACAGACCATATATGATGTTATTCTTCGATTCGAAGACCCGCCTGATCGGTATCCCTGTGCTGGCGTTAGGGGCATTCATGATTATTTCGGGCTATTCGGTGATGAAGAAGATTTCGGCCATCGAGGTATAGAGAGCGGATTCTTGAGGAGGACCAAATGATTGTCTTGGTCATTCTGGCAGTGATTATCTTGATAGGAGCTCTAATCCTTATCGGAATCGGTTTGCGTGAACGAGGCGGGACCGATCCTCTGCAAGCTCGTCTGGCGGAATTTGTCGAGAGAGGGGAAATCACTGATCTGGAAAAGATCGAACTCTCCCAGCCGTTGACCGAACGGATCTTTTATCCGATGGCTCGGAAATTGGGAGAAATCGCCTTGAGGTTCACCCCTCAGATTGCGATCCAGCAGACAGCCCATAAACTGGAGCTGGCAGGCAATCCAAAAGGCTTGGACCCGACTTTGTTTTGGTCGCTCAGACTTTTGGGCCTTGGGCTTGGCGCATTGATTTTTTTCGTCGGAACCATCGCACCAGAAGGGAGTTTTCTCAAAGGTCGTGGACTCATGTTTGCAATCCCGACTTCGGCTTTAGGGTATTTTATGCCTGAATTATGGCTGAATGGTCGGATCTCCCGGAGACAGGACGAGATTCGGAAGTCGATGCCCGATGCTCTGGACTTGCTCACGATCTGTGTGGAGGCGGGATTAGGTTTCGATGCAGCGATGGATAAAGTATATCAGAAGTGGGACAACGAGTTAGGCAAAGGGTTTGGTCGGGTCATCCGAGAGATCCAGTTGGGTAAATTGCGAAGAGACGCCCTCAGGGACCTGGCGGATCGATCGGGAGTGCCGGAATTGACGAGCTTCATTGCGGCTGTGATCCAAAGTGAACAGCTCGGCGTCAGCCTGGCAAAAGTGCTTCGAATCCAATCGGATCAAATGCGTGTAAAAAGACGCCAGCTTGCTGAAGAGGCTGCCCATAAAGCTCCGATAAAAATGCTGATCCCGATGGCAATATTGATCTTCCCATCGATCTGCATTGTCCTTATGACCCCTGCGATCTTGATGCTCTTCCAATCTGCTTTGGGTGGTATTTTGGGGTTTTCGAAGTAAATCCAGGGTATGAGATACAAATCCAGGCTGGTCTACAACTTGTATAAAGTGTTGTGGACCAGTCTGGATTTAATTTACCCTCCTGTATGTGCTGGCTGCGGGGATCCCGGAAGCCAGTGGTGTGGAAAATGCCAGGCCAGCGTGAAACGTGTGTCTTTGCCAGTTTGTGAAAGGTGCGGAGAATCACAAGAAAGTCCTGGCCTGTGCCGGAACTGTCAAAAAGTTTCTTACCCGCCTGTGGTTATACGATCCCTGTTTTATTTCGAAGGATCGATCCGAAACGCAATCCATCAATTGAAGTACAAACGGAATCAAAGCCTGGGATTAGTGCTCTCGGCACCATTGATCATCTACCTGGGTGAATTAGATTGGGATTTCGATTTGGTAATACCGGTACCGCTCGGGGTTGCACGCTTACAGGAGCGTGGATATAATCAAGCTGCATTACTGGCACTTCCAATCGCTCTCAAGACAGGTGCAGCGTATACGCCGCGTGGTTTGGTGAAAGTCCGGGAAACGCCAACACAAGTTGGCTTAGATCGTCGGCAGAGGCGGGATAACGTAAGAAATGCCTTCAAGGCAGAGCCTGCGGTTGTTTTAAGAAAGCGTGCACTGGTTGTAGATGATGTCGCCACTAGCAATGCCACTCTCGAAGCCTGCGCTGAAGCTCTGTTCTCCGGAGGAGCAGAGAGGGTATATTGCATTACCCTGGCAAGAGCAGGACTACATTCTACAGGAGGAATTCCATGACCTTCCAAATTGAAATAACAGGAAGAAATATGGAAGTTACTGATCGCCTCAATGATTATGTGAAAAAAAAGGTTCGAAAGCTCGAAAGGTATATCAATAATATCGACGAGGCGCATGTTGATCTGGCCCACATAAAATCTGCCCGCAGTGCAGAGGATAGACAGGTGGCACAAATAACTTTGAGGGGGAGAGGTTTCATCCTGCGATCGGAAGAGCGCGCTGACGACATTTTCGCCGCGCTGGATTCTGCACTTGATAAAATGCAGCGGCGCATTGAAAGATACAAAGGGAAAAAGTTCCGCGGCAGAGGCGATGGGAGATCGGCTGCTGACGTGGTACCACCACCGCTGGAGGAGGAAGAAGAGCTGGAGCACGCCGTCATCGTGCGCAGGAAGCGGTTCCCGGTGTCCCCGATGGATGAAAATGAGGCTATCGAGCAGATGATCCTGCTGGGCCACGATAACTTTTTTGTATTTTTCAATTCTGAGACAAACAGTATAAATGTGTTATATCGTCGCAGGGATGGATCATACGGGTTGATCGAACCAGAGATTGCCTGAAGGAAGATTCATGGCTGAGGATGACGTAAAGAACCTGAGCAACCTGGCGGACCTGTTCTCAGATACGAGATTGGATGATCGAACAATCGAGAATGCTGTCCGACAGATTTTGCAGGCTGTTGGCGAGGATCCAGATCGACCTGGCCTTCAGCGGACACCGGAACGGGTCGCCCAGATGTATAGTGAGCTGCTTTCTGGATACAGGACCGATCCAGATACGTTCTTGAATGATGCCCTGTTTGAAGTCACTTATGATGAAATGGTCCTTGTGCGGGATATCGAATTTTACAGCCTGTGTGAACACCACCTCCTTCCCTTTATCGGAAGAGCTCATGTAGCTTATTTTCCGAAAGGGATCGTCATCGGCTTATCGAAAATTCCTCGGGTTGTGGATATGTTTTCCCGCCGGCTTCAATTGCAGGAAAGGATGACGCGCCAGATCGCTGATTTTCTCCAGGAGCTGCTTGATCCCCATGGCGTGGCTGTGGTGATTGAAGGGATTCACCTCTGCGCGATGATGCGTGGAGTGAAAAAACATGATGCAAGAATGACGACCTCGACAATGCTCGGTGCATTCCGGACGAGCATCGCTACCCGTCAGGAATTCCTGGATAATATTTCAAGAGGATCAGCTCCGATGAAGTTCTAAGGGGATTGCTTCAATAAGTGTTGATTTCCTGAGCTCCGATGATCTCTTCAGGAGCTCATCATTAAGGGATGGGTCGGGAAATATGGGCAGGAGATCCGAGATTGGGACGCACAGGTGGGCAAGATCCCAGATGCTTTGATCGAGGACGATGCCGTCAAAAATAAGAATGTCGAGATCTATCGTGCGAGGCGCATTGGGATCTCCGCTCCTGCGACGCCCGAGCCTCGATTCTATCTTGCGAAGCACCTGTTCCCGCAGATCTTCCATTGCGCGGGCAGTCTTGATGTGTACCGCGGCATTGAGGAAATCAGGACCCTGGCCCCCCTGTGGGGGTGTCCGATACACTTTCGAAACAGACAGGATTTCAGTTTCGCGTCCCAACGCTTGTACGGATTCAGGAAGATTGGTCTGGGGTAAGATATTCGATCCAATCCCGATCACTGCAGAGTGAGGATCACTCGCCTTTTTCGCGTTCAATTTCAACTCCTACCGATTCCGAAAAGCGGACTGCGTGTGGTTTTTCAACCCGGATACGCACACGCTGGACCCCACTTTCTATCAGACAAAGGTTTGCAATATCCGCCGCAAGCGCCTCGACCGTGAATCGCCTGGCGGATTCGACGAGTGCCTGCGTTTTTTTTGCGATTGTTCGGTAATCGATGCTGTACTGGATTTGGTCAGCTGCCCCTGCCTGGGTTAAATCTGTGAAGATCCAGATGTTGATCAGGATATCTTGCGGTTTTTCCCGCTCCCAATCATTGATGCCGATGATACCGCGGATTAATAAATCCTTGATAAAGACCAGGTCCATTTTCAGCTCCTAAACGAGAATTCTTCAGACATTCCTGCTTCTGGATAATCTGCCAGCGATAATTACAATTCAACAAGGAGAGTCTCTGCCAGCCGCTCCAACCTGGCCCTCTCTTCCCTGGCGATCGATCGCAGCTGCTGATTACGTTCTCCTGCTCCGATCGTGAGGATTGCTTCAGGATTCACAATTCGAATTATCGAGCCATCCTGCTCATCAGATTCAATCGTGATATTACATGGCAAAATCAACCCATTCACAGAGTCCTCACACAATGCACGATAAGCCAGGCGGGGATTCCACGTGACCAGGATTATCAAATCCTTGAAATCTCTTCCCAGGCTTTGATTCAATGCGCTACGCAAATCAATCTGGGAAAGAACTTCAAAACCTTCTTCGGGTAACCTTTTGATCAATGCATCCAAGGACTCCTGGATAGGAAGCGCCAACCGTACCTCAAAGCCCAATTCATATTGCATCGGATGTCCCTCCGTCCAGGCTCTCTGATTTACTCAAATTCCGTCTGGCGCGCCAGCGCATACCCCACAGGCTAAATGCCAGGATAAACCAGGCGATGATTTGCAAGCCTCGATACCTGCCGATGAGCAGATTTGTTTCAGCCCGAATCCCTTCTAGAATCAGCCATTCGGAAGCGGTTAATGCAGTAAATAAGAAAAAGAGGAAACCAGCTGGTCCAGAGTAAGGCTGCCTTCCCAGGTAAAGGATGATACCCAGGATTATCCCGGCAAAAATGATCTCATATACTTGCGTAGGATGGCGTGTTGTTCCCCAAAGTTCAATTCCCCAAGGTATCTGCGCCGGCATCCCGTACACAGCTCCGCTGGCAAAATGAGACACACCGAGTGCAATTCCAATGACACTCAACAGGGGGGTAAGGCTGTCCAGGGTTTTCCATACAGGCAGGCGTCTTCGCTGGATATAGATCGAGCCCACAATGAGACCGGTCAACAGTCCAGACCGAATGTCCAGCAGTCCAGGATTCACCGACAGGGTATTCACAGGATCAGGGACAAATGACTGCCAGTTTATAAGGACGTAACCTATGCGAGCCCCGATGATCATGGAAATTAAGGTCACGAATACAAGGTTGGAAACATCGTCCCTTTCCAATCCGAGCGCCTTGGATTGTCTCTCTGCTAATATCAGTCCCACCCATATTCCGATGATCAGAGCGAGGCCTGGAACCTGCAATGCGATTGATCCTAATTGGATAACAGGAAACACCTGAGCTAATCTCCGAGAATTCTCTGTGTTCTGGATCGCAGAAGTGCTTCAGCCATTGGACCACCAATTACCACTTCCCTGATAATGCCCAGCCTATCGACAAAGAAAGAAGTCGGGAGGGCATTGATCTGATAGACACGGGAAACCTCGCCAGTCTGATCCCAAAGAATTGAAAAAGTGAGTTTATGGAGCATCCCGAAGGTCACGGCATCTCCCTGGTTGTCCTGGTATGTTGTGTTTACCGCCAGTACAACAAATCCCGATTCGGTGTATTCTTCATACACTTCCTGGATGGCTGGCATCTCGGTCCTGCAGGGTGGGCACCAACTTGCCCAGAAATTTATCAGCACCGGATTCCCGCGAAGCTCAGACAGGGTAATTGTCTCACCAGAATCAGATCTAAGACTGAAATCCGGTGCGAGAAATCCGACATGAGGAGCAGAGACATCCCTGACGGGAGCGCTTCCATAGGGTAGCGCGGTGACCCAGATCCAGATTGCTCCCAATCCCAAAATGAGGGCGCTCAGGATTGTCCACCGCGGCGAAGTAAGAATTATGTTTATCCTGTCGTCTTGCATATTGCGTTTAGTGTATGAATGAAACCAAAACTGTCAAGCTTTTTTATACCGATTGAAGAACTGAAGGCTTCCCGAGAAATTAATGGGTTTGCGTATGTAATGATCACTTAATAATCGATGGGTTCGTTTCATGTTAAGATGGGATAGCAAAGGTCCTCAACTTAGGAGGCAATATGTCTTTACGCGGGAAGAGAGTGATATACCTAACAGGGTTTTTCTTGGGAATAATCCTATTCGCCGGGTGTAGTGAGAACCAACTTGCAAATGAAGAATCCTCTCTGCCGACCCAGATTCATCTGGCAGCCTCCGATACTCAAACTCCCTCAACGGTTGGAGAAGTTCCAGCTACGCCATTCATTGGGGTAAACACCGACCCGGTACAGCCAACTTCGATTGCAACGATTGTAGAGAATGCAACCGAAACACCAGAGCTCGCCGGACAGGACCTGCCTGCTCAACCTGCTGTAAAGACAGGACTAGAGGCGACCGATCCTGGTTCTGTACAACTGGCCTCCGGAAGACCTCAGTTAATCGAGTTTTTCGCATTCTGGTGACCCACCTGCAGAGCGATCGCGCCTATCGTGCATGGGCTTGAAGCAGAATATTTCGACATGGTGAATTTCGTCTATCTTGATATCGACGATCCGGCCAGCGATCCGTTTAAACTAGCCCTGGGTTACCGGTACCAACCGCATATTTTTCTGGTCGACGAGGATGGCAACCTCCTACAACAATGGGTTGGACCTGTGACCAGGGAGGACCTGGCAGCGGCGATAAATGCAGCTGTGAGTGAATAACCGAATATTATAGTAACATAAAGTCGAGATAAAACCAACCAGCGCGCAGAGCGGCGGGCTTCTGCGACTACTTCCGCCCAAGCTCGGGACTTTGAGTGTTTTCCGCTCAGACAGGTCACGCGGGTACTGTGGGGGTGCCCGCCACGCAGTCGACGCGGCGGTTATTCCGAACTGACGTTATAGTACAAAGATTCGCCAGCCTGCATCGAAGGGTAGCGGGTGACTTGTTGGTCGAAGGGATTGACAGAAATCAGAGAAAACCTTTATAATGGGTGTACCCCACCCCCCTGGGGGGGGTAGAAAAGTGATCGATATGAAGGACCAGGCAGCGACATTACAAAGATTAAAAAATATTGCAGGGCACGTTAGTGGAATCTGCCGTATGGTCGAGGAAGATGCTTATTGCATCGATGTTATCCGGCAGATCCAGGCAGTCCAGGCTGCGCTCAGCAAGGTAAGTACGATTATCCTGGAAAACCACCTGCATTCCTGTTTGATCACCGCAGTCAGGGGAGAAGATCCACAGGAGCGTGAACGAGTGTTAAAGGAAATCACGGAGGTATTCGAGACCTCGACGAAGGTATAAAATCGAACAAGACATCACTGATTATGGAGAGATACAATGACAACAACCGTGACATACTCCATACCAAATATCTCCTGCCACCATTGCGTCCACACAATCCAGACAGAGATCAGTGAACTGGAAGGCGTCTTGAGCGTCGTTGCAGAGCTGGATAATAGACGGGCCACGATTGTGTTTGAGCCACCTGCGACGGAGGATAAGATAAAATCGCTCTTCGCCGAATTGAACTACCCCACGGCAGATTGATCTCTTGTCAATACAAATGGCAGACTTCCATTGTTTCGACCATCCGGAGAATTCAGAGGATGGAGCGGACGATCTGGCTCATTTCGGTTAAACTTTGAGTACAAATGGCTGAACCTAGGCAAATTACATTACCAGTCACGGGGATGACCTGTGCGAATTGTGTCGCCACCATTGAACGCAATTTAAAGAAAGTCCCGGGTGTTCAACAGGCAAATGTAAATCTCTCGTCTGAGCGAGCGACCGTGTCGTTCGATCCTGAACTTTCAAAGATCGGGGATTTGATCGGGCGAATTCGCCGAGCAGGATATGATGTCGCTACCGGTGAAGCAGTCTTGTATATTCAACGATTGAGCGATGCGACCGACGCGCTGCGTCTAGAAAAATCGTTGAAGCAGCTGGAGGGTATCCTCGATGCCCAGGTTGCGTATGCGGCTGAGCGCGCGACGGTGCGATATATTCCAACGATCATCAGCCAACTCGATATTCGAAATGCCGTCAAGCGTGCAGGATTTTCGACGGCAGAAATGGGCGGTGACGCCGAGGATGCTGAAAGAGAGGCCCGACAGAGAGAAATTTCAAAACAGCGCCGGCTCTTATTCCTTGGAGTTCTGTTCAGCCTCCCGTTGTTTATAATTTCCATGATCCGAGATTTGGGTCTGCTGCCCATGACGATTACACATGGGGGATGGCTTAACTGGTTCATGTTTGTGCTCGCAACCCCAGTTCAATTTTATGTCGGTTGGGATTACTACGTTGGAGCGTATAAGGCACTCCGGAACGGCTCCGCCAATATGGATGTACTGATCGCCATGGGTTCTTCGGCGGCCTATTTCTACTCCATTGTTGTCACTGCCGGATTCATCGAGGGCCACGTATACTTCGAGACGGCCGCGGTGATCATCACGCTGATCAAGCTCGGAAAATTCCTTGAAGCGCGAGCAAGAGGAGAAACCAGCGAGGCGATCAAGAAATTAATGGCTCTGCGGGTAAAAACCGCGCGCGTGATTCGTGATGGTCATGAAGTCGAAGTGCCTGCAGAAGAGGTCCAGGTTGGCGATATCGTGATCGTCCGTCCCGGTGAAAAATTCCCTGTGGACGGCGTAGTCGTCGAAGGCCGCTCATCGGTAGATGAATCGATGCTGACTGGTGAATCGCTCCCCGTCGAGAAAGGTCCTGGTGACTCGGTGATCGGGGCGTCTCTAAACAAGCTGGGAATGCTGAAGTTCGAAGCGACCAAGGTTGGAAAAGAGACGGCATTAGCGCAAATCATCCATCTGGTTGAGCAGGCACAAGGAAGTAAAGCTCCCATCCAAAAGCTGGCTGATAAGGTATCGGCAGTCTTTGTCCCGGTAGTTATCGCGATCGCAGTGATCACTTTTCTGGTCTGGTATTTCGTGATCCCAGCTCCACCGGAGAGCGATGTCCCAACTTTTACGCGGGCACTGATCAATATGGTTGCCGTCCTGGTCATAGCTTGTCCGTGTGCGATGGGTCTGGCAACACCCACTGCTGTGATGGTTGGAACCGGAAAAGGCGCTGAAGCCGGGATCTTGTTCAAGTCTGGTGAAGGACTGGAGCGCGCAGGAAGAGTATCCTCGGTGATCCTTGACAAGACCGGTACGATAACAAAAGGTCAGCCAGCAGTCACAGATATCCTCACCACGCGGGACTTTCAATTGAGCGACGGTGGACGTTCGGATGTTAGCTTTGATCCAACATTTGTTTTACGCCTGGCAGCATCGCTCGAAAAGGGAAGTGAGCACCCGCTTGGAGAAGCCATCCTGGCTGAAGCAGGTGAAAGAGGATTAATCCTGAGTGAACCGGAAGGGTTTAAAGCTGAAGCGGGGCATGGGGTCGAAGGGATCGTAGAAGGACACGTAGTGCTCGTCGGAAACCAGCGATTTCTTAAGATGCGAAATATAAGCCTGGATGGTCTACAGCCTGCTGTGGAGCGTCTGGAACAAGAAGCGAAGACTGCCATGATCGTGGCGGTTGATGGCAGTGCTCAAGGGGTCATCGGAGTTGCTGATATCATCAAGGAAGAATCACCGCTTGCGATTAGAGCGATACACAACATGGGCCTGGATGTGACGATGATCACTGGTGATAATCCACGCACTGCTCAGGCTATCGCCTCTCAAGTGGGAGTCGATAGGATTTTTGCGGAAGTGATGCCAGGAGACAAAGCAAACCTTGTATGCAAGCTTCAAGAAGAGGGAAGCGTCGTCGCCATGGTGGGAGATGGGATCAACGATGCCCCTGCGCTTGCGCAGGCAGATGTAGGGATCGCAATCGGGAGCGGTACTGACGTCGCGATCGCGGCTGCTCCAGTCGTGCTGATCAGTGGAGACCTGCGAGGTGTGCCGCGGGTAATATCCCTTTCCAGGAAGACTTTGAGAACCATCAAGCAGAACCTGTTTTGGGCTTTTTTCTACAATGTCATTCTGATCCCGGCGGCTGCTGCTGGCCTATTGAATCCGATGCTCGCTGCTGGTGCAATGGCATTTAGCAGCGTGTTCGTGGTCACTAACAGTCTACGGCTGCGCAGGGTTAAATTGAGCATTTGACCGATTAGAATTTAACATTAACTCTAAGAATGTTTTAATCCCAATTGAACAACCCTCTATTGACCCGGTGTCTCAATCGAGTTATGCTTGTGCGAGACAGGTCAAATAAATTCCTCTACATCTATCTGATTCCGTAAGAATCCAAGCTGATTACCTGTCTAAGTATGTGGATGAAAAGCAGACGGTTGTCCAGGCGTGAGTTCCTGAAATTAGGTGCTGCTTCCCTCGGTGTGCTGACCCTACGACCCTGGGGTGCTCGGTTATTCCAGCTGCAGGATTTTCCCCAAGGGGTTCGACTGGGCCGTGTCGGATGGTACTCGCTGGAGATCAAAGAACGGCCAGATCATGACAGCAAAACAGTTGGAGTATTATACGAAGATGCGGTTGTTCCTTGGTTAAGAGAAACGGTTGGCTACCGTCCTTTCCGCAACAACCAGCGCTATGTGGAAATCCCGAATGGTTATGTCTGGTCGGGCGATCTCATACCGGTCAGAAACCAACCCAATAT
>CAYQDF010000048.1:0-11963 GCA_964416175.1 uncultured Anaerolineaceae bacterium
CGATGTCCTGGATGAGATCCTCGAGATCGGAGTTGTTCAAGGAACAGTCGAGGGGGCACTGGGTATGCCGGTTCGAAAATCGGGCCGGACAACTGGATTGTCTGCCGGACAAATCACAGTCCTGAACGCCACAGTGGATGTGAGTTATGGCAGCGGTCGAATAGCTCGGTTTGAAAACCAGCTTGTCAGTGGTCCCATGTCGCAAGGTGGAGACTCAGGATCTCTGGTTGTGGCAGCAGATGAACTCAAAGCCGTAGGACTGCTGTTTGCAGGTTCGAACCAGACGACAATTTTCAACCCCATTCAAGCGGTTCTTGAATGTCTGGGAGTGACGATATGAGCCAATCAACACCCGGCAGCGATTTGAAAGCCGAAACTGAACGGGTGCTTGCGGTCAAAAATATCCACGAGGGAGAGCTACTGGAAAAACCGAACGTCGTGGGAGTTGGTGTCGGTTTTCGCCAAAAAGATGGGACGCCAACCGAAACGGTTGCCCTGATTGTGATGGTGTCCAGGAAACTGCCAGCCTCTTTGCTCGATCCAGCTGATCAGATCCCACCTGTCATCGATGGTGTGCCCGTCGATGTCCAGGAGGTCGGGGAGATCACAGCGTTATAAGTTGTCGCGTCGGGGGTAAATATTCTCCGGTCTCTCCTGATTTATTATCTCATACCGTTCAGAGTCCGCGCTCTCTCCCGTTTTTATTCGCAGTTTGTCCAACCTGGAAGTCTTTGCTTTGATATCGGTGCTCATCTCGGAAACCGTACAAAAGCTCTCCGCAGGCTGGATGCCAGAGTGATTGCGATTGAGCCGCAGCCGGCGTGCATCCGCTTCCTGACACGGTTCTACGGGGGTGATTCGGGTGTCGTGATCGTTCCATCGGCGGTTGGCGCAACAACTGGACAGTCAGTGATGTATCTGAGTAAATCGACGCCTACCGTCTCTTCACTTTCTCCTGATTGGATCCGCTCAATGAAGGTGACTCCAGGGTTCAAGAAAGTGAGGTGGGACGTTGAGATCAAGGTCAATATCACAACGCTGGATGCTCTGATCATAGAGTTTGGTTTACCTGTCTACACAAAAATCGACGTCGAAGGCTTCGAATTGGAGGTGTTGAGAGGATTGCACCAACCTCTTTCGATGATTTCGTTTGAATACCTCCCGGCGGCTTCTCAAAGAGCTCAAGCGTGTATAAATCGAATAAATGAATTAGGGACCTACCAATTCAATTGGACGATTAGAGAAAGAACTCGATTCGTTTCCTCCTCCTGGATCGACGGAGGGCAGATGGAAAAAATCATCGCAGGAATGCCGGAATATCATCCCTCGGGAGATATTTACTGCCGGTTGATCGATCCCTCATGATCTGGGCAAATTAACTTGCATTTCGTCCGGTTTTCCGGTATCCTCGTGTAGACAACGTAGAATCTTGTGATCGATCTCGATGTTACTAGATGCTATCTCACAATTCACGGGAGGGCGGTGTTCTGTAGAGGTTCCGCCGCTGCAAAATACCATAATTATCTATTATTGAGATAACCTCTGGTCAATTTGCGTGTGTTTCGCAGTTCAGGTCTTAGGATTATTCTTTGAAACGCATTTATTTCCTGCTGCTCTCGGTTCTGCTCGCCTCTTGTACCGGTGCTGTCCAAATGCTCCCTGAGCCATCGCCGACGCCTACCCGGACTGTCAGTTACCGGCCTACTTCAACGCCAGTGAAAACCAGAACTCCCGTCGAGATTGAAGCGGTAAAAACAGAGTCTCGTGTAAAGCCGACGCGAACTCCGACCCCTGAAGAATCGCCTTTGTCCATGATATTACTTGGTGCATCAGAGAACGTCGAAGGTGGGGGATTTTCCTTTCGACCAATAATTGGATTTAAAAAGAAGGTCAGCAATCGCGAGGCAACCCTGACCAGCCGTGATGGTGGAGTCATAATCTCCCTCTCTGGTATACCGGTTCATAAGGTTGACAGGCTTGAGCAAGTGCTGGATAAGTTGCTGGGAAAAATGTCAGATACGATTCAGGATCTCTATGCCAGCGACCCGTACCCAGTTCAAATCGATGGAGGAAAAGGACTGGCGGTTGATCTGAGAGGTAAGCTTCAGGGTGAAACCGTGAACGGTCGCCTCGCCATAGTCACACCGTATGACGAGCTGCTCTTTTACGCCCTGGCATTTTCAGTCGATGGATCTGATGGTCAGAGCTGGGAATCCAGAGGCCAGAGAGTATATGATACGGTAATTCGATGGATTGATTTTTTCGAACCGCAAGAGTAGAAGCCATCTTAAGATTATTGGAGGGCGGTGTTTTTCTTCGGTGAAGCCGCTGAAAAACACCACAACAACCCATTCTTGAGAAAACCTCCAGGAGCCTTCTACGAATAAACCACATCCAGACATTCGAAGGCCCAATCCTTCAATCCCGAAAGACGATTGGCAACCCAGCCCAATTCATTCGGTTATAAGCAACACTTTTACAGCATTAAAATACCGGAATTATCGGCTCTGGTTCAGCGGACAATTGGTCTCCCTCTTCGGTACCTGGATGCAGTCCACTGCTCAAGGGTACCTGGTATTCGAGCTCACAAACTCACCAGCATATCTGGGTTACGTGGGTTTTGCCGCCGGATTGCCTTCCTGGTTGTTCACACTTTATGGTGGAGTCGTCGCTGATCGGATGCCACGTAGGAAATTATTACTGATTACACAGATCTCGATGATGGTGCTGGCGATTATCCTCGCCAGCCTGACATATTTTCGATGGATAAGACCTTGGCACATCATTGTTATGGCTTTCTTCCTCGGGATTGCAAATGCATTCGATGCACCTGCCCGGCAGGCTTTTGTGACCGAACTCGTTGATCGCGAGGACCTGACAAATGCGATCGCGCTCAACTCGACGATGTTCAATACAGCAACCGTTCTTGGACCGGCTTTCGCTGGCCTGACCTACGCTCTGTTTGGACCAGCTTTGTGCTTCACAATCAACGCGATCTCGTTCATTGCCGTCATCGGAGCGCTGGTATCCATGAACATACAAACATCGAAGCCTGCCCTAAAATATCGATCGGTATTCGCTGACCTGAGTGAAGGGGTTAATTATTCGATCCGTGAACCAGTCATCCGAATCATCCTGTTGAACCTGGCAGTTGTCAGCCTGTTCGGGTTGGGATTTATCACGCTTATGCCAGCCTGGGCTGTGAATGTGCTTGGAGGAGATGCCAGCACAAACGGTTACCTCCAATCAACCCGGGGTCTTGGAGCGCTATTAGGCGCCCTCTTGGTTGCATCAACAGGCCGCGTACCCCAAAAGGGAAAACTGTTTACGATTGGTAGTTTCACGATGCCTTTATTCCTCTTGTTATTCTCTACGACAAGGGATATCCTTTTTGCATTATTGATGCTGATCGGCGTTGGGTGGGGATTTATGATGATCCTCAACTTGAGCAATTCCATCGTTCAGACACATGTAAGAGATGAACTCCGCGGCAGGGTCATGGGTCTTTATACCCTGACTTTCTTCGGATTGATGCCTGTGGGGTCATTAATCAATGGGGTGTTGGCGGACAGGGTAGGGGAGCCATTGACAGTACAGATCAACGGCCTGGTCTTGATGTGTCTTGCAGTTTTTCTTTGGTTCAAATATCCCAGTCTGCGCGCAACAAAAGAGTAAATGGACTACAACCTGATCCCCTCTTTTGTCCTCGAGGACATCGTTCGCTTCCGACGCCGAATCGTCGACAGCGGTATTCCCGAAAAAGTCACCGATAGAAATTTGCTTATTGGAACCTGGAATATCCGGTCCTTTGGGAGCTTCTATTCAGGATGGCTGGAAAACTCCGGCTCACCCAAAAGGAATCTGCGCGCCTTGGCGATCATCGCAGAAGCCATCCGGCGCCTGGACATTGTTGCGATCCAGGAAGTTCGTCGCGAGACAACCGGGATTCGATTCTTGAAAGATGAATTCCTGGGCGACGACTGGGGGTTATTGATGAGCGATGTGAGTGCTGGCACATGCGGTAACAATGAACGGCTGGCATTTATCTATGATCGGCGCAGGGTGCATCCTTCTGGCCTGGCTGGAGAGATCGTGCTCCCAGCCACCCCTGCGGGGGATCCGGCAATCCAATTCTGCCGCTCCCCTTACATCGTGGGTTTTCGAGCGGGTAAGGAGCAGTTTACGCTGCTTACTGCTCATATCAATTATGGACAGGTTCCTGAAGATCGCCTGCCCGAATTGAGCGCCCTGGCGGAATACACAGCGCTCGAAATACGCGACCGTTCTTTTAGTCCAGACTCAGAGGAGCGCAACCTGATCGTGCTGGGAGACATGAATATTGACCATCGAGGTCAAAATCCACTCTTCGATGCGTTCGTCTCGACCGGTCTGATTGTCCCCAACCAGATCCTCAATCTGAAGACAACGTTCGGCACCCAGGCGAAGCACTACGACCAGATAGGCTGGTTCATGGATGAAAGGTTTACCTTGCGTTACAATGATATCGCCGGCGTTGTTGATTTTACAGGTAGTGTATTTAAGGAGATGAGTACGAGCCAGATGTCCTATCGCGTCTCGGATCACTTCCCTCTGTGGATTGAGTTCATTATCGATCGCAGTGTAGAAACAATCGGCAGAGCCCTTGGTCTGTCTGATATCCAATTGGCGATGCCGGATCCACTCGAAGTTGTCCCAGATTGATGCGCTATATTCACCAGTACAAAGGAGTAGACCTATGCCTATCTTTATCCTTCTGAGCAGCGTCACCGGAGAAGGTGCTGAGACCATTAAATTCAAACCCGATCGGATCAAGGAAGTAAACCAGGAGCTTGATGCAATGGGCGTTAAAGTCCTGGCTCAATATGCTGTCCTTGGTCCTTACGACTTTGTTAATATCGTAGAAGGACCTGACACGGACACGATGCTGAAGGTCTCCGTTGAAATGGGTGCCCGCGGCAGCGTCAAGATCCTCACAATGCCTGCTGTGCCTATCGATGACTTCATCGCGAATCTAAAATAATTCTCTGACCGCTTTCATCTGTGATCATATCCGAGCAAGAGACAAAGCGCGGTCTGCTTCTGCGCGGGTAAAACTCAGAATTCTTGTAATCAAAGACTGGACAAAGCTGGTCTAACATGGGAAAATCCTTGTCATTTGACAGACTTGGTGAAGTTTGATTTCCTTTATTTAGAATGAAGTTCGGTAGAATGGAATAACCTTAGAATTGGAGAGAGTATCCACAATGAGTTCTCCCACTGGTCAAACCAGTAAAAAAGTAAGCACTAAAAGGGAAGCGATGCGTGAAAAGCGCAGGCAACAGCAACGCCGCCAGCGTCTCATCATTCTCTTTGCAGTTATCGGCGCTGCGCTCTTGATCGCCGGGTTTTTGATAATCCCTTCTTTGCTGCCGGCAGATGACATAGTCGCGATCACTCCAATCAGCCGCCCCATGGTCGATGGGCGTTCCATGGGGGATCCCAACGCGCCTGTCACCATTGAAGTGTTCGAGGACTTTCAATGTCCATCTTGCCAGAACTTCACCGAAAATATCGAACCACGCATTGTTGAGACATACGTTGGTGCTGGACAGGTTTACTATGTTTTTCGCCACTTTCCCTTTTTAGACGACAATGCTATTCGGAAAGAATCCGATCAGGCTGCGAATGCGAGTATGTGTGCGGCGGAACAGAATCGGTTCTGGGAATATCACGATATCGTATTCGCAAACTGGAAAGGGGAAAACATCGGCGCGTACTCGGATAACCGGCTCATCGCTTTCGCCAGATCCATCGGATTGGAGATGTCAGCTTTCAATGCCTGTTTTGAGGATAACCGGTATGAGGCGGACATTAAGGCTGACCTGGAGAAAGGTCAATCCTTACAGGTTTCCGGGACTCCAAGCGTCTTCGTAAACGGTAAGATATTGACCCCGGGTTTCGTCCCCTCCTTCGAGCAGATCTCACAGGCCGTCGATGCAGCCCTGGCAGAAGCCGGAAATTAATCAAATCCAGGCTCTCTGCACTTTGAATATTGTAGTTCCAGGGAATTTAATCAGATCCAGGACCAATTCCCCATCATCACCAGGGGACATCCTTGGCTATTGTTGGTTTATCCGATCTGGAAATTAGGGTTTCGAAGAGCTCAAGGATGAAACATAGAGAGGAGAGCCGGTTCAAGTACCTCACCAGATTCGGATTACGCACTTCGCCATGCTCTTGAAGATACACAACTTGCCGTTCTGCTTTCCTCACCACTGTGCGAGCTAACGCGATTGCAGCTCCGGAAAACGTATCTCCTGGGAGGATAAAATCGGCGGGCATTTCCACGGTTCGGCCTAACAATTCGATCTGGTCTTCCAGCCACGTGACTCTCGATTCATCAACCTTGCGAAAACTTGGGGCAGCCGTTTCAGTCGCAGATACCTCAGCCATCATCCAGTAAAGATCTCTCTGGATAAATAGAATCAGATCTTTCGTGCCAGGTGACTGAATTAATGACCGGGCTATCCCCAGGCATGCAGAAGCCTCATCCAAGGTTCCGACGGCCTCAATCACGGGGTGATATTTTGGCAAACGTCCTTCCCCCAGGCGACCTGTATACCCATCGTCTCCGCTGCGAGTGAAATGTTTTGCCATTGAGCATATTATAACGGAACGCTCAGGCACTATCCCAATTTAGACTGATGTTGTATACTTATTCCTGGTGAAAGGAGGCGATTATGCAGATTCGCTGCACTCACTGCCATAAACCATTTGCCTTAGGGAAGGACGCGATCCACGCTGCTTTGGATGCTATCGCAGCTGAAAAACTCATCCATTTCAACGCCTATTGCCCCCATTGCCGCCGTGCGAATCGGATTTCGCGCCAGGAGCTGCTGCGTGCAGCGCCCGATTGGCAGCCGCGCGAAGCCACGGGACAGGCAGCATCAGAATAAAGGATACTGGAACCATCCATGACGAATAGAAACCATTTCTCTTCACCTCAAGAGGTGAAGGAAGCCCTGCGAATTGAGCAATACATCGCCAGCGATGAAATCGCCACAATCCTGTTCCTGAGCCAGCAGCTGGGTAAACCTCTGTTGACCGAAGGACCGGCAGGTGTGGGCAAAACTGAACTTGCAAAAGCCATCGCCAACGCAACACGCCGCGAGTTGATTCGGCTGCAATGTTATGAAGGTCTCGATGAGACAAAAGCTCTATATGAATGGGAATATGCCAAACAGTTGTTATACACCCAGCTGTTGAGAGATAAACTCCAGGAGACTTTGAGCAATTCAGTAAATCTATCCGCAGCCGCAGACCGTCTGGCAGAGGAAGAGGATGTGTTCTTCTCAATGCGCTTCCTCCTTCAACGCCCTCTGCTCAAGGCAATCCTTAGTGAAGAACCCGTCGTGCTCCTGATCGATGAGATTGACCGCGCCGACGCCGAATTCGAGGCTTTTTTGCTGGAAGTCTTGAGCGATTTTCAGGTTAGCGTTCCTGAATTAGGCACATTGACCGCGGTCCACCGCCCTCTGGTCGTTTTGACGAGTAATAACACGCGGGAACTGAGTGAAGCACTGAAACGGCGTTGCCTGTACCTGTTCATTGACTACCCCACCATCGAACAAGAACTCGCTGTCGTCCGTCTGAAGACTCCTGATCTTTCTTCAAAACTCGCTCGCCAGGCGGTGGAGCTTGTGCAAAACCTTCGTAAGATGGACCTTCGGAAATCTCCGAGCATCAGTGAAACGCTCGATTGGGCAAAAGCACTCGTCTCCCTCAATGTAAAGCATATTGATACCAAGATACTGGAAGCCACCCTCAGCGTACTTTTGAAACACGAGAGCGACCTGCAGCGGGCTAAACAGGTCCTCCACCGATCCGCGACCACCAATTTCGACGATGATTATCCTCGCTTGAAACGCTGGCAGAATTAACAGACTGAAGATTCAAGGTGATTGGACAGAAATGCAAGAGAGGATAATCCGGTTTATTGCAGCATTAAGAGCAGGGGGCGCGCGCGTCAGCCTGGCAGAATCTGCCGACGCAATGCGCGCAGTGGATGAACTCGGAATTCAAAATAAAGAAGCATTTCGCCTATCACTCCAGGCAACCTTGATCAAAGACTCTCGAACCATTTCTCTTTTCAACGAGCTGTTTTCTGTTTTTTTTGGAACAGATCCCCTACCAACTTTTGAAAATCTTGAGGATGGACTTACGCCGGAAGAAGCCCATCACATTGCGGAAGCTTTACGACAGTTGAAGCGTGATCTGCAACGCATGATTGAAAGACTGATGCAAGGAGAACCGCTGACTCCTCAAGAACTCGAACAGCTGGGCGAATTGGTTGGCCTGAATCAGGCGAGAGACATGCGCTACCGTGAATGGATGGTCCAACGGATAGAAAAAGCACTCAGGTTTCGTGAAGTAGAACAGGCTGTACGCGAGTTATTGCAGTTACTGAATGAAATGGGATTCAGCCGGGAGAGGATAGTCCAGATTCGCCAATTGCTGATGGACAACCAGCAGGCATTGCGTGAGCAAATCCATCAGTTCGTCGGTTCCAAGATCGCCGAAAAGATGAGTGAACACCCCCCCGAATCCAGCCTCGAGGGCTTGCTGAATCGTCCGTTCAATTCCCTGACCGAAAAGGACCTGGAGCGCCTTCGTAGAGAGGTCCATCGCCTGGCGGCAATTCTAAGGACTCGCGTGGCACTCCGTCAAAAACACAGCAAACGCGGGCAGTTGGATGCCAAAGCAACAATAAGGTCGAACTTGATGCATGGCAACGTCCCGATCGAGATTAAACACAAAAACCGCACACTGAAACCAAAGCTGGTCGTGATCTGTGATATCAGCACATCGATGCGCGCCTGTTCAGAACTGATGCTTTCTTTGCTGTATGCGATGCAGGACCAGATCCACAAAACTCATGCGTTCGCATTCATCGATCATCTGGAATTCATCTCCCCCGATTTCATCGGGCGCAGCGTTCGGGAAGCAGTCCTGCTCATCCTGGAACGTATGCCCGCTGGTCATTACAATACTGATTTGGGCTGCAGTCTTGAGAATTTCACGGACAATTATCTCGATACGATTGATAGCCGTTCGACCTTCATCATCGTCGGCGACGGGCGGAATAACTACAACAACCCACGGGCTGATTTATTCGGGCTTATCGCCCGTCGGGCAAATCGAACGATCTGGATTAACCCGGAATCGCCTGAACTTTGGGGAACGGGTGACAGTGATATGCACCGATATGAGCCATACTGCAATGACGTCTTCCAGGTCGGGACTCTCGCCGAGTTGACGACGGCGATCGATCAAATGCTGACGAGCTGACAGCCATTGTTATTTTAGGGTCGGCCTCTTGTCAACTCGTTTAGACAGTTTGGTAATCGATCTCCTCGACAGCGAGTTTCGGTTTGGTTGAGAATGATTTGTCTCTTGAAAATAAGAAATTAAACTCTTTTATCCTTTCAGCGAGGTCCTTGCTCAAATCTGCTTCTTTCATTCGCCATGCCCAATTTCCACTGGGATTACCCGGATAATTCATCCGTGCTTCATTCCCCAGGTTGAGGAAATCCTGCATGGGTGCCAGCGAGCAGCAAGCCACTGAAGACCAGGCTGCCCGAATAAAATCCCAGGCAATTTGCTCGCCGCCGCGTCCCAGATAACGACGATAAAAATCTCTTTCCGATTCAGGTACTCTCTGGAACCAACCCAGTGAAGTATCGTTATCGTGGGTTCCTGTGTACACCACACAATTATTGATGTGGTTGTGAGGTAAGAACGGTTCAGACGGATCTCCGTGAAAAGCAAACTGGATGATCCGCATCCCAGGCAGTCCGAAATAATCGCGCAGATATTCCACATCCCTGGTGATAACACCCAGGTCCTCCGCGATAATTGGCAGGTCTCCCAGTTTTTTCTTCAGGGCATTGAAGAATTCAATACCGGGACCTTTCACCCATCTACCCTTTTGCGCAGTTGGTTCACCAAACGGGACCTCCCAGTAGCCTGAGAAGCCGCGGAAATGGTCAAGTCGCACGATATCGACCAGTTCAAGAACGGCTTTCATCCGGTTGATCCACCAGGCATAATCATCTGCCTTGTGGAGTTCCCACCGGTAGAGGGGATTACCCCACAGCTGACCGGTCTCCGAGAAATAGTCGGGGGGGACGCCGGCAACGACAGTAGGATTTCCATCAGAATCCAGGAAGAACAATTCAGGTTTCGCCCACACCTCGGCGCTGTCATGGGCCACGAATATCGGGATGTCCCCGATGATCCTGATTTGCCTCTCGTTGGCATAATTTCGCAGAAGTCCCCATTGTCTGAAGAAGATGAATTGTCGAAATTTCTGTTTCAGGATCTCATTTCTGTAGTTTTTCGCCGCAATGAATAGGGATTTCTTTTCCCGCTTCCGATACGCAGCCGGCCAATGGATCCATGAACCGCCGCCGAATACTTCTTTCAATGCCATGAACAAGGCAAAATCCTCGAGCCAATACTGGTTCTCGTCCTGGAATTGGTCGAAATCATCCAGCATCTCCCTCGAAGCCGCTCCAGGGAATCGTACAAAGGCGCGGTCCAACAAACCGACCTTCCAGGGGATGACTTTTCCGTAATCCACGCGATCCACAGGAAAATCCGGTAGATCCCGTAGATCATCGATTTGGAGCAATCCGTCTTCCAACAACATCTGCGGGCTGATCAGATACGGATTACCGGCGAAAGCTGAAAAGCACTGATAAGGTGAATCGCCATATCCGGTGGGACCCAACGGCAAAACCTGCCATAATCCACATCCGGTTTCATGAAGGAAATCCACCCAACCCATCGCTTTCGGCCCTAAATCCCCGATTCCATAAGGTCCTGGCAGGCTGGTCGGATGGAGGATGATCCCTCCAGAGCGTTCATACTTCATAGGGCAGTCTCCTGGTTTGGATGTATTCGTCCGCGCGAATGACGTCCGAAGGAAAATCTGACGGGATCACATCCGTGGCGATCACAGCACCTGGTTCGACGATCAAGCCATCCTTCAGCTGGCTGTTTTTTCCCACCATTGTGATTCGCAGATCCCCTGACGGTGAGATTCCACCTACAATAGCCTCCTTGCCAATTCTGACCTGTTTATCGATGATAGCCCGCTCAATCCTGGCCCCACGTTCGACGATGGCATCAGTCAGCAACACAGATTCCTTCACAATCGAGCCGGGATGTATCTGCACACCGGGAGAAAGGATGCTGCGCTCGAGAAAGGCACCCGACGAAATCACGCAACCATCTGTAATCATGCAATCTCGGATCTCCGCCCCATCGGCTATGCGCACAGGAGGCCTTTCCTCCGTTCGCGTATGGAATACCCAGGAACGATCATTCAGATCGATCGGCGGCGGATCCGCCAGTAAATCCATGTGGGCACGCCAATATGAATCGACAGTCCCAACATCGACCCAATATCCAGAATATGGAAACGCGTAGACCCTGGCGCCCTGGGCTACCAGGCGCGGCAGGATGTCCTTCCCAAAATCGTGCGAACTCTCCCGCCGATTGTGGTCCTCCAGCAGGGCTTTATCCAGAAGATCGCTGTTGAACAAATAGACTCCCATGTTCACCAGGTTCGAATGAGGGTGCTCTGGCTTCTCGATGAAGGAGGTCACCCTGAAAAGTTCATCAACCTCAATTATTCCGAATCGAGATGCATCTTCGATCGGGACTCGAAATGTCGCTATCGTCAGGTCTGCCTGGTGGTCGACGTGAAAAGTGATCAGTGCATCATAGTTCATAACGTATATATGGTCGCCGGACAAAATTAAGACCAGGTCGGGTTTAGAGCTTTTTATGAACCGGAAATTTTGTTGAACCGCATCTGCAGTCCCAAGATACCAATCGGACGCACCACGAGCTTTATAAGGGGTATAAATCTTGACACCCCCGGTAAATTCTCGATTTAAGTCCCATGGACCTCCAGC
>CAYQDF010000048.1:12063-22329 GCA_964416175.1 uncultured Anaerolineaceae bacterium
CCGTTCCGGATGAAAGGTGGAGTGATATAATCCCCGCGTCAGATCCCATATGTCAATAAAAGCAATTTCCGTTCACGGTCATTTCTACCAGCCGCCGAGGGAAGACCCCATGACAGGTCTCATCCCAGACGAGCCCGGTGCCGCACCTTACAGGAATTGGAACGAACGAATCCATGCTGAATGTTACCGTCCGAATGCTGAATTGGGGAACTTTAAACGTCTCAGCTTCAACATCGGTCCTACGCTGATAAACTGGATGGAGTCGTACGATCCAGCAACTTATAAAAGCATCCTCAAACAGGACCGTTCGAATTATCGTCGTTACGGAGTCGGGAACGCCATCGCCCAGGCATACAACCACACAATTCTTCCCCTGGCCTCGTCAACCGACAAATCGATCCAGATCGCGTGGGGAATCGCTGATTTCAAACATCGCTTCAAACGAGCACCAAAGGGGATGTGGCTGCCAGAAACGGCAGTTGACTATGAGACTCTGTCGATCCTGGCTCAACAGGGGATCGAATTCACGATCCTGGCTCCCTGGCAAGCTGATGCTGACCCGACAGATCTGACTGAACCGTATCGCGTCCTGCTCCCCGGTGGAAACAGCATTGCCATATTTTTCTTTCAGGGTGATTTAAGTGCCAGGATCAGTTTTGAACCTTCGGCTACAACCAACGCGGATTTCTTCTCACAATTTGAACTCCTGACCAGGTACCAGCACCCAAAAGAGATGCGCGGTGAACCGCAGCTCCTCCTCCTGGCAACCGATGGAGAGCTCTACGGGCACCACCAACCCTTCAGAGAACGCTTTCTCTCCCACCTGCTCGATGGCGCGAGCAGCAAATCTGAAATTACTCCGATATTCCTTGCTCTTTGGTTAGAGAATTATAGACCCCAAAAGACGATCCGGATACGAGACAACACTTCCTGGTCCTGCCACCACGGCGTCCAGAGATGGATGGGTGATTGCAGCTGCACTCCAATCAACGCAAGCTGGAAAGCTGAGCTGCGAAGCGCTATCGATCGACTGGCAGCCGAACTGGATAAAATCTACTTCGATGTTGTTTATCCATTAATCCCTAAGCCCAGGGTGATGCGTCAGGAATATATTCGAGTCATGTTAGGCGAAATGAGCGCAGATCACCTGATTAACGAGATGGCGGGGCGGGATTTGAGGGAAGATCAGATCCTGCAAGTAAAATTATTGCTCGAATCCCAGCGTGAAAGACAGCGGATGTTCACATCATGCGGTTGGTTCTTCGAGGATTTCGACAGGATCGAACCCAAGAATATTCTGGCTTACGCAGCCCAGGCCGTGCGTCTGGTCCGCAATGCTACCGGTGATGATCTGTCCTCTCAGGCGATCTCCCTGTTTAAACGCGTCGTGAGTCCCATTACCGGAATGCGCGCAGACGAAGTCTTCGAAAACCATCTGCACAGGTCCTGGACCTCGAACTCGACACTTAGATAGTTTTTTCCCCTTCCAGGAATTCAAGAAGCTTTTCCACCTGATAGTCTGATTTCTCCGCTGCGGTGACCAGGTCAGAGAACACGTTGATGATCGCGCGAGTTCGTCTGGCTTGTTCGACTTTATTTCCCGACATGTCAACCAGGTACCGCACTATTCCCGCAGCAAAAACTAGCTTGAGAAATTGATTGTAATTTTCGTTGTTGTACCAGAGGATACCTTGAAAGCGGTTGATCCCTAACACCCTTTGCACGTCATCATTGACCAGCCAGGATTTGACTGCCTGCAAGGCACTTCCTCTCTCTCCAAGGTCAAATTCCAAGGAATCCTCAATGGCCAGGAGAGCTTTTATCATATCGATCGTCCGCCAGGCAAGCTCTTCGCTCATACCCAGTTCTCTGAATGAATTTGCAAGCGCCCTGGATAACAACCATTCATCCAGCCAGGACCGGCTTCTCATTTGGCTGCCTTGTTCCGAGACAGCTCTGCCAAGACTGCGGGTGAACACCCAACCTAAAAGTACAGCGTAGAAAGCCAGGTCAGGTATAGTTCTGTTGTTCAGGAATTTTTCAAGCCTCCGACTTCCCTTTCGATTGCCGATCAACCGGATTTGTTTATCCAGGTGGAGTATGACCTCCACATCGGTTCGGACTTCGGAGACGATGTTCTCCAAGGCAGTTCCCTCTCGACTGGTGCCCGTGAAGTTATTGACCTCTCTTAGTAAATTACTTACTTTCCGTTCGACTTCCAACATCAATTCACCCACGAACCCTGTTTCTGCCCTTGTCCTCCTGGATTCGATGATCCTGTTCAACATCTCCGCACTTACTAAATCGCGGAACGGTGTAAGGACTGGCTGAAAGATAATCTCTTTGAGCGCCTCATCGATGTTGGGTACTCCACGGCCATTTAAATACTCAGCGAGCTGCGCATAGTGTCTTCGAGCAGGATCGTCCTTCACCTGGCGGAAGTCGGAGTAAACAGCATATTGATAAGCCCTCAACTCGACGAACAATCCTTCTTCCTCCAGCTGGTGGTTGCTACGGATGTATTCCATTCCAGAGACAAGATCGCGGAAAAGGCAATATGTATCGCTTTCGTGTTTCAGCCCGAGACCATATGCTAATGTGCTAATTTCAAGCCGTTTATCACCTTGATGACCAGATTTCACAGCAAAAGCCGCGGACGACCTGACCCATCCACGCGTATCGGCGTATCGGTTATTGTAAACCACGAGGGCGCATTCATCTCCGGATCGGTTGGAATAAGCAAATACATCTTCGTTGACTTGCCCATCAGGCGTATAGAAATCGTATAGCAGGAAATTCTTGACTTCAGAGAAGAGGTAGCGTTTCCGAAGCAATGGGAAAATCTCCCGTTCATGCCTCTCAACAAGATATTCATCCGGCTGCTCGTCCCAATAGGCTCGACGGAACTCCATCCCATATTTTTCGGCAAATCCCTCGATCTGTCCGTGACCGAACATCGGTAGACCCGGCATCGTCGCCATCATGATGCAGATCCCAAAATACTTGTCCCCTTTGCCAAACTGATCAACCGCTGTGCGTTCATCGGGATTGTTCATAAAATTGACGTACCGCTTGAGGATCTCGGGGTCGAATACGAGCGTGTTCTTGATGACAAGCCGATATTCCTGATTCTTCTCATCACGCAACATGTTCATGAAAGCGGAGTTGTATACTCTGTGCATCCCCAGTGTCCGGACAAAGAAGCCTTCCATCAACCAAAAGGCTTCCGCCAGTAAAAGTGTATCTGGAACTTCTTGAGCCACTCGATCGACGACTTCCCGCCAGAATTCGACTGGGAACAATCTGTCAAACTCACCTTTGGACAGCCCTTGTTCAGATCGAGAAGGGATTGCGCCGCCGGTGCCTGGCTCTGGAAACCACAAGCGTTGATAATGTTTTTTTGCAAGGGTCATGGCTGCATCGAATCGAATGATGGGGGATCTTCTCGCGACGTCCAGGATGGTTTGAATAACAGCTTCGCGAACCTCTGGTTTCAGATAATTCAACTGCGCGGTGTCATTCCAGGGCATACTGGTACCGTCATTCCCATGGTAGATATACCGGGTGTCTCCTGTCCAATTATCAACCCGTTTGAACACTACTGCAGCATCCGAGCCGTCGTAATAATGGTCTTCAAGATAGATACCAACCCGCGGATCCCATGAAAGGTTCTCCCCATTGAAAGTGTAGGAAGGGAAAGGGCTGTAATCCAGTGATATGAACCAATCCGGGTGCTCAATCACCCATCTCGAGTCGATACCCATGTGATTTGGTACCATGTCGGAAGCGAGCCGAATCCCACGCTGCCAGGCACGATCCCTTAGATTTTGATACGCTTCCTCTCCACCAAGATCTCCGGCGATGTTGTAATCAAACACAGAGTATGCTGATGCCACAGCATCGGGATTACCCCGCAGCTGTTTAATCCGTTTAGAGGCAGCACTACGTTCCCATAATCCTATCAACCACAAACCATTGAAACCCCAGCGCGCCAGGCAGTCAAGCTCTTCATCGGGTATCTGATCAAGCTTGTGGATTTCCCTTCGATATTTCTTTGTGAGCTGGTCTAACCAGACGTAAATGTTTTTAGCGATTAACACCGTGGAGGGCATCCAGTCCTTATCGGGGCTGAACTGCTCTGCTTCCACTTCCAGGCCCCGGAAATCGGACACCGGGATCAGACCGGGACCGAGAAACCGGGCCTTGGACTCTTCCGCAAGCACATCCATCCCTCTCAACAACCTGAAGAGCAACTCACCCAAGAGATATCCCCACCTTTTCCGGATATAATCCAGTTGACCCGATAATGAATGCGGTTGTTCTTTGACTGGACTCCGTAGCATTTCGATCAGGTTTTGATTGTCTGGTCCAAAGCGAGGCTGTTCTTCAAAGTAATCGGGCAGCAGTTGGAAAATTCGGGAATAAGCAGTCTGTTTTTCGATCTCGGCATCATCGAACAGCTCCAGGAAAGGAGAAAACGCCGGGTTGCTGTTTGCAAGCCAGAGCAGCAGAAGTTCTTCAAAGATCAACTGCCTGTTTGGAATTCCGTTGGAATCACCTTGAAAATACTCTGAAGCATCGATCTTGCGTTGATAGACTTCAATGGGAGGGAATTCTGTTAAAAATCGGTTCAGCGCGATATCCAGGGCCTCTTTCCCGATCTTTGTTTCCATCCAGGAAAGCACCTCTCCCATCACGAGCGGTTTTTCTTGCTGGCGGTAAAGAGCAACGATGAAATGCAGGATCTCATCGATCAAGCCCATGGCATTCAAATCACCAGCCCGCACCGCCATCTCAGGAAACCGAATCAGATCTTTCTTCTCATTGATTTTTTGCGTAAAAAGACGCGTTGCGTGAAGGTCTCCGAGGATTACATTTCCACTTAATTGAAACAGGGAATGATCGAACTTATACAGGTCCCTCGCTCGACGGGAAATGTGAAATTCCATAGTTGTCCTTGGGAGCGCCGGCATCGGTCCTCCTGGTTTATCTCACCATAAAATTCTTGAGTGTTGCTTTGTTGCAAGCATAGTTTATTGTGTCACTGCAAGGCGATACAGCCGCCGAAGCAGTCTCCAAACTAGCCAGGAGATTGTTTCACCGCCTTAGGCGGTTCGCAAAGACACAGAACGTTTTAGTTTTTCAACTCCTTGCAAGAGAGCACTTGAGAGCAATTAATTGGCTATGCGCAGTGCGGGGAGTTTTGTGTTCGGAGTTCTCCTCCCGCTAATTATATCCCAGCCGGCTGCCCTGCCAGTCCTGCTTGATCATCGATGCTTGTTCGCTCATTCATTAAACGTCGATACCAATGAATTGATTCCTGGTAAGATATTATGAGCATCGCCCCGCCTTGTTCAAAGAATATACAGTGGAGAATATCAACATGGCCCCTGTGAAACCTCTGGCCCCGGAAAACCTTTATCATCGTACCAACCCCGACTTATTCGATTTTGAAACAACCGCCGAAGTCGACGAACTCGAACAGATTATCGGACAGCCCAGAGCAGTCCAGGCCGTCTTTGTCGGAACTGGCGTCCAGCATTATGGTTTCAATATCTTCGCCGTCGGATCGTCGGGAACCGGAAAGCGTTCCCTTGTGACGAAATTCTTCAAAGAGAAAGCTGTTGGCGAACCTGTGCCGGATGACTGGTGCTATGTCTATAATTTCGAGCAGGATTACAAGCCAAAAGCGATCCGGTTGCCGGCAGGGAAGGGCCAGGAGTTTCAGCGCGACATGGCACAATTCGTTGATGAGCTGCAAAACACCCTCGTCACCGCGTTCGAGAGCGATGAATATCGCGCTCGCCGGCGAATCATAGAAGAAGAAGTCCAGGAAAATCAGGAAAAGATGTTCGAGTCCCTCCAGGTAAAAGCTCAAAATGATGGTCTCGCCTTGTTGCGCACTCCCGCGGGCCTCGTCTTCGCGCCTGTCAAAGACGGGGAGGTGATGCCCCCGGATGAGTTCAAGCAGCTTGCCGAAGAGACCCGCCTGCACATGGAACGGCGTGTTGCTGAACTGCAGGCAGAACTGCAAGACCTCCTCCAAAAAGTGCCTGGCCTCCAACGGGAAATGCGCCGGCGTATCCGGGACCTCGACCGTGAAATAGTTTCTGTAGCAGTTGGCAGCCTCTTAAGGGATCTTCGTGAAACCTACTCAGGATTCCCTCAGATCCTGACTCATCTCGATGCGATTCACAAAGACGTCATTGAAAATGCAAGTCGCTTCATCCAGCCAGAAGAGCCGCCTGGGGAAGTGGGCGAGCTTTCTCAACTGATTCCGGACGGTATGAGAAGACCTGCACCTGCCCCTGCAAGACGTTACATTGTAAATTTACTCGTCGATCACCAAAATTCTTCCGGGGCACCGGTAATCTTTGTGGATAACCCGACCTTTCAGAACCTGATCGGTCGGATAGAACATGTCGTTCGGATGGGAGCTCTGACAACAGATTTCACTATGATCAAACCGGGTTCTCTGCATCTGGCGAATGGGGGTTATCTTATCCTGGATGCAAGAAAAGCACTTATCCAACCGTACGTATGGGAGGCACTTAAACGCGCACTTGAAACACGCCAGCTGCAGATCGAATCACCAGGTCAGATGCTGGGGTTGTTCGGTACAGTTACCCTGGAACCGGAACCTATCCCGCTCGACATTAAAGTAGCTTTACTTGGAGATCGTGCACTCTATTATCTACTTTCGGCAGTTGATTCTGATTTCCGCGAACTATTTAAAATCCAGGCCGATTTCGCAGAAGAACTTCCACGCACACGCGAAAATCAAACGTTATACGGACGGTTGATCGCAACCCTCGCTCGCAAGGCAGGGCTTCAGCCCCTGGATAAATTTGCTGTCGCCAGGGTGATTGATCACAGTGCCAGGATGATGAATGACGCTGAGAAGCTCTCCATGAAATTTAATGATGTTGTGGATCTACTCACAGAAGCTAATTTCTGGAGCAATCAAAATGGTGATCATCTCATTCGAGCAAGCGATGTCCAGAAAGCGATCGACGCCAGAATTATGCGGTCGGACCTCATCCGGGAAAGACACCAGGAAGAAATTTTACGCGGTACCATAAACATAGCCACCCAGGGGAAAACCATCGGCCAGATCAATGGGCTTTCAATCATTCAGCTGGGTGAGTTTTCTTACGGTGTCCCAAGCAGGATATCTGCTCGCGTATGGAAGGGCAAAGGGGACGTAATAAACATCGAACGCGAGGTGGATTTGAGTGGGCCGATACACTCCAAGGGTGTCTTGATCCTGACCAGTTTTATCGGGGAACAGTTTGCCACCCAGGAACCACTTTCGATGTCCGCCAGCCTGGTTTTTGAACAGTCCTACAGTGAAGTCGAGGGCGACAGTGCTTCATCAGCAGAGCTCTATGCGCTGATCTCCGCGCTCTCTCGAGTGCCTCTTAAACAAAATTTCGCCGTAACCGGATCGGTTGATCAGCACGGGTTTGTGCAGGCAATTGGAGGTGTGAACGAAAAAATCGAGGGATTCTTCGATATATGCAACGCGCGTGGTTTGACCGGGGACCAGGGAGTCCTGATCCCTTCTGCGAACATCAAGAACCTGATGCTTCGAGATGAAGTCATCGAAGCCGTCGAAGCTGGAAAATTCCACGTTTATCCCATCGATCATATCAATCAGGGGATCGAACTCCTGACAGGTGAACCGGCTGGAGAAGCAGACGAGAAAGGTGAATATCCAGAGGAATCGGTGAATGGCAAAGCTCAGGCTCGCCTGCGGAAATTTGCCGAGAAGAAATCGGATCAGGAAGAAGGATCTGAGGAAGGTGCAGGATGAATTCGCCAGCCCATCTCGGATCGATCAGGCGTATTCTCGTTGCCATAGATGCCTCCCCCGATAGCCTCGCCGCCCTGGAAATTGCCAGCAACCTCGCTTACCTGTACAGTGCAGAACTCATTGGGATCTATGTGGAAGATATCAATCTCATCAGAATGGCTGATCTGCCATTCGCCAGAGAAATCGGGCACTTCTCAGCGATCCTCAGGCCGATCAACAGCACAGAAATCGAAAGACAGCTCCGCGCCCACCGTCGGTGGATAGAGAGCATCTTCGCTTCGATAGCTGGAGATAAAAACCTTCAGTGGTCCTTCCGTACCTTTCGAGGCGCAATCACGGAGGAGCTGCTGTCCGCCGCCAGGGATACTGATTTGATCCTGCTTGGCAGATCAGGCTGGTCCGGGCGGCGCCGGATAGGTTCGACAGCTCGTCGATTGGCGATCCAATCACCGATTCAAGCGATGATTCTATCCAGACAGCTGACGCCCAAAACCAAGTTTCTCCTGGTTTACGATGGCTCAGACCTCAGTCAGAAGGCACTGGAAGCGGTGAGGATCCTCGGAGAGGATATCAAATCCCCCAATGTCTTGCTTCTCGCCGACGATCTTGAGCAGGCCAATCAGCTCCGTTCAGAGGTAGATTCTTCTCTACCTGGTCTACAGAATCTAAAATATATCTGGCTACGATCCCTGGACCTTGAAAGAGTCTCTCAAATTCTCACATCGGAAGGATGTGAGCTGATCATTCTCCCCGCATCGAGCCCGCATTTCGATATCGATGCTGTGCTTGGAATGTTGGATGAATCCAATTGTGCTGTCCTGATTGTCCATTGATATCCTATGAAGGAGTCGCAGTGAATTATTCCTCGTTGATCTCAGCCAGCGAACTCGCCACCAATCTTTACAACCAGGATTGGGTGATCGTGGATTGCCGATTTGATTTATCCAATCCAGATTTCGGTCGGCAGGCGTACCTTGAATCCCATCTACCGGGCGCTGTCTATGCGCACCTCGAGGAAGACCTTTCCGGACCCGTATTGAAAGGTGTGACCGGACGCCATCCATTACCCGCTCCTGAAGACCTTGCGCAAAAACTCGGCAATTGGGGTATTGCAAATTCCTGCCAAGTGATTGCTTACGACGCCGCGGGTGGTTCCATGGCAGCAGCAAGGTTGTGGTGGCTCTTAAAGTGGCTTGGCCACGAGCAGGTCGCAGTATTAGACGGCGGCTGGCCTGGCTGGGTTAATGCGAAGCAGCCTGTGACCAGTGCGACACCCAGCCCCAGATCAAGGAGCTTCATCCCCCACCTGGTCAAAGACTTGACCGTGGATGCCGCACAACTGGTATCCGGACAACCGGCGAAGGACCTGCTAATTATCGATGTCCGCAGCCCAGAACGATTCCGAGGCGAAGTCGAACCCATCGATCCCGTCGCCGGTCACATCCCAGGAGCGATAAACGCTCCGTACACCTCCAATCTGGACGAAAATGGATATTTTCTTCCGCCGGGAAGACTAAGAGAGAGGTATCGGCACTTACTTGGAGACAGGCCGATTAGTAAATCAGTATTCTACTGTGGTTCGGGTGTGACTTCTGCACACACCCTGCTCGCCATGTTCCACGCAGGTCTAGGGATGGCCCGCCTGTATCCAGGATCGTGGAGCGAGTGGATCACCGATCCGCTTCGCCCCATCAAAACTGGTCAAAGTGAGAGAGTATTTCTATTCGATTAATCTTGCACGAGCACCAGATCGCCCCAGGTGGTTGGATCGGTCAGTATCCGGATTGGGGAACTCGAAACCATGCTCTGTTGGACGTTCTGGTTCGGGTTGTCGTTATCTGACACGGAAAAGGCAAACCCGAAATGCTGACCATTGAACGGCGTCACGCCGAAAATGCCCCACGGAATGGCGGCTTCGATCACATAACCATCATCTCGGGGCCTGGCAGCAATAAGGACATTTCCACGCGGGCCTTCTGCAGATGCGGGATACCACAGGTAAGCTGCCATGTTCTGACCGGCTGTTGGAGATCCCGGGGAGATGCCCAGCTGGTAATCATCTGAACTGAGCGAAGCCAGATAATAATCAGCGGACACGTTGGTATCCAGCAGAATTTCAACACTGTCCCCCTTGTAGAGGTTGGCGCCACTGGCATTCTGCACATAGGTAGCGTCGATGACGCGGACTCCCAGGTACAGGTAGTTCTTATCCCAGCCAACCCGCACGCGGGCTGACAAATCACCAGTTCCTTTGTATTCACCTTTCCCGAAGACTACCGCTTCCACATTGTAGGGTTCAACCTTCCAGTCCTCGAGATTTGTATCAATCGCCGGGGGATTGGTGAAATAGTAGGCTGCCAGCTGATAGCGTGGGCGCGCGCCAGGTCCAACGAGAGATTGAGTCGGTGTGTTGGTGCTGGTAGGAACAGGAGTTGGAGGGAGCGGGGTGA
>CAYQDF010000049.1:0-22231 GCA_964416175.1 uncultured Anaerolineaceae bacterium
CGGCAAACCGATCCGGCGGCAGGATCAGGTCGCGCACTCCCTGGCGGGTGTGGCTGAGGTCCAGATGCCAGTCGAGCGCTACAGCTCCGGGGATGTGTCCCGCCTGGTAAAGCTCCCGGCTGGAGCCATCCCCGCGCCAGCGAGCGTCAACGATACGCAGCCATGGCTCATCGAGTTTTTCTGCCAGCCAGGCTGTTTCTACCAGAGGGTTGTCCATAAGGCATAAATTTACCACAATACTGGATGCGAATGCCAACCGATCGTGCATTGGGAATAGCCCCGTTCCAGACCATACGGCTGCAGGCGGTTTCAATTCGCAGTGACCGGTCAAGTCGTGAGTGCCATCCGACGCCGGCTTACCAGCCACCAGTAGGCCAGCCCAAAGGGAATGAGGGATAACAGCAAGCCAGCCACTCCCACCAGGGAGTAGCCCTGTGCAGCAAAGATAAATCCACTGCTGAAGCTGCCGACCGCGGAGGCCAGTCCCACCATCAGGTCGTTGAACCCCTGAGTCCGCGCCCGCTCTCCAGGAGTGAGCTGGTCGGCCAGTAACGAGGAACCCCCGACGTAGCTGAAATTCCATCCCAGTCCCAGCAGGAAGAGCGACAGCGAGAGCGGGATTACTTCTGGGGAGAGCGGTGCCATCACACAAGCCAGCATCAGCCCGCTCAACCCGGCCAGGATCACTGGCCCCCTTCCCCAGCGGTCCACCAGCTGCCCTGAAATAAAAGAGAATGCGAACATCCCGAAGGTGTGAGAGGAGATGACCAGCGAGACGCCGGTCAGGGCGTGCTGGTGATTCCGCATGTAAAGGGCTGTGATGCCCATCACCATGACCATTACCATCTGCCCAAACACCATTGCAGATGCGGCGACCAGGGATGCTGGCTGGCGGAAGATCTGCGCCAGGGAGCGCGGCGTGTCTTCAACGTGGACATTTTCAGGATTGTTCAGCCTGTCGATCTCCCGACCCAGCTCCCGGGGGTCCGGGCGGAGGAAGACGAGGATCACAAGGAGTGCAGCCCCAAATATGGCAGCAGCTGCGGCGTAAGGTCCCGCCAGTTCCGGAGCGCCGGCACGTGCCACCCAGGCGCCCGTCGGGCCAACCAGCCAGGGTCCTACAACGGCGCCAACCGTGCCGCCGAGCACCACAGTTGAGATCGCCCTCCCCCGACGAGCAGGAGGATAGACGTCCGCAGCAGCGAAGCGTCCAAGCTGGAAAGCCGCCTGGGCGCCCCCCGTCAGCGCGATCCCTGCCAGGAAGAGAGGAAAAGACATAACCACAACCGCCCGAAACGCCAGGACCATCCCAATGACCCCTCCGGAAATTCCTAAAGCCATCCCTGACCGCCGTCCAGACCGGGACATGATCATCCCCAGGAGGACAGCCGAAAAGGCTGTGCCGAGAGTCAGCACCGAACTGGGCGCCCCGGCCCAGGACGGGTTTCCACTGATATCTGCTCCCAGGATTGAGCTGATTGTTCCAGGGGCGATCAGACCGGCAGAGCCCAGGCTCATCGTGATAAACAGGGTAACTATGATCTTGCGCGCGAGTGCTGAGAGATTCATAACGAACGGTTTAGCTTACCTTACAGGATAACGATAGAGATCTGAGATTGCCAGATACCGGGGATGACCTCTCTTCTTTTCAGAATTCACCCCTCACCCCTGCTGGCTCGATCGTATGCCTCGAATACACTCGCGAGGGCGTCTCGATCCGGACGAGAGAGCAAGGACGCGCCGTCTCCCGCCAGTGCCCAAACGGCAACCGGACCAACCTGCACGCGGCCTATCGCCGAACAGGGGATGCCCGCGGACTGAATCGCCTGGCAAACGGCGTCGACCTCATCTTCCGGGACGGTGAGCAGCAGCGCTCCCGAAGCGATGGAAGCAAATGGATCGATCCCAAAAGCCTCGCACATCCGGCGCGAGAGCGGCGGCACGGGTACTGCTTCGAGATCGACAACCAGAGTCCGCTGGCTGGCGTCAGCCAGCTCCCACAGGGCCGCTATCAACCCACCTTCGGTTGGGTCGTGCATGGCAGTCACCTTTCCCGCCCCAACCGCCAGGCGTGCCTCCGGGAGGACGCTGATCCCGGGAGAATAAAGGAAATCCCGCGCCTGGGCGACCTCCTCCGGCGCCAGGATCCCCTCCAGCCGGTCGGGGAACTCGCGCGCCAGGATGGCGGTCGCCTCAATCGGGACGCCTTTGGTGAGCAGCAGGCGATCTCCGGGCCGGGCACCGCCGGCGGTGATCAGCTTCTCCCGCTCCACTTCACCGATCATCGTGCCCACCAGGATCGGGCGGGCGAGTCCATGGGTGATCTCCGTGTGCCCTCCGATCACAGAGACGCCCATTTCCCGGCAGGCGGTGAAGACCTGGTCGGCGATTCCGTCCACCAGCTCCTGAGTCGCACCTTCTTCCGGCAGCAGCAAAGTCAATAGGAACCAGATCGGTTTTCCCCCGGTCGTGGCGATGTCGTTGGCGTTGACCTGCACTGCATACCAGCCAATGGAATCAGCTGTAAAGGTGATGGGATCGGTCTTAAAGGCGAGCAACGTTGAACCGAGATCGACAACTGAGCAATCCAGGCCGACCCCGGCGGGGATCATCACGCGCCGATCGAAAACAGGGGCCTGGGACAGCAGGCGCGCCAGGACCTCGGGCGGCAATTTTCCGACCGGAAACCGATTGCTCGAAAGAGGACCGGGAGCGTAAGGATACCTGTCAGGCGTAGGCATCCAGCTCATTATACCTGGCGATCACAACCTCTAGGAGCGCCCGGCGGAGGGCCTCCCCCTCTAACTTGCGGTCCACCACTTTATGAACCCGGCGGACCAGCTCTTCATCGTGGATCACTTCACCGAGCCAGTGCTCGAAATCCCCCCGGTACAAATGGTATGCGATCGATTCGACCGGTGCTTCCGCCAGGGCGTTGCGGAATTCCCACAGATTTCCAGCTGTCCAATCCAGGGATGACCCCGCGGGCGTGTGAAAGTGGAAAGCCTTCCACGCCGGCACAGGGGACCTGAGGTATTTGTACAGGTGCCGTACATGCGGGATGGAGCGCAGGCCAACCCGGAATTTGATCGCCCCTTCTTCGACTGAAGAATTACCATGCTCCGGGTTATGCAGGAGGTAGGCGTATCCCTGTGGTAAATTGGGCAGCCCTGTACGGATCTCTCCGCCCCGGAGGCGGTCCAGGTGAGGTTGCAGGGTTGATAGCTCTTCGGGCAGTCTGAGCCGGGTGAGCAGGACACCCTCGAGAGCGTTTAATAACCGCGGAGGGATCAGGCTCAGGCGATAACTGACGATAGTGAAACCTCCCCATTGCATTGAATCCAACAGGAGATCTATCAGGCGCACATCATGGGAGGGACAAAATAACTGGACCTCATCCACCAGGATGAAATGAGGCCTCCCTCGCCGAGTCCGCAGACCTCTCAAAACGGTCAGGAACTCATCCACGAACCGGATCCGATCGTCCACACTGTACATCGAAAGATCCAGGATCAGGCTGATTTCCTGCCATTCGCAGAGATTGACCACGTCCTCGACGGAGGGAAGGGCTTTCTGCGGTCCTCCCAGCAACAGGGTGTTCGGGGACATTCCAAGTCCCCGGTAGTCTCCTTCCGGATCGATCACGCACACCTGGTATTTTTGCTTGAGCATCTCTTCCACCAGCAGACCTGCCAGCCAGGACTTGCCGCTGCCGCTCGAACCGAAGATCCCCAGGTTGTTTTCGACCAGTATAGACGGATCAAGATACAGCGGACCGCCGCTCATCCGGTTGCCCAGCACGATCCGCCGACCGGGACGTGCTCTGCGCTTGATCCTTTTCCCGGCTAACAGATCCCTCAACAGGATCCGCACGCCCTCCCCATCAGGCTGCTCCAGGGTCGTATCGGCATGTTCCTTCAAAGCGGACCGCGCATTGGCCACTGCGACAGAGAGCTCCGCCACCTGGAAGAGGCTGCGATCGTTTTCGGCGTCTCCACATGCCAGCACGTTGTGCGGTGAATATCCCAATTCCTGCAAGGCAAGCAGCAGGCCTTGTCCTTTGGAAGCGCCAGGCGGCAGCAGCATGAAAGCCTCCCGGTTGTATTCAACCGCGAGCGGGGTGCGCATCTCCTGCAGGGCCTTAAAGATGACCTGATCGTACGGTACCCTGCTGGAAGCGATGGCTATCCCCCGTTCCAGGGGAACGTTCAACGCTTGCAGGCGTTGTAAAAGACCAGGGTCCATTCCCCCAAAGGGGGTCATCACCAAATCCCGCCGGGGGAAGTAAATCACCGCGCCGTTTTCAGCCACGATCGCTTCGCACAGCTCCGCGAAGGGGAGCTCGGAGATAAAACTGTCAAGAGTCCGACCGGTTACGAGGATCAAGACCAGTCCTGCGAGTCTGGCCTGCCTCAGGGCATCCCAGGTTTGCGGGTCGACCTGCCCGTTTTCAGCCAGGGTCCCATCCAGATCGCAGGCCAGGACCATGAGGTTTTTGACTTTCTTTCTCGCCCTCTCAACCATGGGACCTGCCGGGATTGCAGGTTCAATTATCCTCTCTTCTGCGGCAGGTATTTCCGGCAAAGGCTCGCTGAGGATGCTATCGACTCTGTCGAGCAGGTCGCGCAGTCGGAAGGGTTTCGGAAGGTAGCGGCTGCCCAGTTCCTGGGCCCGCGTCTCAACCTCCGCGGACCCGTACGCCGTGACGAGCAGGGTTCGCATTGACGGGTGGACCTGACGCGCCCGGCTGAGAAGTTCCAGCCCATCGATTCCCGGAAGACGTAAATCGGTGATCAGCAAATCGAAGGGTTTTTCATGCAACCTGCGCAGCGCCTCTTCCCCACTCTCGCACAGGTCCACCCGGAAGGCACCATCCCCGGAAAGGCTCAGCGCATGCTGCACCGCCTCGGCGATCCCCAGGGTGTCTTCCACGATCAGGATATCCGCGTTCATTCTTGTTTATCTTTGTCGGGAGCCATTTCCAGGGCGGGCAGTGTGAATCTGAAAGCAACTCCTCCCCCTACCTCCAGATTTTCCACGCTCAGCGTGCCGCCATGCTCTTGAATGATGTTATGAGAGATGAACAGTCCCAGGCCGGTGCCGTCTGGCTTGGTGGTAAAGAAGGGTTCGAATATGCGCTCCAGGTGCTCTGCCTGGATCGGTGGACCATCATTAATCAATGAGAACACCACGAAATCCCCCTCCTTTCGGGCGATCCCCTTAAGCAGACCACCGTTCGGCATCACCTCGACCGCATTCAAAACCAGATTGATGATCACCTGGGTGATCTGATCGGCGATTCCGATCACTGGTGGTAGGTCTATAAGAAAATCGCTGGTCACCATGACTCCCGCCCTCTTCAGCGGTTCACTTAACAGCGCCAGGACCTGGTCCCAAACCTGAGGAAGGGAAAATGGTCGAACCGTGCTCTTCTTCGTCCGGGCGAAGCTCAGCACGCGTTCAGCAACGCTGATAAGCCGATCTACCTCCTGCCGGCAGGTCTGCAGACAATGATCTCTTTCGTCCGCTTCCAGGGGAAATTCGAGCAGCAGCTCGAGGTTGCTGCGGATCGCCTGCAGGGGGTTTTTTACCTCGTGGGCAAGTGAAGCCGAAATGCGCCCCATCGCAGCCAGGCGCTCGGCTCGAAACATGTAACGTTCCGCCCGCTTCCGCTCGGTGATGTCTTCCAGGCTGCCCTCGTAATACAGCACCCTGCCCTCCCCATCCCGCACTGCCCGAACGGTATCCTCCACCCAGATGCTTGATCCATCATACCCTTTCAGGCAGATTTCATAATCGTTGACGACCCCGGTTTTTTCGAGCAGCGCATTAACCCGCTCCCGATCCTGGGGGTCTGCATAGACCTGGAAGGCATTGGTCTCCAGCAGTTTTTCTTTACTGGGGTAACCAAGCATCTCCACCAGTGCAGGGTTGGCGTCCACGATGCGCCCATCAGGAGTGGTGCGGTATAACCCGACCGGCACACGTTCGAAAAGCGTGCGGTAGCGTTCTTCACTTTCCCGCAGGGCTTCGACAACCTCCCTGTGCAGTCTGGCTTCTGTAAGCAATTGGAATACGACGAAGACCGCCATCCCTGCAACAACGACGCTGAACAGGATATCCAGGAATAACGATCCGGCAGAATTTATTGGCAGGTCGATTCGTCCTTTGGCAAAGGCATAGAGAGCCATGAGGAGGAGCAACCCCAACATGACCAGGGTTAATATCTTTAACCAGTTGCTTCTGGATTGGCGCTCTGCCCCCCGCCCAGGCACGTCGGTTTTCAAGCTCATGCATACCTCCTTCCAGTTAGAAGGGTTCGTCGACATGCGGCGCGGAACAGCGTTTTTTAACGAGCTTGGAGAAGCTCAGTTCCGGATGTGGCGCATAAAACCGCAGTGATGATTGTGAGCCGGCTGCTGACGAAGGACAGGCCTAGTGTCTTATCGGATCGATCCGTTAGATCAATCAGTATAGAGAACGGCCGCGCTGATCGTGGTCAGAGTGCTGCTGCGGCGCTCGTCCTCGATTTCCATCCGCTCCCCACAGCGGCAAGGAATGCCCTGCGCGCAGTCCTGGCAGCAGTAGACGTACTTTCTGACGGCGAACGGCTCGCAGGTGATCTCAACCCCGCAGCCAGCACACCACAGGGGGTTGTCAATCCCGTCCATGACTGCCTCCTTTCACGATCAATACTGAGCAGCTGGCGTAATGGACCAGCTTTCGAGACAGGCTGCCGAGCAGCAGCCGCTTCATCTGGCTCAATCCACGCGAACCCGCAACGATCAGGTCGATCTGATGCGTCTGGACATAATCCAGGATCTCAGTCGCCCCATCCCCTCTCAGGAGTACGGAGGTGGCGTGGATCCCGGCTTTCTCAAGGTGCCTCACCGTTCGGTCCAGCAGTTCCCGTCCCTGCCGCTCCTCTTCTTCAGCCTGACGGGCGATCATTTGCTCTGTCTCATAAGAGGGCAGCGGTGCCATCACCTCCGATCCCGCCGGCCAGGTGCGGGCAATCAGGGCTGGTGATGGGAGGGGAGGCAGGATGTGGATGGCGGTCAGCTCCGTCCCTTCAGGAAGGGGTATAAGTTCTAGGTATTCCAGGGCGCGCTGGCTGTGTGGGGATCCGTCTGTCACGAGCAGAACCCGGCGCAGCCCATGGTAAGGCGCGCGAACGACCAGGACGGGATTGGGGGCGTATTCTACAATATCCTGTACGACACCGCCGAGCAGAATGCCCAGCGTGGCGCGCCTGCCCTTTGCTCCCAGCACGATCAGATCCGGATTGTATCTTTCAGCGTATTCGCTGATTTGTTCCGCCGGGTAGCCAGTCAGCAGCTCCGAGCGCACATCGGAGGCGGTCCCGGCGAGCATTTGCTCCACATCTCTAAGGACAGATTCGAGCACGGCAGCGTTGGATGCATCGCGCGGCATCAGCACAGCGATCACCGTCACCTCGCTCCCCGCCGGTAATGGGAGATCTCGGACGAGGCGAGCTGCAGCGTGCGAATGCTCCGAGCCATCCACCGCCAGGAGGATTCTCATGATCTTGGGGTTCAGCTGAGCATCCATGTTCTACCTCCTTGTGACAACAGGACGTGGTTAATCGAATTGTCCTCCGTCAGACCTCCTCAGGCCGAGAATAAAAACGCCTGATTCGATGGTCAGGTTTGAGCTCATCACCTCAGGCGGGAAACGGAAAAAGAAATCGAAAAGCGATCTGGTTACTGCATCGACCTGGCCTGGCAGGATGATCTCAAATCCTGACACACCTCCGCTTTCATTTCACATACTATAGCAAAAACTCGCCTGGATTTCAAGAGGCGGCGCGGATTCTTGGTATCTCGGCAGCCCGTGGCTCGCCACCGATCCGGTTCTTAACAATCTGATAGAAGCCAGGGTTTATTCTTCGCCGGAGATGCGGAACACTTTGTCGCGTGGACGCACCCGGCGATCGACCTTCATGGCGATCTCCTGTCCTGCACGGGCTTCGCTGATCGCCTGGTGTTCAATCTGCATGGACTTCACCTCCTGGCGGAAGTCTGTCGTGCGACCGAGAATATGGATCAGATCTCCGACTTTGAGGTCGCCTGACAGCTCGATCACCGCCACGCCAATGTGGTTATAAAAGTGGGTTACTTCGCCGACTTTTGTCCCAGCCATGGCCTTAACCTCCTTTTCAGTTATCAACGTCTATTGAAAACTCCGTACATCTGGTCCGGGTTCAAGACTCCGGGAAACCGGGACCGCAAGGCAAGCCTGGCGGTGTAGCACAGGTGGCATGCATCAGCGTAGACTTCCGCATGCGGCAGCTGATAGCGCCTGACCAGCTCGACCGGACCACCAGACAGCAATGGCGCCACGATTGGGTGCGCCTCGGGGTCATAAGCGGAGCAGATCGCTGTCAGTGGCTGCTGAAAGAGATTGCCAACAGAGATCCCCTGGCAGATGTGCAGATAACCCAGCGGATCCAGGTGCACGCGGCCAGGCTCCCTCAAATCTTCGAAGGGACATGCATCGAACTCCGTCCAGGGCAGCATGGCAGCTCGTCCCGCCAGTTTCTCAACCGCCCTGCCGCGATACATCACGCCGCTTTCATCGGGCAGCAGCTGCCCGACTGTCCTGTTCCCCTCTCGCGCTTCAGGCTGAGCAATGCTGATCGTCCCCACTGGCAGCCGCAGGCTTTCGGCTGCCTGCACAGCATTCCTGGCCTGCCTGCTGACAGCCTCATCGTAATGGTACAGGTCGCTGCTGATGCTCAAGTCGCTCAATAATCCAGAGAATGGTTTCAGCCACTCCAGAGCGTCCTCCACACTGATAGCCCAGTAGGCGTTGGTGACGATGCCGATTTTGAAACCTTTCGCGGCAGCTGCTTTCACAGCCGAGACCAGCGCCGGGTGATATATGAACGGCTCGCCGCCCTCGAAGTATATCCACTCGATCGTTTTCACCTCCGCAGCCTGGTCGAAGACGATCCGCAGTTCCTCCAGGGTAAAAGTGCCGGCCTGCCATGGGCTGCCCCACACGAAACAGTGCTCGCACTCGAAGGTGCACTGGTAAGTGTAGAGGATATGTAAGCCAGTCAGTTTCATCGCCGCCTCCTCTTTCTGCATGGATAGCATACAGAAAAATCCTGGCTGGCGCAAGTGTCAAAAGTCAACTCTTCACCAATTGGCCTCCGTTTATCAACAGGGATGGTCGCCGGAATCATCCCAAAATCTTCCCTAGATCACCTGAATTCTCCAAATGAAATGTTATAATCACTCTCAAAGCTGAACAATCTCCACCAGACAGGCGGGGAAAAGCGAGGGGTCCAGGCAGATCAGGCGAATTGCATGTTCCGATCTTTGCGAGTGAAGAAACAACCAGCCGGCCGGCGCGCTTCAGGACTCGTCTTCACCCACCTGGAAGGTTTCCTGGCGACCCCTGGTCACCGCGCGTACTTCCTGGAACCCCTGTCCTATGCCTCAGCAACGTAAATACCAGATCACCCGCGCGGCCCAACTGTCTTCCCTGGCCGATTTCCGGGATTTTATCGAAGCCAACTGCTTCGATCACCCCGCAATGGACGACCAGGTACTCTATGACCTCAAGCTGGCAGCCGATGAAGCCTGCACCAACATCATCACGCACGGCTACGCGGGGATGGACCCTGGATCGATCGTCATCGAACTCGAAATCAGGGAGGATCAGGTCGAAATGACCATCACCGACTTCGGGCATGCCTTCGAACCCAGCAGCGCGCCGCAGCCAAGTTTGGAGGCCGCCCTCGCAGACCAGGACCCGGGCGGTTTTGGACTGTTCTTTATATACCAGACCATGGACAGTGTCGATTACGAGTGTGGCGAGGCCGGCAACAGTCTGAAACTGACCAGGCGTCTCTCCTCCAGGAAGGGCTGAAGTGTTATGCAAATCAGCGAATCGGTCATCGGCCGGGTGACAGTCATCAGAGTGGCCGGCAGCCTCGACGCCCAGACCTCCAGCGAATTCTCAAGTTACCTGATCGGGAGAATTAAAGCTGGCCATGTAGACATCGTGCTCGACCTGAGCCAGGTGGATTTCATGAGCAGCGCTGGCATCCATGCTGTCCTGACAGCCCTGAAGGAGAGCCGGCGGTGGTCAGGCGCGCTTCATCTGGCAGCGGCTCAGCCCGGAGTCGAACGGACTTTGCAGATCTCTGGGTTTACGCGCATCTTGAATCTATTCCCTACAGTAGATCAGGCCGTTACAAGCTTCGAAGATCAGGTATAGATACGGCAGGGTGAGGAGAAAAGCATGCAGAAGATTATTCGCGGGATGACGGTAGCACTCCGCATTCATTTTGGATTGATCCTGGCGGTTCTGGCGGTCTTTGCACTCACAAAGTGGCAGGCGCGGCACGCCAGCGCGGCGACGGAGATCCTCGTCACAACCACCGGGGATGCGATCGGCCCCGACGGTTTGTGCTCGCTCCGGGAAGCTGTGATCGCCGCCAACAAGGATCTCCCATCCGGCACCGCTGCCGGAGAATGTCCGGCGGGCAGCGGAGCGGATACCATCTGGCTGCCAGAAGGTACATATACCCTGACTCGATCGGACCTAGGTAAAGAGGACGCTGGTTTAACCGGTGATCTGGATATCTCTGGTCCGGTGAACATTATGGGCACGGGCCGTGTTGTAATCAACACCGTTAGCGGATTCAAGGACCGGGTTTTCCATGTTTTGTCGGGCAGCGTGACCTTTCAGGGGATCACCATCAGCGGAGGCAATGCTCTGTCCGATGGGGGAGGCATCTCAAACAAAGCCACCCTGTTCCTCTCCGAAATCACCCTGACCGGAAACACTTCCGGCAACCGGGGCGGCGCAATCTTCAACAACGGCTCTCTGACCCTGACCAATGCCACCCTGAGCGGCAACGCAAGTCAGGATTCGGGTGGGGGGTTGTTCCATTATAAAGGCACCTCTATCCTTAACAACGTGACCATCTCGGCCAACACCTCGGATGCCAATGTGAGCGGAAGCGGGAATGGCGGGGGCGTTGCACGCCATACCGGCACACTTTATATCCGGAACTCCATTATCGCCGGAAACACTGACTTGAACCCTGGCGAAAGTCGCGCGGACTGCTCAGGCGTACTTACATCTCTTGGCTACAACCTGATTCAGGATATCACAGGTTGCACCCTGGCTGGCACGGCATCCGGCGACCTGATGGGCATCGCCCCACTGCTGGGGCCTCTCGCCGACAACGGGGGCGCCACGAACACGCATGCTCTGGCTGAGGACAGCCCGGCAATCGACGCCGGCAACCCGGCAACCCCAGGAAGCGAGGGTGACTCCTGCGCCGCAGCGGATCAGCGCGGCGTGCCCCGACCACAAGGCCCGGCCTGCGATATCGGCGCATTTGAGCTGGAACAGGCCGGGGATCCCCCTCAGGTCGGCCCGCTTTTCACCGTCAACACCGCCGAGGATGCGGACGATGGGGTCTGCGGTCAGGCTCACTGCACACTGCGGGAAGCCTTCAACAGCGCCAACGCCGTGCAGAATGGAACTGGACCAGACGAAATCCACTTTGCAATCCCGGTAGAGGATCCCGCAGTCATTTCTCCATCTTCGGCGCTGCCGGAAATCACCGACCCGCTGGTCGTTGACGCCTATTCGCAGTCCCCGTCCGGGGTGACCCTGGATGGGAGCGGGGCAGGTGCGGATACGAGCGGCCTGACGGTCTCCGCGGGTAATTCCACGATCACCGGGCTGACCATCCAAAACTTCTCCGGCCATGGGATCCTGTCCCTGTCCGGCGGTGGAAATTCGATCCACGCCAACACGATCACGATGAATGCAGGGGCCGGTGTACGGGTCATCTCCGGGACCGGCAACGTCATCCTTTCCAACTGGATCGATTCCAACGGCGGTCTTGGGATTGACCTGGGCGACCCCGGACCCCAGCCGAACGACGTTGGCGATCCAGACGCCGGCGCGAACGGACTGCAGAACTTCCCCGTACTCTTGCAGGCCGAACCGCAGAACGGTTCGCTCGAAATCCTCGGGCGTCTGAACAGCACGCCGGATTCGCCTTTCCAGCTGGAATTCTACGCCAGCCCGGCCTGCGACTCAAGCAATCACGGAGAGGGCAGGCTCGCTCTCGCCTCACTGACCCTGATGACAGACGCATCGGGAAATGTCACCGACTCCCAGGGAAATCCATTCTTCACCTTATCCCTTCCAGCGCCGTCGGGCGGCGAACAGTTCGTGACGGCGACCGCCACCAGCCCTTCCGACGGCACATCTGAATTTTCCCAATGCATCTCGATCGGCGAAAACAATACCAGCTGGGTGCAGGCATCATTCCTGAACCTGATCGAATCGATCCCTCAGGTGGAGACTGCCACAGTCGAGCGCCTCATCGATAAAGAAGGGCAGTCGCGCTGGTACCGGTTCAGCGTCCGGCCGGGCAGCAAGGTGATCGTCACGCTCACAAACCTCTCCGCCAATTACGACCTGACCCTTTACAAGGACATCGCCGCTGCTTTCGAGGCACTCAACTCGACCCAGGACCTGGTGCGGTTGGGTGCTGAGTTCGCTCCAGACGTGTTCTCGCCGGATATCTTCAGCCCAGATGTGTTCAGTCCGGATAATTTCAGCCCGGACGTCTTCTCGCCAGATATCTTTTCACCGGACATCTTTTCGCCGGATATCTTCAGTCCAGATATCTTCAGCCCGGATATCTTCTCCCCAGACGTCTTCTCGCCGGATATTTTCTCCCCCGACAACTTCAGCCCGGACGTCTTTTCGCCGGATATTTTCTCCCCGGATATCTTCTCGCCGGACATCTTCAGCCCGGATATCTTCAGCCCGGACGTCTTCTCCAGCGCCCAGTCGCGCAGCGTGATTGCCGCCTCCGGTTTCGAAGGCACCGCGAGCGAGGGCATCGTGGTCAACACCTGGGAGAACACCGGCGATTTTTATGTGCGGGTGCGCGGACGCAACGGCGCTTTCGACCCGCAGAACCCCTTCCGCCTCCAGGTCACCCTGTTGAGCGGCACCTGCGACCCGGTAAGCCCGGAGCTGCCCCCCTCCAGCCTCATCCCCGACTCCGCCAATTACAAGACCATCATCCTGACCGATTTGGACCGGATGGGAGGCAGCAGTGATGAAATATCCACTCTCCTGACCCGGCTGGCTGCCTTCGCTGCCAGACCGGAGGTCTCGGGCGTCGTGGTCGACGTCGGGTCGGATAACCGGGTGAGCGCCGCGAACGCCCAGGCGGACTCCTTCCCGGCCTGCCCCTTTGCCAAGAACCTGGTCGCGGCTTCGATCAAGGGCATCGTGGATGGCTACCGGGAGGTGAACCCCCTGGAATATGTCGTGATCATCGGCAATGACGACGCGATCCCCTTCTTCCGTCATCCCGACCAAGCGCTGCTGGCAAACGAGAAGAACTACATTCCCCCCGTTCGGGATAACACTGCCTCCCAGGCCAACCTGAAGCTCGGATACATCCTCAGCCAGGATGACTACGGGGCCGAGCTGAGCATTTCCATCAAGGAGGACAGTTTCCCTATCCCGGGATTGGCGGTTGGCAGGCTTGTCGAGACGCCGGGCGAGGTGATCGGGATGCTGGATGCGTATTTGAGCACCGCTGGTGGCGTCGCCCCGACACCAGCTTCAGCTCTGGTGACCGGGTACGACTTCCTGGAGGACGCAGCGAATGCTGTGGGCGATGAACTGGAGGCCGGGCTCGGAAGCGGAGGTTTCCTGACCGGACTTGTCACCCCGCGCGGCGTGTCCCCTGCCGATCCAGCCGCCTGGACCGCGGACGATTTGCGCGCAGTCCTGCTTGCCGATCGCCACGATGTGGTATATCTTGCCGCACACTTCAGCGCCGGCTCCCTGCTGGCGGCGGACTACAGCACGCGCCTCCTGGCGAGCGAGCTGGCTGCATCTCCAGTCAACCTGGTCAATGCGCTGGTCTTCAGCGCCGGCTGCCATGCCGGCTACAACATCGTCAATCCTCACGGCATCCCGGGCGTCTCGGCAGAACCGGACTGGGCGCAGGCTTTTGCCCGCAAACAGGCGACCCTGATTGCCGGCACCGGTTATCAGTACGGCGACACCGACTTCATCGAGTACAGCGAGCGCCTCTACCTCGAGTTCAGCCGGCAGCTCCGCACCGGCAGCGGACCCGTCTCCATAGGCAAAGCCCTGGTCGCTGCCAAGCAGCAATACCTGGCGGATACCCCGCATCTCCGCGGCATCCACGAGAAAGCGCTCCTGGAAGCCACGCTGTTCGGGCTGCCGATGCTTTCTGTGGAATTCCCTGGGGAGCGGCTCGCCCCCCAGGGAGATCCCCCCTTAGTGAGTGAAACCACTCCGTTCGGGAGCGATCCCGGAGCTTTCCTGGGCCTGCGCTATGCCGACGTGACCCTGGAGCCGGCATTAACCCGGCACGACGTGGCTCTCGATGAGATCTCCTCGGAGACATCCGTGATCGCCTCTTACTTCTCGGGCCCGGATGGCTTGGTTGCCAATCCTAACGAACCAGTCCTGCCCCTGGATGTGCGCAACGTCAGCGTGCCCGGCACGGTGCTCCGCGGAGTTGGCCTGCGGAGCGCCACATACACCGACCTGGAGGATTTCCTGCCCCTGGGAGGCGCTGCGACGACCGAGGTGCGCGGGGTCCACGCACCCTTCCCCAGCCAGGTGTTCTTCCCGGTCAGGTTCTGGAACACGAACTTTTTCGCTGCGCTCGCTGACCCGATCACCGGAGATATCCGGCTCGCCACCATGCCAGCCCAGTTCAAAACGGATGCACCAGACGCACTGGCTGGCACCCTCCGCCGCTATGACGAACTGACCTTCCGGCTTTACTACAGTGGCAACACCTCTTCTTACGGCGGGGGGAGCGTGCCTGCCCTGGCGACTTCCCCATCAATCACCCGCATCTCCGCCATCCCGGTCGGCGGCGAGGTTCACTTCTTACTGAAGGTGGTGGGGGATCCGGCTGCCGGCATTCAGGAAGTGTGGGTGACGTATACCGGCGTCACCGGGCCGCTCAATGGATCCTGGCAGTCGCTCGATCTGGCCCAGAACGCCAGCGAGTCAACCCTGTGGGAGGGGACGCTGCCCTTGAACGGGACGGACCCTGCAGACCTTCGCTTCATGGTCCAGGCGGCGAACGGGGTCGGCCTCGTCACCCTGTTGACGAACCTGGGAGCTTTCTACACGCCCGGGGTCGAGACCACGCCGACCACTGCCACGGCGGTGGAGATCGAACCCTTTACAGCTTCTGGCGCTTACGGCACTCAGGCCACCTTTACCGCCCTGTTGACCGCCGGGGGTGCGCCTTTGAGCGGCATGCCGGTCACGTTCGGACTCGGTTCTCAAAGCCGCACCGCGGTGACCGGGAGCGACGGCCGGGCGACCGTCTCGATCCCGCTCCTCGGAACTCCGGGCTTGACCGCCGTACAGGCTGCTTTCCCTGGATCGTCAGACTTCGCGCCCTCATCCGCTTCGGCGGATTTCACGATCACAAAACAGGAAACCGCGCTGAGCCTGATCTCCTTGTCGGTTACAGCTCAGTACAGCGACGGTCCCCTCTCCGAGGCCACGCTGACCGACGCAACCGGTCGGCGTCTGGGCGAGAAGTCCGTGTTTTTCATCGTCAGCGGTTCGAATGGGGTCTATTCCACGGTTGAGATCACGGACTTCGCCGGGCGGGCCGTCTTGCACAGCGTGGTCCTGCCCGCGGGAGACTACTCTCTGGAAGCATTCTTCTCCGGCTTTATCCCATTGCCGGGAGGCGCTTTGACCGTTGAGGATGAACGATACCACCCGTCAACCATCAGTGGGTCGCTGGGACTGGCCCCAGAAGACGCCACGGTTATTTACACTGGCGACACTCTCGTCCCCCCTGGCGCTCCTATCCAGCTCGCTGCGGAGGTAACTCAGGCAAACGACGGCATGCCGGGAGACCTGGTGCTTGCACTTGTCCAATTCGACATAAAGGACGAGGCCGGCGTCCTCGTCGCTTCGATCACCGCCCCAGTGAGTGCAGCCGGATCCTCCTCGGCAGTATTCGAGCCGGGGGTGGCGCCAGGAACCTATGCTATCGAAACCACTGTCATGGGTGGCTTCTTCCTCTCGCCCACCGTCGCCACAGAACTGAGGACCAGCAGCCCGCCGGTTTGTTCCCTGGCGCAAGCCAGCCCGGGCCTGCTCTGGCCGCCAAATCACCTGTTCGTTCCGATCATTATCACCGGCGTAGCGGACCCCGACGGAGACCCGGTCACGATAATAATCGATAGCATCTTCCAGGACGAGCCGGTGGGGAAAGGGGTTCACAGCCCAGATGGAAAGGGTATCGGGACCAGCATCGCTGAGGTGCGCGCCGAGCGCAATCCGATGAAGAACGGACGGGTTTACCACATCTTCTTCACCGCCAGCGATGGACAGGGCGGCATCTGTTCCGGAGAAGTGCCTGTCGGAGTGCCGATCGACATGGGCAACAAAAAGGTCCCCATCGACGATGGAGCACTTTACGATTCGACGATCCCCGCCTGGTGAGCCTGATGAAGGATTCGGGGGGCTCCCACAGAGTGGTCCGACACCTGTGGGAGCTCTTTACTTAACCAGGCACATGGGCGAAGATAACACAGTTCGATAATGGAAACCTTAGCCGCTTATATCCCCATGGACCGCCAGCAGTCGCTGGTGTCCGGCGTGGACCTGCCAGAAAGGATGTCGGGGACGGCGTTGTTTGCCGATATCTCCGGGTTCACCCCGCTGACGGAAGCCCTGGCGCTGGAATTCGGTCCCCAGCGCGGTGCAGAGGAGCTCACCCTGTACCTGAACCGGGTCTTTACGGCTTTGATCGCCGAGGTGGACCGGTACCACGGCAGCGTGGTCAGCTTCAGCGGAGACGCCATCACCTGCTGGTTTGGCGGGGACAGCTCTCCAGAGGCAGTGCCCGCCAGCCTGGGCGCAGATCTGTCGTCGACCGCCAGCCGGGGAGCCGCATGCGCCCTCGCCATGCAGGCGGCGATGCGCGCGCTGGATTCCATCACCATCCCCTCGGGCAGTCAGCAGCGGGAGATTACCCTGGCGATGAAGGCGGCGCTGGCTACCGGCAGCGTCCGCCGGTTCCTGGTGGGCGACCCCGCTCTGCAGCAGATCGACACGCTGGCCGGCTCCCTGGTCGACCGGCTGGCCGAGGCCGAACACCAAGCTGGCAAAGGTGAAATCCTGATAGACCCAGAGACCTGCGAGGCCCTGGCCGGATCGGCACGCATTGGGGAATGGCGGGATAGCGAGACCGGCCAGAGTTTCGCGGTCCTGACCGGCCTATCAACACGGGTCGGTCCGCGCCCCTGGCCGGAGATCCCCGCCGGGGTGATCGACGCCAGGGCCGCCCGCCCCTGGTTGCTGCCGGCCGTCTACGAACGGCTCCAGGCTGGACAGGGAGAATTCCTGGCCGAGCTGCGCCCTGGCGTGTCATTCTTCCTGCGCTTCAGCGGGATCGACTTCGAATCCGACCCCTTTGCAGGGGAAAAGCTCGATAAATACCTGCGCCAGATCCAGCAAAGCCTGGCGCGCTACGAAGCTTCCCTGGTGCAACTGACGATTGGCGACAAGGGCAGCTACCTCCAGGCGGCTTTTGGAGCACCGGTCGCCCACGAAGATGACCCCCGCCGGGCGCTGGCGGTTGCCCTGGAACTGAAGAATCTCCAGGTCGAGTTCATCACGAGCGTCCAGTTCGGGATCAGCAAAGGGCGCATGCGGACGGGGGCGTACGGCGGGCCAAACCGCCGTACCTACGGCATAATGGGTGACGATGTCAACCTGGCAGCACGCCTGATGCAAGCCGCCCGGCCCGGGCAGATCCTGGTCAGCACGAGCATCTGCCAGGGCATTGAGGATGATTACCTGTGGGAAGAACTGCCTCCCCTGAAGGTCAAAGGCAAGAGCAAACCTGTCCAGGTCTTCGGGCTGCTGGGATACAAGACGGTTCGGGGTTCGCAGCTGCGGGCGCCAAGGTACTCCCTGCCCATGGTGGGCCGACAGGAGGCATTGGCGCAGATCGAGGAGCAGGTTCAGGCAGCCAGGGCGGGGCAGGGAAGAATGGTGGGGATTACAGGCGAAGCCGGGGTTGGCAAGTCTCGCCTGGTCGCCGAAGCCATCCGGCTGGCGAACGAACACGGTTTCACCGGCTTCAGCGGGGAATGCCAGTCATTCGGCACGAACATCAGCTACCTGGTCTGGGGGGATATCTGGCGGGGGTATTGGGGGCTCGACCTATCTGTTCCCGTCGGCGACCAGGTCCGCCGGTTGGAGGAGGAGATCACCAGGACCGATCCGGCGCTGGCGGCGCGGCTCCCTCTGCTGGGCGCCCTGCTCAACCTGCCCATCCCGGACAACGACCTGACCGCCTCTTTCGACGCCAAGCTGCGCAAGGCCTCTCTCGAATCGCTGCTGGTTGACTACCTGCGGGCCCGCAGATCGGACCAGCCGCTCCTCTTCGTGCTCGATGACTGCCAGTGGATCGACCCGCTCTCTCACGACCTGTTGGAGGTGATCGGGCGCGCCACGCAAAACCTGCCCGTGCTGATCCTGATGGCTTACCGCTCGCCGCTGCCGGACAGGCTGGCTGCGCCTCGCGTCAGTCTGCTGCCCCATTTCACCCAAATTGAACTGGCTGAGTTCTCGGCTGAGGAGGCCGAACAGCTTATCACGCTCAAATTGAAGGACCTGTTCGGGCCGGCAAGCCAGGCGCCAGCTGGACTTATGCGCCTGATCACCAGCCGGGCCGAGGGAAACCCCTTCTACATCGAAGAGATCCTGAATTACCTGCGCGACCGGGCAGCCGCGCTGCCGGATCCCACCGCTCTCGATTCGCTCGACCTGCCAGCCAGCCTGCACAGCCTGATCCTGAGCCGCATCGACCAGCTGACCGAGAGCCAGAAAACCATCCTGAAAGTGGCCAGCGTGATCGGTCGCCTGTTCCGGGCTGCCATGCTCTGGGGGACCTACCCCTCGCTGGGTGAGCCGGCCAGGGTCATCGCCGACCTGGACCGCATGGTCAGGCTGGACCTCGTCTCCCAGGATGCCCCAGAACCTGAGCTGGTCTATCTCTTCAAGCATATCCTCACCCAGGAAGTCGCGTACGAAAGCCTCCCGTTTGCCACCCGCTCGGCCCTCCACGGACAGATCGGTGCGTACATCGAGCGCACTTACCCGGGAACCCTGGATCAATATATCGACCTGCTTGCCTTCCACTACGACCGGGGAGAAGACGCCCAGAAAAGGGAAGAATACTTGCTGAAGGCCGGAGAGGCCGCCCAGCGAAACTACGCCAACGCAGCTGCCATCGATTATTACCAGCGCGCCCTGCCCCTGCTGACCGAGGCCGGAAGGATCCCAGTGCTTTTGAAATTGGGCAAGGTCCTGGAGCTGGTTGGGAAGTGGGATGAGGCTGGCGAGCGATACCTGGAAGCGCTGCAGCTCGCAGACCGGCTGGAGGACCGCCACGCCCGCGCCTGGAGCGTCACAGCTCACGGAGACCTTTTAAGGAAATTGGGCAGGTACGACGAAGCGGAGACCTGGCTGGCGCAGGCTCTCTACACTTTCGAGGACCTGAGCGACGAGGCCGGGATCGGCCAGGCACTCCATTACGCGGGCACGCTGGCCGCCCAGCAGGGTGACTACGAACAGGCGCGCCTACTCTACGAGCAGAGCCTGGCGATCCGCCGGAAGCTGGGCGACCGGCCGCAGATTGCCAGCCTGCTCAGCAACCTGGGCATCATCGCCCGCCTGCGCGGCGACGCCCGCGAGGCGCGCGCCCTGCACGAGGAAGGCCTGGCGATCCGCCGGCAGCTGGGCGACAAGTGGGCGATAGCCGTTTCGCTGAACAACCTTGGCAACGTCGCCCTCGACGAGGAGAACCTGGACGAAGCGCAGGCGCGGCTGGAGGAAGCCCTCGCCCTTCAGCGGGAGGTCGGCGACCGCTGGTCCGTCGCCAACGCTTTCAACAACCTGGGCAACCTGGCCCGCACCCAGGGCGATTATCCCCGGGCGAAGGGGCTCTACAACCTGAGTCTGGAGATCTACCAGGAGTTTGGCGACCGACGCGCCCTGGCGTATCTGCTGGAGGATATGGGCGGGCTAGCCGCGCTGGAAGACCGGCCGCGGCGCGCTCTTCGCCTGGTCGGGAGCGCCTCCGCGCTGCGCCAGGAAATCGGCTCCCCGCTCTCGGCGAAGGAGCAGGAGGCCCTCGACCGGCTGCTAGAGAACGCCCACCGGGAGCTGGACGAGCTCGCTCAGGCCGTCGCCTTCGGTGAAGGGCGCTCGATGACGGCAGAAGAAGCGATCAGATACGCGCGCAAGGATTAAAGACGCCTCCGCTCAGAATCCCCGCCTAAAAGGGTTTGTTTCTTTTGTCCGATTGACCTTTGGAGCAGTGTGCCGCATGATTTTTACAATGAGCACTTACGGTAATCCGACGCCCCTGGCGGAAATTTAACTTGACTCCTGCCCCTCATCGGGAGTACAATAGACCAACTTTGCAACCGAATAGCCGGGGAACGTTAGCGCAAGGCCCTTGCCCCAGGCAAGGGTGACGAGGTGGAGGTTCCTCGCCGCAAGGCGGGGCTAATCCCGAACAGGGAGAAAATCGAAGGGTCAGCGGATGCCTCCCGGGACAGCCACGTCCCGCGTACCCCCTCCGGAAAGCGGTGCGACAAACCGGGCCGGGCAACCGGACGACAAAACGCAGCGCTGTGGCCGCCACAATCTGTTCGACAGGTTGGGCGCGCAGTATCGTGGAGGGGCGGTCCCTGCCGCTGTTGTTCAACATAGATGGACACGCCCGCGCGTGTCCTTTTTACTTATTTAATTCGTGTTCTTGTTGGTTAAGTTTACTCCAATTAATCAGTGAGGCACATGCAATCACACGGTCGGTATCATATAGCCATCGCCCCCGCGCCCGCTCCACCGGGCGGCTATCCGGCGCAATTCCACCTCGACGACGGCGGCGCCTACGTCAAGTATGGGCACACCGTGTTCCTCGGCAGCTCGCAGCGCGGCGACGAACACTGGACGGCGGAGGTCATCACCCAGACCTGGTACATGGCGGAGACCGGGCGCATCCCGATCTCCGGCGCGGGATACGGGGGGAAGTTTGCCGGCTTCGGCTTCGAGGGCATCTGGCTGGACATGAGCGAGATCGTCCGCCCCACCCGCGACGGCATCCATGGTCGGGAATACATCTCCACCCAGGTCGACCTGGGCGGGGGCCTCGACTCCCTGGAGTTCACCACCGATGGACGCCTGGCCTCCGCGCTGCCGCCCGCCGTGCGCCTGCCTGTGCCCCTGATCTTCAACCCCCTGCCCATCCCCCTTACCGGGCGCGGGGCGATTCAGGCAGTGGCCGCTGCCGCCTACCGCCTGGGGACCCTCTCATTGATCGAAGCCCAGGACTACGATGCAGACCTCTCTGATTATTTCGGGGCGGTGGCGCTGCGCGGCTCCTACTCATCCCTGACCGAGCTGCCTCCCGGCTGGATTCCGAATTACCTGGAGATCGAGGAAGAGGACTTGTCCGGCGTCGCAGCGCATTTCGACAAACTGCACAGCCGCTATCCCGAGGCCGTGGTCGCCGCCCGCCTGCCGCTGGGCGAGGAAGCCGCCGATCGGGCAGTCGAATGGGTCCAGGCTGGCGTGCCTGTGATTCACCTCCACGCCGACGAGGTGGGCATGGACCTGGACGGGCGAGCGCTCCCAGAATCCCTGCACGCGGTGCACACCCACCTGGTGGGCGAGGGAATCCGCGACCGCGTCGCCCTGGTCGTCAGCGGAGGGATCGCCGCCGCGGAGCATGTCGCCAAGGCCATCGCCTGCGGCGCGGACCTGATCGCGGTCGATTTCATCCTGCAGGTCGCCTGGGGCTGCGCCCTGTGGGCGGACAAAGGCCGCTGCCCTGCCGAGCACGATCCGATCGACCCGGAGTGGGGCGCCCACCGGATAGTCAACCTGGTCAACGCCTGGCGCGACCAGCTCCTGGAGGCCCTCGGCGCCATGGGCATGCGCGAGGTGCGCCGCCTGCGCGGCGAGGTCGGGCGCACCATCTGGCACGCCACAGAGGAGGCGGGATTCCGCGCCATCCTGGGCGGTCGCGCTCCGCTCGCCCGCCATCGCCGCCGCTCGCAGCCCAAGGGCGGGGAGGGCGACTTCCGCTGGCCGACCGCCCTGCTCCTGG
>CAYQDF010000050.1:0-21913 GCA_964416175.1 uncultured Anaerolineaceae bacterium
GACCGCCGCAGCAGTGAAAGGCCGGGCAAGGGCGAGCGCGCCGAGCGCCAGCCCAGCGGTCACAGTGGGCAGCCAGCGGCGCGGGCGGCTCCGGTCTCCAAATCCATCGATCCAGGCCAGGGCGAACGCTGCGCTTAGCACCAATCCGAACGGGTGGGAGAGCAGCGATCCGGAGTTCATGAGGAAAAACGGCGAGGTCGCCGTGAGGACGGCGGCCAGGACCCCGACCGTCTCCCCCAGCAGCTTCTGGGCCAGGCGGTACGTCAGCCAGACGCCCAAACCGGCGAGAAGCGGATTCACGAAAGAGCGGACTCCGAGACGCACCCCCACGGCGAGCAGGGCCGGCCAGCCGAGCGGGTATTTCCCGAATCTTTGCCCGTTGTAATCCACCACGAACGGGACCAGAAAGCTGTGCCGTTCCGGGGGGGTGGGCACCGTCAGCCTGCCGCCAGCGATCGCTTCCGCCTGCCAGACATAAGCGATCTCATCCTCGAGGTGCGGGATGGCTTCGAAATAGCGCACGGTGACGTAATACGCCGCCAGGGCAGCCATCAGGGAAAACAGCAGGGCGATGCGGTCGGCGCGGGACATCTGCCGGTCTGTGCTAAATCATCAGGTTCAGGCGGATATCGCCTGCAAAGCATGCAACGCAGCGGGATGGAGATGGCCGTTGGAGGCCAGGATCCCGCGGTTTTTCGCGAGCGTCCTGCCGGTGGAAAAGTCCAGCGCTTTCCCTTCCAGGTCGGTGACCAGGCCTCCAGCCTCCGTGATCAGGAGCGACCCGGCAGCCTGGTCCCAGATCTTCTCCCTGTAGTCAGGCTGGCTGGGAGACAACAGCCGCAGGTAGAGCTCCCCATGCCCGGCAGCGAGCAGGACGTACTTGGCCTGGCTGTCCAGCCTGACCGGTTCTACGGCGGTACCCATCGCGTGGGCGAACTGGTCGATCTGGCCGACGTTTGTGTGCCCGGACTCGAACGAGCGCAGGATCCGGGCCTGGACAGGATCCGCGATCGAGGACGCGGCTGCGCGGGAAAGTTCCATATCATTGCCCTCCAGCTCCCCAAGCCATGCGCCCGAGCCCATGGCCGCGATGGCTATCGTGCCCGGGCCGCCAACCTCGAGCCTGTGCCCATCTGCCAGATTTGGGCAGCCCAGCACGCCGACCAGCACCTCGCCGTTTTCGATCAGCGCCAGGGCGACGGCGTACTGGTCGCCGCGCAGAAAACCCTTCGTCCCGTCGATCGGGTCCAGCGTCCAGAATCTCCCCGTTGGTCTCCCGGCACCCCGATCAATCCATCCGCACACAGAGTCAGGAGTTGCCCCGGGTGCAGCCCGGGAGACGAATTCGACGACCTGCTCCAGGGTGGCTTTCGATTCCGGTTTCCGGAGCTCCGTAGAGTCCTCCTCCCCGACCAGGGGATAGCCTGGAAAGGCGCGGTCGAGCAGATGCGCGACCAGGGCCTGTGATGCGAAATCGGCGACGGTGACCGGCGAACGATCGTCTTTGGTCAGCGCTGCGGGGACGAGCTCTTCCTGGACCTGCCTGACCAGGCGCGAGGCCCGGCGGACTGCGTCCAGTGCGAAACGGATCTCGGGAACATCGATGTCAAGCATAAGGTCTTCCTTGTCCATTGAAGATGAGGGGGCGCTGTGTATCGACGACGCCGGTGAGATCGTAAGCCAGCCCCCCAGTGATGCGCACCGGCACCATTTCGCCGACCGGGATCTCACCTTCAACGATCGTCAGGCCGTCGATCTCAGGGGCGTCGCGGTAAGTCCGCCCCATCGATAGGCCATCATTCGTGCCCTCGACCAGCACGTCGAGAGTCCTCCCAACCTGGGATTGGTTCAGCTCCAGGGAGATCCTCTGCTGCAGTTCCATGAGGCGGTTCCACCGCTCTGCTTTTACCTCCTGTGGAACCGGGTCGCCGTAAGCCGCGCTGGCTGTGCCAGGTTCGAATGAAAACTGGAAAGCGCCGACCCTGTCGAAGCGGATCTGCCGGACGAATTCCAGCAGCGCCTGGAATTCCAGCTCGGTCTCGCCAGGGTAGCCAACGATAAAGGTCGTCCGCAGGGCCAGGCCCGGAATGGCGGCGCGCATCTTATCGAGCGTCCGGTAGACCCACTCGATGTTGGCCGGCCGCCGCATACGCCGCAGGACCGCGGGATGAGCGTGCTGAAGCGGCATGTCGAGGTAGGGGAGGATCTGAGGGTGAGCAGCCATCACTTCGATCAGGCGATCGGTGACGTAACCCGGATAAGCATACATCACACGGATCCAGTCTACGCCCGTGGTAAGCCGGGCCGCCTCCAGAACCGCGACCATCTCTGCGAGCAGCACTGCCAGCCCGTCCTTCATACCCAGGTCGTGCCCGTAGTCGGTCGTGTCCTGCGCGATCAAGATCAGCTCCCGGACGCCTGCCTTCTGTAATGCGAGTGCCTCGGTCAGGATAGCCTCCTTGGGGCGGCTGACGGCGGTGCCTTTGATCAACGGGATGGCGCAGAAAGCGCATGGGCGCCGGCAACCATCGGCGATCTTTATATAAGCGCTGGCGCCTTGAACGGCAACCCGTTGCACCCCCACCTCATCCATGACCGTCGTTGGCGATTCGGGCAGATGGTAGATCGGCGCTGGATGGCCGTTCTTGCGCAGCTGGCGCACCACTCCCACGATGTCTACCCACCGGCGGGTCCCGATGATCCCGTCGATGCCGGGCACCTCCCGGGCGACCTCCATCCCATACCGCTGCGTCAGGCAGCCGGCGGCGATCAACAACTGGTCCTTCCTTTTCCCTGCCGCCAGCTCACGCAGGAGATCGAAAGATTCTTCCTTCGCTGGCCTGATGAAGCCGCAGGTGTTGACAATCAACACGCCTGCCTGGCCCGGATCCGAGACGGGGCGATAGCCCTCGGCACGGAGCAGCTGGGCCATCGACTCCGAATCGACTGTGTTTTTCGAACACCCTAAGGACACCAGGTAGAATGTGTTTTTCTGCATCAATCCATACCAGTCTTGAAATCCGTTTGCTTCGCCGGCCTCACGGGACCTGAGTCTCTGGCGGTGTCTCCACGAGCGGGGTCGTGCCGGTTGCCTGGGGGGTGGCGGTTGGCGTCGGCGTAACCGATGGTGGTGGGAGAACCAGCCCTTCCGGGGTGAACACCCGATGGACGACCTCGCCATAGACACCCAACACGCCCAAATCGGTCTGGGCAAAATAGACCTGCAGGGCGGCTCCATTGCCTGTCAGCAATTCGATCCGGTTTGTCCCGGCGAAGGCGTGCGCGGACCCAGGCAAGACCCTACCTTCGAATTCAACCACGCCATCCACAGTCACCCGTATCCACGCCCGCTGGAGGACGGTGATGTACACCTGGACTGGCGCGTCGCTGAGCGTTGGAAGAGGGGTGGCAAGCGTAGGTTCTGAGGCGACCTCCCCCGCGGCCAGTTCCGTCTCCGTCAGCGTCCCCGGTACCGGTGTGTTCGCTGCAGGTGAGGGAGTGGACGCAATTTCAAAGGTGGCCTCCACTTCTGGCGTCGCAAGGATAGCGTCTGCCACCGATGGCAATGTTACTTCCGGCTCTTCCGCCGCCTGCAGCGCATTGATCCGCAGGACACTCCAGATCACGAAGCCGACCAGCAGGGCTACCAGCCCTCCAAAGAACAGGAATTCCATGGGCAGCCAGCTCCGGATAGGACCCCGGCGGAATTTTCTGACCGGCCGGGCAGCAGGCAGAGGCAACGCTGCTGCCCGCTTTTCGGCCAGCCTGGCCTGCAGTCCATCAGCGAAGCGCAACAAAAGAGGCTCTGGGTCCAATCCCAGGAAGGTGGCGTAATTTTGGAGCATTCCGCGGCCCTGGACCGGCGAAGGCAACCCTTCCAGGTCCCCCTCCTCCAGAGCGAGGAGGTAATGGCGGCGCAGCCGGGTGTTGCGTTCGACCTCCTCTAAAGAGAATCCGAGCGTTTCACGCCGCCTTTGCAGGGTCTCCCCGAGTTGCCTGAAGATGACGCGCGATCCGACAGGCGGAGATTCGAGCGGCTGGGCCGGGAGCGGGGCAGGTTCTGCCAAATCGACAGCTGGTTGTTCCGGTTCACCGTCGATAAGCTCGAGCAGACTCTCGGCGTCCAGATCGAGATATCTGGCATAGGCGCGCAAGAAACCTCTCGCTTGCGCTTTTGATGGCAGGCGGCTAAAATCCCCGGTCTCGAGCGCCTCGAGATAGTACACCCGGATCCGCGTCCCTTCAGCAGCCTGTTCCAGGGAGAGGTTGCGCTCCTGGCGCGCCTGGCGGAGTTGGTCGCCGAGGATCTGGCTCATGAAGATGAAACCGAATGATTGGAAAAAAGCAACCTTAATAAATCGGTCGCGAGATCAACCAGACCTTGCCATCTGGACTGGCTTCACCCTTCCGCGCCGGGTTCCTCTTCTCCAAATCCGGAGGGTGCCTGCGGCGGCTCTGTCTCAGGTCCAGCCGGGCTTTCCGCACCAAGCGGTTCTTCCTCAAGGATCGGAGAGGCGGTTTCCTCAAAAACGCCTTGCTCCACGGCAGGTGCTTCACCTTCTCGATATACGATGACCGTCACTTCCGGGACCAGGTCCACCGTCAGGCGGACATTGACCTTGTGCTCTCCAAGGGAGCGCAGAGGTTGGGCATCGATCTGCCGGCGCGTGATCTCGACCCCCGCCTTTCGACTCAGAGCGTCGGCAATCATTTGGGTCGTCACCGAACCGTAGAGCTTGCCTGTTTCACTGGCGCGCGCCGGGAAGCTCAACACAGCACCGCTCAACCTCTCGGCGACGCCGCTCATTTCCTGATTCAGTTCCTGGCGCTTGGCGCTGGCTTCCTGGCGGATGCGGTCTGCCTGCTTGAGTGCACCGGGAGTGGCCAGGACTGCCATCCCTTGTGGAAGGAGATAGTTGCGGCCGTAACCATCCGCCACCCGTTTCACCTCTCCCGCCCGTCCCAGTTTATAAACATCCTTAACCAACAATACTTTCATCTTAATCAAGCCCTTTCTATACGTGTTCTCGATCCTGGCCCCCACAGGAGACACAGAAATCGCGCCCGGGCGAAGGGTACAACGCACCGGGCAGGGAGATTGTACCAAATGGCGGTAGATGCGTCAATCGGACCGCTACTGAATTATAATCATCACATGGTAAGTACGGAACGGACGCTGCAAACAGATGCAATTGTGCTGCGCCACACCGACTGGGGCGAAGCGGACCGCCTGCTCTGGTTATACACCCGCAAGGAGGGGAAGCTGCGCGCCCTCGCCAAAGGGGTGCGGAAAATACGTTCCCGAAAGGCCGGGCATCTGGAGCCGTTCACGCAGGTGTCCCTCTTGCTCGCCAGGGGAAGAGATTTTTGGATCGTCACACAGGCTGAGACGGTTGATGCTTTCCGCCATCTTCGGGAAGACCTCGTGTGCGTCGGTTATGCTTCATACGTTGTAGAACTGTTGGACCGCTTCACCTATGAAGGGGACGAGAACCAAAAACTTTATAGGCTGCTTGCCGATTCACTCTCCCGGCTCAATACTGCCCTGGACCCGACTGTGCCGCTGCGGTACTATGAAGTTCACCTGCTCGATCTCCTCGGTTACCGGCCTCAGCTGTTTCAATGCGTGCGCTGTAAGAATGAAACACAGCCTGAGGACCAGTACTTTTCGATCTCGCTCGGTGGTGTTTTATGCCCGAAGTGCGGTCCGTACGTCTCAGATGCCGGCCCGATCTCCGTGGATCCCCTGCGGTATCTGAGACATTTTCAACGCAGCTCCTTCTCAGCAGTCGCAGGGATCACCCTGCCCTCCTGGGTAAACCGCCAGCTCGAGTCATTCTTACAGCATTACTTCACCTACCATCTGGAGAGGGCCCTCAACACCCCTGAATTCATCCAGCGGGTGAGGCACACCTGACTCCCGCACCTCAACCCTGCAAAGGGATGGCGCATTAGATGCAGTCTCGCGGTTCTCCACCTGATATTCCCCTGTTCGTGTCATTCCACGTCATTATAAAGCAGGTCGCTTACTGCCTGGTTAAACACCCCCACCGAGAACGGCTTCTGCAGCCAGTGGACATGACCTTTCTCCAGCACTGCCTGGTCCTCCTCCTTCACTGGGTGACCTGTGACGAACAGCATCTTGATTTCCGGCCAGCGTTCCAATAGCCGTTCGTACAGATCGATCCCCCCCAGGACCGGCATCACGACATCACTGACGACCAGGGCAATCTTTTCTGCTTCGCGATCGTAGATCTGGAGAGCCTCCAGCCCGTTTGAAGCGGTCAGGACCCGGTAATTGCAGTTTTCCAGCAGGGTCTTCAGCGCCTCGCGTGCCGAGAAATCATCCTCGACGAGCAAAATGGTCTCCCCCGCTCCTTTTACGTCTGCCGAGAGTTCCGTCGATTCCAGACCTTCGGCGGAGGGTTCGCGGGCAGGTAGATAGATGTGGAACGTTGTTCCATATCCGATCTGGCTGTGAACGTCGATGAAACCATCGTGTTGTTTGATGATCCCGTAGGCTTGAGCGAGCCCCAGCCCGGTGCCCTGTCCGACTGGTTTCGTCGTGAAGAAGGGCTCGAAGATGTGCGGCAGCACTTCTTCCGAGATCCCCTCACCATAATCCCTGACGGTAATGCGCACCCAGGAACCTGGGGGAATATCGGGACAGGGCGGGGGGGTGTCCTGCTGGACATTTACCCTTTCGAGTTTGAATTGCAGGACGCCGCCATTGGGTGATGCATCGCGGGCGTTCACAGCCAGGTTGATGAATACCTGCTGCAGCCGCGCCGGGTCGGCGTCTACCAGGTAGACTCCTGGCTGGTAGGTCAACTCAAGCCGGATGGTCTCCGGCAGCACACGGCGCAAGAGTTTATCCAGTTCTTTCACGAAGGGGAGCAGGTCTAGCCGGCTCTGTTCCATCACCGAACGACGGCTGAAATCAAGGATCTGGCGGATCAGGCTGGCTGCACGCTCCACCTGCTGCTGGATCACATCCACGCGGTCGTAGCTGACCTGCCCCAGATTTGGATCGCGCTTCAAAAGGTCAGAGTAAACGACGATGGCAGCCAGGATGTTATTGAAATCATGAGCGATGCCAGCCGCCAGCTGGCCGACGGTCGCCAGACGTTCCTGCATTTGGATGCGCGCCTGGTATTCACGCTCCTGAGTGACTTCCCGCAGAACCAGCACCCACCCATCTGACCTCTCACCAGCCTCGAGAGGCTGGGCAGCCAGCTCAAACAAGCGTCGGGGCGGTCCGGGGACCTCCAGCTCGTTCCAGAAGACCTGCGATCCAGGGCGGAGAATCTCGTGGATTGGAGTCCCACCAAGATGCGTCACATGATCGCCGGTCCTGGCCCTGGCTAAATCCAGAAGGTACCCCTGGGCTATCGGGTTGGCGAGGACGACCTGGTGGTTGCCGTCCAGGAGGGCGACACCCTCTGGGACAGTCTCGATGATGGACTGGACTTGCCTGGCGTTGTCCTGGATCCTTTCCAGCAGTGTGATACGCTCCACGGCTCCCCCCAGCTGGCGACCGATCCCTTCTACCAGTGCGATCTCTTCCCCTAACCAGCGATGAGGTTCTTGCGACGCCAGACTCATCCCACCAATCCGCCTGCCTTCTGAAATGAGCGGGACCGTGATCGTCGCCCGGATGCCGTAGCGTGTCATCAAGTTTTTGTAGCTTGAAAATTCGAAATCCTCTTCGACCTCCTCCCAGTCTGCAACCGCGACGATCCCTGCCACCTCTCCCCCATGCGAATTGTGGATATGGCGGCAGGCATCGCCAATCAAGGTGGTCATGTTGCGCACCACGCGGTGACCTTCGGCCCAAATCCCTCCGATCGACAGGCCAAGCGCCCGGAGCGTGTGATCCAAGGCGGTCCCCAGGAGGTGCTTCAGGTCCGCGGCGGCAGCGACCTCGGCGATGATCGCATTCATCGCTTCCAGCTGGGCCGTCCGGCGGCGGGTCTCGTCGAACAGGCGAGCGTTGACCAGCGCCACTGCCGCCTGGCGGGCGAAGGCACGCATAACTTCTTGTTCTGGATCGGATCCGAGGTGGGGCACATTGTAATAACAGCTGATCGCCGCGACCACATCATCCTGGTAAATCAGGGGCCAGACCTCCAGTGCCCTGACACCTTCTTTAAGCGACGGCTGCTTGATCAGCGATTCATCCGGCAGCAGCTCGATGTCGGAGATCAACAGCTGTTCCGGCCTGGTCATGAGCAGGCCGCCCGGCAGCTCGCCAGCATGTTCTGTGACCTGCTGAATGTACTCCGGCGACACGCCGACGTACCAGGGAGCGGCGATCGCGTCGTCATCCTGGCGCAGGTATAATGCGGCCCGATCCGCCTGGCTGAGGGCCATCGCGGCCTCTCCGATCGCGTTGATCACTTCGGACAGGCTGAGCGGTCGATTCAGGCCCTCGCTGATGGTTGCTAAATACGCCATGCTTTCTGCCTGCTCCCGGGTCGCAGCGAACAGGCCGAGTCGCTCCAACACCTGCCCGACCTGGCTGGCGACCTTTTCGACCAGGGCGATCTCCGCCGCTCCGAATTCCCGCGGTTCAGTGGACGCAATCTCCAGCGTGCCGACCACTTCTCCGCCAAATATGATCGGCACCAATAACAACGACGTCAGACTGCGCTGCTCCACCATATCCATGAGGGGTTCGAACAAAGGATTGTGCCGAACGTCATCGACAGCCAGCGAGCGCCTGCTCTCCAAGATCTGAGTCATGGCCGGGTTGCCGATAACCGGGATCTGCGTCCCCAGGTTGTCCGGCCGTCCGGGGGCGTGATATTCGGCGATCACCTGGGCAGATGTCAGCTCCCAGTTCAGCAGGGCAAAGCCGACTTCAGGCACCCGAAAGAAGTTTGCCAGTTCTGAACAGATTTGGTTCAACGCCACACCCAGATCATTCTCCGTGGCGGTGATGGCGATGATCTGGCTGAGAAACGTGATTTCGGCCAATCGTTGCTGGGTTTCTTCGAACAAGCGAGCGTTATCGATTGCCACAGCTGCCTGATTCGCCAGCGTGATGAGGGTCTGCAGGTCATCCTGGCTGTACGCGTTTGGCCGGTAGCTCTGGCAGGAAAGCATCCCAAAGACCTTGCCCCCGAGACGGAGGGGGACTGCAAGCAGGGAGCGGACGCTGTTGACCTTATCTGCATGAACGATATCAATCCCGGTAAGGTCGTGCAGGTCGTTGACGATCATTGGCTCACCGGTTGAGATGATGTGCCCGCTCAAACCGCGGTGCGAAGGAATGGGCTCCGCTTTGATCTCCCTTTCCTGGTCGTAAAAATATACCGGAACCAGGCGGTGTCCTGATCTATCCAGGAGGACGATCACGAAAGCCTCGACGGTCATCAACTGGGCGGCTGCCTGGTGCACGGCTGTGTAGACCTGGTCGAGCACCAGACTGGCGGCGACCTCCTGGCTGATGCGGGAGAGGATCGCCAGCTGGTTGACCCGGCGGCGGACTGTCGCTTCCGCTCGCAGGCGGTCGATGGCGGTAGCAAGCTGACCAGCCACCGTTGAAAGCAGCTGCTCGTCAGCCTGGGTGAAGCTGTTCAACTCAACACTCTCGGCGTTTATCACTCCGATCACACGGGCGCCGACTTTCAAAGGAACACACAGCTCCGAACGAGTGAGCGGGTCCACCTCCAGGTAATCCGGATCGAGCCGCACGTCCCCGACCAGGCGCGGCTTCCCATCTTGCGCAACCAGGCCGCAGATTCCCGTGCCCAGGGGAATGGACCCGGTCTGCGACGCCTCCTCGCGCTCTTTATACGAGGGATGAGCGTGTAGCCGGCCATCGGCTTCATCCACCAGGAGCAGCCCAAAGTTATCTGGATAGAGATTCTCTCCAATGATTTGGGTAACGCGTTCGATGAGTGCATCTTCGCTCGTGGCTTCTGCCCCAGCGATCGCGACCGCGTGCAGGATAGTTAATTCTTCCAGCCGCCGACGGAGCGGGTCTCCGCTGGGAGACGAACCGCGGCGCTGTCTATCTTTTCCCGTGCGGGACCAGAGATAATACATGAGGATCCCCCCCAGGAGAATCCCCGCCGCCAGACCTGCCATCAATTCGATCAAGATAACCCATCCAACAGCAGTACGTCCCGGAGCAGCTTATGAATACAGCTCGGGTTCGCCTGCGAGGTCCTTATGATTACTTATACATCAAATTTCTTGCGTTTGCAATCAACCTTGAGACCCAGATGCGCTTGCCGAGCTTACAGTTTAGTCAAGTATGGTATGATAATCTTGATGTCGCCCCATCGTCTCACCAACAAACAACTTGCCGATACATTTCACCTGATTGGGAACCTGCTGGAAATTAAGGGAGAGGTGATTTACAAGATCCTCGCCTACCGCAAGGCAGCTGACAGCCTTGTAGATTATGGGCGACCGGCTTACGACGTCTGGCAAGCGGGGCAGTTGACAGAGATCCCCGGAGTGGGCAAGGCCATCGCTGAAAAAATCGACGAGCTGTTCAGGACCGGCAGGCTCGGGTTCCTGGAGAAACTGAGCGCGGAAGTCCCACCCAGCCTGGCCGAATTGCTCGAGGTTCCCGACCTGGGTCCCAAGAAAGTAGCCCTCTTCTGGCGCGAGCTGGGGATCATAGATCTGGCAGGGCTGGAAGCCGCCGCCCGGGAAGGCAAACTGCGCGGCCTGCCAGGCATGGGCGAGAAATCCGAACAGAAGATCATCGCCGGGATCGAATCACTTGCCCGGCGGACGACGCGCATCCCGCTATGGCGAGCCTGGCCTTTTGCCCAGGAGCTCCTCGCCGTCTTGCGTTCTATCCCCGGCGTCGAGGATGCAGAGACTGCTGGCAGCCTGCGCCGGATGCGCGAGACAGTCGGTGATTTGGATCTGGTTGTCGCGGCGCGCGATTCCGAGCCGGTCATGCAAGCTTTCACTGGTCTGCCGGGCGTGCTGCGCGTGATGGGCAGCGGTGAAACGAAATCCAGCGTCGAATTCGAAAATGGCCTGCGCGCCCAGCTGTGGGTCCATTCGCCGGAACGCTTCGGCACCGCACTGCAGTACGCCACCGGTTCGAAGGATCACAACGTCCGGCTAAGGGAGCTGGCTCTCAAGCGCGGGCTGTCCCTCTCTGACCAGGGTTTCCTGAAAGAAGATGGCACGGAGATCTTCTGTGCAGATGAGGAAGAAGTTTATCGCACACTGGGGCTGCCCTGGATCCCGCCCGAGATGCGCGAGGATCGCGGCGAGGTGCAGGCCGCCCTGGCAGGGAATCTACCGAAATGGATCAATTTAAGCGATATCCGGGCCGAGCTGCACTGTCACACCACCTGGAGCGATGGAAAGACATCCATCCTGGAGATGGCTCAGGCTGCCCGGGAGCGTGGATATCGCGTCCTCGCCATTACTGACCATTCTCCCAGCCTGGGCATTACTCAGGGGGTCACGATCGAAGATATTGCGGAGCAGCGCGCCGAGATTGACGCGGCGCAAGAGGCGATGGGGGATTCACTCCTGATCTTACAGGGCTCTGAGGTGGAGATCAAAGCAGATGGTTCTCTGGACTTCCCTGATGAAGTGCTGGCGAGGTTCGATATTGTCTTCGCGTCCCTCCACGTCAGCCTGCGGCAGCCCCGGGAGCAGGTCACACAGCGCCTCCTTAATGCCATTCGAAATCCGCATGTTGACGTGATCGGGCACCCCACCGGCAGGTTGATCCCGGACCGGGAGGGAGCGGCGCTGGATTTGGAAGCCGTTCTCGAGGCAGCCGCCGAAAGCGGAGTTGCCCTGGAGATGAGCGCCCATCCCCAGCGGCTCGACTTGAACGATGTATACGCCCGCCGGGCGGTCGCGATGGGCATCCCCCTCAGCATCAACACCGATGCCCATCGTCCGGAAGAAATGGACCTGATGCACTTCGGCGTCTCCATGGCGCGCCGGGGTTGGGTGGAGGTGGATCACGTGATCAACACCTGGAATTCAGAGCGGCTGGTGGGCTGGTTGAAGAAAAGAGCCTGATCAGCCCGGCACCGCATCGTCTCAGAAAGCCCCTACAGATTTGGAAAGGATATATTCAGAGGATCCAGCCATGCGTTGCCGCGTGGCTGGACATGGTCCGGGTGTCGGGCGCCAGGAGCATTGTGCTGCCCATCGCTGCAGCTGCCTCCACCAGGATCTGTACCGATGCTCGCCGGGATGCGTGCTGCCTGGCCTCCCGGATGTAGGCTGCCAGGATGCGACCCGGGTAGTGGCGGATCACCTCGGTATAGATCTCCGGGTCTTTTTCCCCGCTATCGCCTATCAAAATGAAGGGTAGTTCCGGGAACCTGTCCAGGATCTTCCGGATGACCCCCAGTTTAAACCGGGTGTGGTGGAAGGTAAGCATTGAATCCCTTCCCACCCCCCAATCGCGCAATATCAAAGGTCCCTCTGGCAGTCCGTGAATCTGGAAAAACTGCTCGAACAAATCGTACAGGTTCCAGGGACTGCTCGAGACATAAAAAAGAGGGTTGGGCGGTGCTGCCAGCCCGCCGCGAAGCGCCCGGTAGAAATCAGCCACTCCTTCCAGCGGCAAGCGGGTGTGGGCATTCCTCAAGAAAACGGTTCTCGCCATCCTGAACAGGCTGGTTGCCCCCGTGTACACGACAGTGTCGTCGATGTCGCTGATCACGCCAAACATAGCTCCCGGGGATATAAGCAGCGCTCGTCCCTGGGCGCGGACGGTTCCAGCGTACCCCATGGGTGGTTCCAGCAGCTCCAGATCGATCTCCACCCACTCGGTCCCGCTGGGCACTGGTTCAGATACCTCAAGATGCACCTCGAAAAAACCCTCTTCGTCCGCTGTAAATACTCCTTCCACCCCCCGGCAGCGCGCCAGGATCTGCGCGTAAGGCACCTCATCGCTCTCGAAGCGCCGGTACATGTTGCGCAGGTTGATCCAAACTGTATCTGACTCGCTGGAGGGTCGGATGCCCTTGTCTTCCAGCACCCGTCCTTTAAGATAAACAAAACCAGGGGAGGCGTACCCTCGGTAAGGAAAGATGATCACAGGCTTCGAGTGCAGCAGTGCAGCACCGATGCGGCTCTTTATTCCATCGAATGCACGCTCGGCTGTGTAGATAAACCGGGTGAGCATCTGCTGCCCGTCTGCCACCGTGTTCCAAACCTTCTGAGCGAATCTGACCGGATGCCCGGTCGATCCAGCCGATTATAATCGGAACGCATCCTTCCGCGAACGGCGCGCGTAAAGTTATAATCATTCTCCGGGGGTGATCTCATTCCTTAGAGCCGGGAGGCATCGTGGATTCGCGATCGATCATCCGCAACTACTTCGTAATTTCCGGATCTTATAACCTGGCAGCCTCCCTGATATGGGGGATCAACACCCTTTTCCTGCTCGACGCAGGGTTGACAATCTTCGAAGTGTTCCTGGTCAACGCGATTTTTTCAGCGGGAATGGCCGTCTTTGAGATCCCGACAGGCGTTCTGGCGGATACCAGCGGCCGGCGGCTGTCTTTTCTGCTCAGCGTCGCTGTGCTCGCGCTGGGGACGCTGGGGTACGTGGGGACGGCAGTATTCGGGGGCGGACTGCTGCCTTTCATTGTTATGTCGATCATCCTGGGATTGGGCTACACCTTTTATTCCGGAGCTGTCGAGGCCTGGCTGGTGGATGCATTGAAAGCCACCGGATTCAATGGATCTTTCGACCAGGTATTTGCACGCAGCAACTTGGTTACGGGAGCAGCCATGCTTGTGGGTACCGTCGGAGGGGGCATTCTGGGGGACATCGACCTGGCGGTCCCTTTCCTCCTGCGAGCCGCCCTGATGACTTTTCTGTTGATCTTCGCTTATTTCACAATGCATGATATCGGCTACAGACCCAGGACGCTCTCCCTAAGCGCGTTCCCGACCGAAATGAAGTCCGTCGCCGTCTCCAGCCTCCGCCTGGGCTGGGAACAGCCCTCCCTGCGTCTGCTGATGTTCGCCAATATCCTTCAAGCCGGGTTTCTTTACTGGGGATTTTATGCCTGGCAGCCCTATTTCCTGGAGCTGTTGGGCGGGTCCAGGGTGTGGGTGGCGGGGGTGGTCGCGGCGCTGATCTCGCTCTCCACCATGGTCGGCAATGGGTTCGTGGAATGGTTTTCCCGGTATTGTGGAAAACGGACGACCTTGATCCTGTGGGCTTCCCTCTGCGGTTCCCTGGCCGCGATAGGCGTCGGCCTGGCAGGTTCTTTTTGGGTGGCAGTGAGCCTGCTGCTGGTTTACATGGCTGCTGTCGGGGTGATCACGCCGGTCCGCCAGGCTTTGATTCACCAGCTGATCCCTTCGGATACACGGGCTGCCATCGTCTCCCTGGATTCCTTGGTGGCCAGCAGCGGCGGCATCCTCGGGCAGACAGGTCTCGGGTACATCTCCCAGAGGGGATCGATCGCCAGAGGTTTCGTGATTGGAGGGATTGCCACACTTACTGCTTTTCCCCTGTACGGGTTGTTGAGATTGCTGAGGCACCCGGCGGATCGGCTCGCAGGAAAGACCGGGGCGTCCAGCGCGTGTGCAGCGCAGGGTATCCCGTCGATTTCAAGCGTCAACACGACAACCGGGGGCGAACTATCCGAGATGGATCGAAAGGATGCATGAATGTTTAAGCCGGTACCTTCCAAACCCCACCTCCCCCAAATGGAAGAGGCTGTCCAGCGCACCTGGAAGATCAGGCGCATATATAAGAAATTGGATCACCAGCGCCGCGGTGGCCAGGAGTACGTAACTTATGAACGTCCGCCATATACCAGCAGATTGCCGGAGGTTGGCGACGTCCTGGTCCGGGCGTTTCAGGACATCTTTCCCCGCTACAGGTCCATGCGCGGCTTCCACGTCGTCCGCCGGGTTGGATGGAACACCCATGGACTTCCGATCGAGATCAAAGTTGAGAGGCGACTCGGCATCAGCAATAAAAGGCAGATCGAAGAGCATGGGATTGCTGACTTCGCTGCCGAGTGCCGGAGAGCCGCGGTCGAACACCTCCAGGACTGGGAAAAACTGACCGAGCGGATCGGGGATTGGGTGGACCTGGAAGACGCGTATGTCACATGCACGAATGAATACATCGAATCGGTATGGTGGATACTTAAGAGCTTTTGGGACAGGGATCTCGTGACCCAGGGCTTCAAGGTCATCCCGTACTGCCCCCGCTGCGGAACTTCACTCTCAGACTACGAGGTCTCCCTGGGCTATGGCAAAGCGGTTGACCCCTCGGTATTCGTGAGATTACCCCTGGTCGATGACCCGGGGACGTCGCTCCTGATCTGGACGAACAGTCCCTGGACCCTGCCTGGCAATGTGGCGGTCGCGGCCAACCCGGAGATCGATTACGTGATCGTCGAGCGCCAGCTTCCGGAAGGTGGTGTTGAAAAGCTCATCGTTGCTAAAGACCTGGCCGAGAAAGTATTCCGGGACGAGCCTGTGGAGAAATTCGAGACGTTCAAAGGCCGCAAACTCCGGGGCTTGCAATACCACCCGCTGTTCACGTTCCTGATCCCTGAAAAGCCAGCTTACCGTGTCTTATTGGATGATGCCGCACTGGCGAAGGAGGGGACAGGTCTGGTCCATATCGCTCCTGCTTTTGGCGCGCGGGGCATGCAGCTGGCATTGGAATTTGACCTGCCGATCCTGGAGACCGTTGCTGAGGACGGCACGTTCATCCCTGAAGTGCGTCCCTGGAGCGGGGTGTTCGTCAAGCAGGCTGACCCGCTGGTCATCCAGGATCTGGCCGCGCGCGGTCTGCTCTACCGTGAAGAGGCTGACGTCCACGCCTCGCCTTTCTGCTGGCAGTGCTGCACACCCCTGATCTCTTATGCTCGAAGTGCCTGGTATCTTCGCTTAACCCACTCCCGGGAGCAGCTGGTTGCCGCCAACCTGCGCATCCAGTGGCGCCCGGAGCACGTCCGGCAGGGAAGGTTTGGCAGCTGGCTGAACAACAACTTCGACTGGGTCTTGGGGCGCGAACGCTACTGGGGGACTCCACTGCCAGTATGGGAATGCGCGGCGTGCCATCACCAGCTGGCAGTCGGTTCATTGGCCGAATTGTCGCAGCTGTCTGGCGAAGACCTTGGGGAATTGGGTCTGCACCGCCCTTTCGTGGACGATGTCCATATCGCCTGTCCGGAATGCAGCGGGGAGATGAGCCGGGTCCCTGAAGTCGTCGACGCTTGGTTTGATCTGGGAGCGATGCCGGCCGCGCAGCGACATTGTCCCTTCGAAAACGAGGAAATTATTAAGAGGACGATCCCGGCTGATTTCGTCTGCGAGGCGGCTGACCAGATGAAGGGCTGGTTCTATTCCCTGCACGCCATCGGCACGCTCCTCTTTGACCAGGAGAGCTTCCGGAATGCGATCTGCCTTGGGATGATCCGGAAAGGTGAAGGGTTGGGGATATCAAATACGCACACCAACAGGTTGGATCCATGGGAAGTGATCCACGCGCACGGCTCAGACGCGTTGCGCTGGTACTTTTACACTTCAGGACCCCCCGACAGGGAGCGCCGATTTTCTTCAGACCGGGTCGAAGAAGTAGTGCGGAACTTTGTCTACAGGTTATGGAACGTATATTCCTTCTTCGTGACCCATGCCAACCTGACCGGGTGGAGACCTCCCATCCTCCCTCTCTCTTATCCCTCAGCTCAAAGGAGGGCAGGGTCAGGAGGAGAGGATTGGCGCCAGGAATTCGACCGATGGTTGCTGTCCGAGCTGCACACCCTGGTGCGGGATGTTACCGCAGCGATGGAATCCTACGATGTCCCAGGAGCGACGCGGCCCGTCCAGGATTTCGTCGAAGACCTCTCGAAATGGTATCTGCGCCGGTCTCGCCGCCGATTCCGGAATGACGGAGCGGGCGATGACAGAGAGGCAGCTTACGCCACACTGTACGAGGCTCTGACCACGCTCAGCAGGCTGCTCGCCCCGGCCATGCCCTTCCTGGCCGAGGAGCTTTACCAGAACCTGGTGTGCGCGATAGATTCCGGGGCGCCCGAATCGGTGCACCTGGCCGACTGGCCTGAGGTAGACGAAGCGCTCATCGATGATGCCCTGAATGCTGACATGCGCCTGGTGATGCGGCTGGCCTCCCTGGGACGCGCGGCCAGGGCAAAGGCCGGGATCAAGTTGCGGCAGCCGCTGCCCGAGATCATCTTTTTAGCGGCCAGCTCACGCGAGGCGCGGGTCGTGGAGACATTCGCTGGTCTACTGGCTGAAGAGCTGAACGTAAAACGGGTCGCGGTCCTGGGTTCCACGGGACAGATAGCCGCCTGCCGCCTTGACCCTCTCCCCCGACAGCTGGGGAGAAAATACCGGGCCAGGTATCCCGGCTTGCGCGCGGCTATCCTGGCACTGGATGCGGAAGAAGCTGCCCGGACCTTGTTGGCTGGCAAACCGATTGAGGTGAATGTCGGCGGAGAGGTGCTGGAGGTTCTGCCAGAAGAAGTCGCGGTGCGCGTCGAATCCAGCCCGGGTCTGGTCGTCGTCTCGGAGGGAACTCACCTGGCAGTATTGAGGACAGAGTTGGTCCCTGAGCTTCTACGCGAAGGGTTGGCGAGAGATCTCGTGCGCAGAATCCAGGACCTGAGAACGCTGGCAGGTTTCGATATCGGGGACAGCATCCGACTCCAGATTGCCGCTTCGCCGGGATTGGAGGAAGCGCTCCGAGAGCAACGCGAGTACATCTTGAGGGAGACGCTGGCGGTGGAGCTGGATTCTGGCGGTCCGCAGGAAAGCGTCCGAGCGAAGAAGATTAGGTTCGATAACGAAGAAGGATGGGTTAATATCTTACCAGCTGCGTAAGGATGCGCCAGATTTGCTCCGGAAAGGCTATCCTCCACACCTGAGCAACCAGCGCGGCAGTTTCCCGTCCCAATCCTTTCGCCAGCGGTACCAGAAGGCGATCAAGAACGCCAGGAACAGCAGTTTCAGGTCGAAGCCCAGGCTGGCGTGCTGGATGTACAGCCGGTCGAAGCGCAGTTTCTGGCGGGGAGTCAGGTAGTAATCGCCGGCGACCTGGGCCAGTCCCGCCAGCCCAGGCAGAACCCGGTGCCGCTCGGCATACTCCGGAATTGCTTCCAGATATTCGTGGACGAGGACGGTGCGCTGCGGGCGGGGTCCAACGAAAGACATCTGTCCAAAGAGGATATTCAACAGCTGGGGGAGCTCATCGAGAGCAGTCTTGCGCAGGAAGCGCCCGACGGTGAGCACCCGCTCGTCGGCTTCCGTGGAAAGGACAGGTCCGGTCGAATCCTCAGCGCCGGCGACCATGGTGCGGAATTTGAACTGGCGGAAATTCACACCGCCCTTCCCGACCGAATTCTTGATGAACAGGATTGGCCCGGGGTCCTCGAACCAGACCAAAAAGGCGGTCAGGATCCAGACCGGTGCGGAGAGGATTGTGCCGAGACCCGCCAGCGAGAGGTCGAAGGCGCGTTTCATCACAGATGTGGGTGGCGGCTGACCAAGGATGGCCTGGTGGCGGAGACGGACCTGGCGGTTGACCTCTTCCGATGGAGGCGAGTTATCTTCCCAAAGGCCTCCGTCATAAGCGGTGGCCAGCATTCCCCCCAGAAAAGCGCCGGCGAATGTCCCGGCCAACCAGAAAATACCCGGACCGGCAGCGCCTGAGATCCAGCGCCCAGCCCACGCGGTCAGCAAGATCGCAAACGGGCTCAAAAAAGCCACCCGGAAGCGCAAGCGGCGCACGATGGAAAAAGACTGCAGGCTTCTTTCGCTCCCCAAGGCGAGTGCGGCTGCCAGAACGATGTTTCCGACCCTCCAAAGGGTGGAAGTCTGCGGGCCGTGCAGGTAAAACCAGCTAATCAGAAGGAGAAAAACCGTCACAGTGGAGCAGGCCACACGTTTTCCAGCCTGACGCCAGAAGGTCGCTCCTTCCCCCTCAGCTGGTGAAAGCTGCAGCGGACTTTTCGCCATACGCATCTCGAGGATTATACCCCAGCGGGGACTCCCGACCGGAAGAGTGTGACGCCTTAGACATTTTTATATCGCAGGAGCGTTCACAAATTCCCGGAAGATTGGATGGATCTCTTGATGTATAATGCACGCCATGCGCTGGTTTATCAGTCGGACAGCCCTGGTTGGGGTGCTGGTCTGCTCGGGCCTCGGTCTCGCCGGGCAGACAGGCCTGACGGTCCTGGCTGCGCCTCTGGCTCAATTCACCCCCTTCCCGACGCCCACGCCAGGCCCGGATGGGCGGATTGTTTACATCGTGCAGGCGAACGATTCCTGGTGGCGGATCGCTGCTATCTTCAATATTGATTTAAACGAACTGTACAGGCTGAATGACGCCACCAGCGAGACGATCCTGGCCGAAGGAGAAGAGGTCCTGCTGGGCTTCGGGGGGCCTTCAGACGTCAGCCCCACCCTTGGACCAAGCCCCACCCCCACATCCAGCGAGCCAACGCCTACACCACAGCCTGGCTCGGGGACCCTGTGTGTGATCCTGTACAATGATGCCAATGGCGATTCCCGGCGCCAGGAGGAAGAACCCGCCATCCCGGACGGCGCCATCAGCATCACCGATCGGGATGGCGATGTTTCTTTGAACGAGGTGACGACCGGTGGGTTTGACCCGCTGTGCTTTCCTGACCTGCCGCAAGGAGAATACAACATCAGTGTGGCGGTGCCTGAAGGATACAATCCGACCACGGCGCTGAATTACGCCCTGGTGGTGGAACCGGGTGCACAGACCTTCCTGGATTTTGGCGCCCAGCCGGGATCAGCGGCCCTGCCTGAAGCGGCAGCTGCAGGAGGGGGGAGCCGTTCGCTGCTGCTGGGTATTCTGGGTGGGGTGCTGCTCTTGGGAGGGATCGGGTTGGGGGTCTACGCCGGGCTGCTGAGCCGCACCAGGGGCCGGGTTGAGCCGGGATAACAGGGTGAAAGGTGGCGTCGGGTAATCAGCCTGAGATCCTCTGGTATAGCATTGCGATCTTCCTGCCAAAATCTGGCTGATTCCAGCCAGCTGCCCGCAGGGCAGCTTTTCTGGAGAGCTGTGCCGTGACTTTCTCTTCGACGATGACCGTGATGATGGCTGCGCCAAGTGCTCGCGAATCATCCCCGCTAGCAAGGTAAGCTGCCGGGCCGACGATGGCGCTCGTGAGCGGGTTCTCGGCAGCTACCAGGGGTTTGCCGCAGGCCAGGGCGTGGCGGACTGATCCGCTCCATGGGGACGCAGGGGCGGGGTGAAATACCGCAATGCAGCTGCGGTACAGCCGGGCGAGATCAGCCGGCGAAAGGGGAGGCAGGGCGGATATGCTGCTTCCCAAATTATAAGCCTGGGCAAGATCAGCAAGCAGCGCCTGCCTGGTGGCTGGAAGCCCGATCACGAGAAGAGGGTAATTTTGACCAATCGGTCCAGAGGCCCAGCTCCAGGCTTCTGCCAGCCGGCGCAGCCGGGGGGCATTAGTGGGCCCGTGGTACAGGATATAGGTTTCCGGCATATCGATCCCCTCCAGCTGGTCTGGTTGGTAGCTGTTCCCCTCCACCGGCGATCCCCTGGATTCAACCAGGAAGTCCGGGTGGATAACCGGCGGCAGGAATTGGGCCGTTTCAACCCGCGCGGCCCAGGGAAGATCATCGGGAAACAGGATCGCCCGCGAACGAGAAAGACCGCCTCTGGCAAAGGATTCCCTCAGCCTGGAGGTGAACGCCCCGAATTCCAAGTTGGGTTGGGTGAAGATCTCATTCGGGTCCTCAAAGGACCTGGTCCAGCTGGCAACCGTCGGAATGCGGCTGGCCAGTGGTGCAGAGGGAGATGTCAGGTGAAGCAGATCGGCCTGCATACCCTTAGCCAGGTCTGGCAGTATCCACTGCTCCCACTGCAGCCTATCCAGGGGCGACTCCCCCACAGGACGGATAACGAATTCGACCCGGCCGAGCCATTCCGGTGGTTCGGCTGGCAAGGCGACGATCGGATGCACCTCAGGAGCGAGGTTTTCCAGGAGAGCCAACAAGTGCGCCCCAGCCGGTTCGATGGGCCCCCGAGCGAGAGGCCAGCCGTCGTACAGGACTCTCACGCTACACTCCACCAATCTTTCCCCTCAGTAAGGCCAGACTGGTTCAGTCGGGAGCGAATGAGCTGGCGTGCACCGCGAGCACCGACCGCAGCCAGGACTGCCGGTGCTGGGTGACGTTTCCACAGATCCGGCAGATCGTCCGGAGGCAGAATGGGGAGGCCATGCAAGGTCCGACCGATCTTCTTCGGGTCTATGTCTAAAAAGGCGACCAAAGGCGCTCCCTGGCGGCGAAGGTGCTTGCTCAAACGCCTCCCGATCATCCCTGCACCCCACAGGATCACTGCCTCCCGGCTGCGTAGCGGACCACGCACCAGGTAGTGCGCTTTGGCGCGCAGAAAATTTTCTAAGGAATAGCGGCTGTCCAGACGGGTCAGGCGTTCCGGGCGCTCCCGCCAATCAAGCAACACCTCCCGGAGCTTCGCAAAGCCTGCTCCTTCCAGGTAGAGCCGGAGCCAGAGGTCATAGTCCTCTGCCCAGCCGTGATCCTGGTATCCCCCGACCTGTTGCACCCACTCCCGGCGGAAAGCCACGCTGGGGTGGGCAAGTGGACTCTCCACGAATATCTCCCGACGGATATCATCGTTGGTGAGCAGGGAGTTCTGCCAATCGATATAAAAAAGAAATCCCTGGCGGACAGCGTCGATCGGGTACCCACGCACCCGGCAGCCAACCACGGCTGTTTCAGGGTGATCTTCCAGGTAAGCAACCTGGCGTGCCAGGCGATCCGGGTGCGAGCGGTCGTCAGCATCCATCCGGACGATATAATTCCCGGAACAGGCTTCGAGGCCGACGTTCAAAGCAGCGATGATCCCCTTGTGCGGCTGGGATATCACCTGAACGCGGCG
>CAYQDF010000051.1:0-21339 GCA_964416175.1 uncultured Anaerolineaceae bacterium
ACTCCCTCGCAAACTCGGGACTTTGACCCTGTTCCGCTCAGACATGTCCCGCGGGGACCGAGGGGATGCCCGCCAGGAAGTGTTTACTCCCGGACGATGCGAAGGGGCACTAATCCCGGCCGTGGGTTAATTTAGAAAGCTCGTTTTTCGGTCCGGCTGGGCGGCGCACCCGGCTTCACCCTCCGTGCTCTTCGATGGCAGCCTGGGACCAGCTCAGGGCGGCCATCATGCTCGGGAACCCGATCGTGGTGACGCCGAGCAGGATCGCGTGCTGGATCTCTTCCGGAGTCGCGCCGGCTTCGAGGGCGCGGTGGGTGTGAGAGTGGACGCCGCTCTCCGTCTGGTTTGCAGCTGCCATCCCCAGTTTGACCAGCTCGCGCACCTTTCGATCGAGGGGACCGGCTTCGGCGGCGGCTGCGCCGAGACTCTCGTAAGCTCGCCAGACCTGGGCGAAATCGCTTTGGAAGCGCTGGTAAGAGCGGGGGAGTTTGCTCATCATTTCCTCCTTTTGGGATTATGGTTTTGAATTCAGAGCGCGATCATAGCCCCGAACGGTCGAATCGGCAACCTCTTCGGAGGATTTCATCCGAGGGGACTGGATGATCAGCGGGAGTTTTTGTGACATCTGTCATCGCGCCTAACTTCACAAGCCTGTTAGAATCCATACATCCCGTTGAAGATGAGACCTTCGTCGCTTCCCCTGAGATCTCCTGGAGAAATTATTTCCACCTGGTTCTGGGCGGTGACCGTTTTGATACTGTTGGCACTGCCGTACGATGCGTCCGCTCGAGGGGAAAGCCAGCAAGCGGAGAAACCCGTCGTGCGGGCGGTGATGTTCTGGGTGGACACCTGCGGGCACTGCCATTACGTGTTGGAGAACGTCCTGCCGCCGCTGCAGGAGAAATATAAGGACCAGTTCGATCTGTTTTTGATAGAGCTGGTCACTTCCGAGGACGTGGATCGCCTGTTTCGGGTTGCCGCCGAATATGGCTTCTCCAAGGATCAGGTTGGCGTGCCGTTCCTGATCATCGGGGAGGAAGTGCTGATGGGTTCTGACCAGGTAGAGGCGCGCCTGCCAGGGTTGATCGAGACGTACCTGGCGCAGGGCGGGGTGGATTACCCGCAGGCTGCTGCTCTGGAGGAGATCTTGCCTTCTACAGAGGGCGAGTCCGCTTCCGCCGGCGAGGCTTTCACCACTGGCGGCCAGCGAATCGGATTCGTCCTGGCAAACGCCATCCTGGCGGGGATGGCCGCGGCAGTGTTCTTCGCAATCTTCTCCATTTTACGGGTTAAAAGCAGGATGCCAAAGAAGAAGCGGAGGCACGCTGCCTGGCAGGATTTCGCCATTCCAGGACTGGCCCTTGTCGGGCTGGGAGTGGCGGGATACCTGGCTTATGTGGAGACGCAGGCCGTCCCGGCGGTGTGCGGCCCGCTTGGCGACTGCAACGCCGTGCACAACAGTCCCTATGCCAGGCTGTTCGGCATGCTGCCGGTCGGGGTGCTGGGACTGATCGGCTACGCGGCGGTCCTCGGGATCTGGTCTCTGAGTCGCATTGGGGGAGGGCGTCTGGCCGGATATGCTTCCATGCTCCTGTTCGGGATGGCTTTCGCCGGCACGGTATTTTCGATCTACCTGACTTACTTGGAGCTTTACGTGATCAGGGCGGTCTGCGACTGGTGCCTGAGTTCAGCTGTGATAATCACGCTCCTGCTGCTCTTAAGCGTCAGTTCGGTAAAAGCGATGCTGGTGAAGATCTCATAGCTTCGATCAGGCTTTCGGCCTCCGCCCGGGCATAGTACGCCCGGAAGGCTGCTGTCTCAGCCAACAGAACATTGAGCCTTGCGGCGAGCCTGCCCAATTCTTCCCTGTCCCCGGCTCCCTTATCCCCTTTCCCCTTTTCCCCTAAGGTCACTTCACCTCTGTCTTCAGACACCATCCCGATCTGCCCGCTGGCCTCCAACCAGGCCAGGCCCAATCTGACGGTGGCTTCCCGCTGAGCTGTTGCTGCGGCCAGCGCGGCCAGGCTGGTGCGTCCCGCATTCACGCGCAGGGTGTGCTTCACCAGCCCCGCCAGGCGAAGGAGGAATGGTTCCAGCCGGTCCTCCTCCGGCTTCACGGCGAAAAGGAAGACGAATTCCGGCGAAACGACGCCGAGCGCGGCCTGGAGCTCCGCGCTCCCCGGCGGCGAGTTCCAGACGGCCAGCCTGTGATGCGGGGTGAGCCCCATTCGTTCAACGCCCTGGATACCCTTTTCGGCCAGTCGCTCGCGGCCCTCGCCCTCCGCCCAAACCAGCAGGTCTCCGGCTTTGAGCAGCTCCATGAGCACAGCCAGGGGATGTTCTGAACCCCGGTAGTCCTCGACGCGGATCGACCTGCGGGGTTTGATTTCGAGGACAGTTCCTTCCACCGGGCGAGCGTCCACCCACTCAATCTGCACCTCTCGCCGGCCACGGAAGTCGCTGGACCGGGCGGTGTATGCCAGGTCGAAAGGCATGCCATCAACCAGCCAGTCGGGCAGCTCTCCGACCCCGCCGCCCCACCAGACGATCTTGTGCGTGTTGCCGCTCTCGCCGGCGACGATCACCTGGAGGTGATCCCCGGCGCGGCCGAGGGTTGTACGGCGCTCCAGGCTCAGGTTTTTCGCGACCAGGACAGGGCGGGGATTTCCGGGACCGAAGGGGGCCAGACGCTCCAGGTCAGCGACCAGATCGAGGGTGAGATCGTCCAGGGGCAGCCAGCCGTCGACCGGCAGGGCAGGTTCTCGATCGAGCGCGGCCATCTGTTCGCCAATGGCGGCGGAGAACGCTTCCTTGAAAGCGGGGACATGGTCTGCATGGAGGGCGAAGCCGCCGGCCATCGGGTGCCCACCGAAGCCTGCCAGATGCTCCCGGCAGGCGGCGATGGCCGCGGTGATATCGACGCCCGCGATCGAGCGCGCCGAGCCGCGCGCCAGCTCGCCTGGAGGCGCGGCGATCAGCGCGACGGGGCGTTTGTGCTCCTCCACCAGGCGGCTGGCGACGATGCCGATCACCCCTGCCGGCCAGGCCGGGTGCGAAAGCACCAGCGCCGGGCTTCTCAAGAGGGAGGGATCGCACTCGATCTGCGCGGCGGCGGCCTGGTAGACCTGGCTCGTCAGCAGCCTGCGTCGGGCGTTGAGCACTTCCAGCTGGGCGGCGATCACCCGCGCCTGGCCTGGATCACGGGTGGTGAGCAGATCGACCGCCGGATTGGCATCTGACAGGCGGCCGAGGGCGTTCAGGCGCGGGCCGAGCTCGAAGCCCACGTGCTCCTCGGTCAGGCCAGCCGGGTCGATCTCCGCCATCTCCAGCATGGCGAGCAGCCCGGGTCGCTCCGTCCTGCGCAGTGCCGACAGCCCCAGCTGGAGCAGGTGCCGCGTATCGGCTTTCACCAGGGCCAGGTCGGCGACGATCCCCAGGGCGGCCAGGTCGAGGTATTGCGCCTCACCGCCCGGAGATCCCATCTGGCGGTACAGCGCGCTCGCCAGCTTGTATGCAACGCCTACGCCCGGCAGGGATTCGGCAGGATGGCTGGGCGGGGCCAGGTGGGGGTTGACCACGGCCAGGGCCGCGGGCAGGGACTCAGCCGGGATGTGGTGATCGGTGACGATCACATCCACCCCCCGTTCCTTCGCATAGATGACCGCGTCGTGGGCGTGGATGCCCGTGTCGCAGGTGAGGATCAACCTGGCCCCCTCCTCGATGATCCGGGACAGGACCGGGAGATTGACCCCGTGGGATTCCTGTTCACGGACGGGGATGTGGTAGCTAACGGCGCTCCCGAAATCCCGCAATGTCGAGACGAGCAGCGCGGTGGCGGTTTGCCCGTCGACGTCGAAATCCCCCCAGACGCACACCGGCTCGAGATCGCGGATGGCGCGCGCCAGCCGGTCGATGGCTTTTTCCATGCCCGGCAGATCGAGCGGCGAGGAGGGAGTGTAAGCAGATGGATCGAGGAAAGCGCGCGCAGCAGCCGGATCGAGGATCCCCCGCCGGGCGAGGGTCTCGGCAACCAGCGGATGCCCCCCCACGGCGGAGCGCAGGGAGGGTGGGACAGAGATCTGTTGGAGGAATCTCCAGGTAGTCAATCTCCCTCATCCCCTGCCCTTCTCCTAAACATAGGAGAAGGGATGTCGTAGGGTTGCCATTTCTTGTTAATCAGAACTCAATCTCCGTGATCTGGTCGAGCTCGAGGCGGAACTCGAGGTCATCGGCGACCTCTGACTCGAGAGCGATCTGTTCCAGGGAGCCGGCGCGCACGCCGCGGTCGCACAGGGAGCGGTAGGTACAGAAGGCGCAGCGTTCTTCGTGAGGGGTGAGGTGAAAATCTCCAGCTCCCAGGCGCTCGATCTCTGCCACCAGACCCTGGAGATATTCCCGGTCCTGGGCGAACTGTTCCTGGCTGTAGGTGAACCGCTCCGGTTCGTGAGGCGATTCCGGGAACCAGTAGACCATCTCGATCTGATCTGGCGCCAGTGGACCAGCCTGGTTTATCGTCGTAGCGTTTTCGAAGGTCGTCCCGACACACGCCAGGGTGAAAGGATACACCTTCGTTTGAACGCGAGCAGCCAGCCACCCGCGCTCAGGGCGAATCTTGGAGGTCTTCCAGTCGACGATAGTCACCCTGGCTCGTGAAGACGAACCGAAATCCTCCGGGCGCCAGAGGACCACATCATATTTGGCGACCAGCCGGTACCCACCCAGGGGTGCCGAGAACACTGCTTCGACCAGCAAACGCTGCGGGCGAGTCTCTGCAATCTCCGAACCAACGAGCGGGCCGGAAAACCTGAGGTAATTCTCCCACCAGCGCTGCAGCTCAGTCCCTGCGGCGCGGCTCCCGGCCAACATCTCGGTGATGCGGGCTGCCGGCACCCCAAGGAGGAATTGCTGCGCCAGGCGGTGGAAGGCAATGCCGAGCTGTGAGTGGCGCTCGCTTTCGTGGATTGGTTCCGCTTCGACTGCCGGCCAGGCGATCCTTTCCAGGTAGCGCAGCTGGAAACGCCGGCGGCAGTCCACGTAGTCCTGCAGGCTTCCCTGGGTAAACTGGAAATCGGGGGGGAGAGTATTCATTCGCAGTCTCTCAACGGTTTATGTATGGCAATACGCGATTGGCCTGCCGGCTCCCGTCTTCAACCGTCAACCTCGGTCGTCCATCTTCCGTCCTTTGCCTTCGCTCTTTCCCAATAACCCATCAGATACGCCAGCGGCAGGGCCGGCCCCAGGTCCCCCTCGCGCCCGCTGTTCCAGGTGACGATCAGTTCCTTTTTGGCGCGGGTAATGGCGACGTAGAGCAGGCGCAGCCGTTCGGAGACGTAAGCCAGGCGCGCCTGGCGCGAGGCGCGGCCTTCTTCGTACCAGGCGTAGGGGTCGGGCGACAGGGCAGCCTCCAGCTGCTCCAGGGCCTCCGCCTCCAGGTTCAGGTTGTCCCTGAGGTACCATGGCTCGGAGATAAATTTATCCCCCTCAACGCCGGAGGGGAAGTCGTAGTTGTTGACGGACATCAGGTACACCCGGTCGAATTCGAGTCCCTTGGCCTTATGTATGGTGGCGACGATCACTTCGCCTTTGTGCCTGTCCGGATCGAAGCCGGTGTCGTCTTCGCTGAAACCAAGGAAGCGGCGCTCGTTGCGGGCGATCACCGCCAGTTCCTCGGTGAACTCGGGCAGTCGCCAATCCTGGTGCACCTGGCCCGCCTGGCGGAGGAGGAAGGCGAGTTTGTGCGCGATGGCCAGGTCGGCTGGTTCCTCGAACAAGTCCTGAGCGAGCGAAAGGACCAGCTGGTCGACCGGCAGGATGGCAGCGCCCTGCCAGCGCTGGACGAGGCGGCGAAAAGCTTCCAGCTCAGCAGCCGCCCAATCGTCTTCCGGGGACAGGTCCAGCCCGGCGAGCCAGTCCTCCCCGGCGCGCGGCCAGAGGTAGCTTTCGACGGCGCGCAGACCCTTGAACAGCCCAAGGGCCCTTTCAGTCCGGGCTCTGGCCTCGTCGTCATCTGTCTTAGCATGCCGCCAGGCGCGGTATGCCCCCGCGAGCTTTTTTCTTGAGCCAGGATCGGCCAGGTAGGATACGACGGTGCCGAGCACGCCGGCCGTGCCGCGAGTGGCGGTCGTGCTGCGCAGCAGCGTGTCGGTATACGGCAGCTTCCGCCGGCGCAGCTCGTCGACCAGCTCGAAACCGCGCTGGTTGCGCGGCACCAGGACCGCGACCGTTTCATCCGGGTGATCAGGAAGCCAGCGCTCCAGGGACATCGCAACGGCGTGGATCTCCTCCAGCGGCGTGAGCCGCCGCTGGAGAAGCTGGATCTTCTCCGGGGAGTCCGGCGGGTTGGGCTGGGGGTCCCCCTGTGGGACGGGTTCGATGAGGGGTGGGGCCAGGGCATCCCGCGCTTCCGGCTGAGGGTGTTGCTCCCGGGTCCATTCGATCAAGCGGTTAGCCAGATCAATGATGCTCTGGGTCGAGCGCCCGGAGTTCGGCATGTCGCGCGGCACGACGTCCGGGTCAGCCAGGAAGCGGCGCAGGTGCTCGGGGCTGGCGGTGGTGAAGGTCTCGAAGATAGCCTGGTTGGGATCGCCGACCCGCACCCAGTTCCCGTGCGGACCGACCAGCAGGCTGAGGATCTCCTCCTGGAGCTGGCTGCTGTCCTGAGCTTCGTCCTCCAGGATGTAAGGCCACCTGTCGCGCAGGCGCTCCAGGTAGAGGGGGTCCTGCCTCAGGGTGTGCAGCGCCAGCCGGATCAAGTCGTCGAAATCGACTGCTCCTCGGTAGGTCAGCGCTCTCTGGTAGTCGGTGTAGACCTCCAGGCCCATCCGGGCCAGAGGGAGTGGCAGATCGCCCAGGCGCTCTTTCAAGGCTTCCGGCGACAGGCCGCGGTCCTTGGCGGTGCGGATGAAGCTCAGGGCCAGGTTGCTTGCCAGCTGGGGCAAGAGCTCGCGCCGCGCCCAGTCGGATTTCGATTCCTCCATGTCCGGATTCAGGAACTCGTCCAGTGCGTGGGGATGGGCGCGCACCCAGGCGAGGGCAGCGTCCTCCCGGATCTGGTCGGCGGCGCGCTCGTCGATGATCTGGAAGTCATCTGTCAGGCCCGCCAGGTCGGGCCGCTCGCGGACGATGTCGTGCGCCAGCCCGTGCAGGGTGCGCACCCGGTAGTAAAGGTTCGGCAGCAGGTCGTATTCTTTCAGAAATGCGCTGACCCGGGCGGCGAAGTTGTCCACCGCCGAGTTGACCAGAGTCACGACCAGCACTTCCTGGTCGTCTCGCAGCTCATTGTTGGAGATGATCTCCGCTGCCAGGAGGGAGAGGATCTGCGTCTTACCGCTGCCCGGCACGGCGGCGATACCCATTTTACCGCCGCGGTACTTAAGGATCTCTTTCTGCTTTGGACGAGGGTTGAACATCGGTGGATAGTCAGGTTCTGGGTATCGCCAGGCGCCCGTGCGCGCTCAGGAAGTCAGGTCGGAGGGAAGTGGATGAGACGGGCGCTCCCGCAGGAGGCGCTGGAGCGCCATGAGCAAGGCGCCCCTGTGCTCGAAGCCGCTCTCGCCAAGCTCGCTCAGGCCGGCGTAGATCTTCCGCCGGCAGCGGCGGGCCAGCCCCAGCGCGACCCGGTAGAGGACCTCCTGGCTTGATTCGAGCTCCTGGACGTCGGTCCACGGGGTGCCGGGAGCCCAGCGGCGGCTGAGCACGTAGGGATGGGTCAGCGGCTGGTAGAGCCGTTCGGCCCAGCCGCGCCCGCCGACGTCCAGCCAGAACTGGTAATCGACCGAGCGGTTGCTGACCAGGAAAGTGTAGGCCGGGGCGAGCAGGAGCGCCTCAGAGTCTCCGGCCTCCCAGCCCCGCAGGTACTGGGCTGCCACCACGCCGTCGCGCACGAGCTCGAGATACTCCTTCCCCAGCGGGAGCTCACCCAACTTCGGGGGGTCATCCTCGACCCATCTCGCCCCCTGGGTGACCAGCCGGAACCGGCGGGCGGAATCGATCAGGTTGGCGGCAGCCGCGCCGCCGTCGTAATCACGGTGAAAGCCATACCCGGGCTGGGAGAGCACTTCCCCGAACAGGCGGCTGAAGAAGTAGTCGATCTCGTCGAATGGTTTGAGCGAATAATCTTCCAGCCACAGGCGGAGGTTCTCGTAGCGACCGCCGAGCAGGTACGTGATGCGTTCCTGTACGTCTGGCTGGAGGCGGTCGAAGGAGGTCAGCTGCGGGCGGCCTTTTTGGGGGCGGTAGACGATCTCCGCCAGGAGCTGCGCCCGGACGAGGTCCAGGTCTTCGACAGCCTGGACCAGGGCGTAGGCCACGTCGAAACGGGCAGGAGCCATCTCCCAATCCGGGTGGGCGATCATCGCCAGGGTGACCAGGCAGCGGATCGCTGGCTCGTCGCGCAGGGCACGCGAGGGCCGGTGCGACCGGGTCGGCACGCCGCGCCGCTCCAGACGCTCCATCAAGGCGAAGCGCAGGGCATCTGACATGTAAGGAGCCAGGATTGCGATCTCTCCAGGAGGCGTGCCTTCGTCGTGCACCAGATCGGCCGCCTGGTCTGCCACCCAATCGAGCACCTGGGGGTGGAACCGGCGGTGCTCAACATCGAGCGCAGCATGGAGATCCCCATCCTGGGAGGGGCTGGTCGAACCCAGCAGCTGGACCCGGTTGAGGGAGGGCGACGCGTAAGGGGAAACCTCCACTTCCGGAGGACGGCGCAGCGCCCTGCCCAGGCCGGCGGCGAAGGCCTGCAGGTCTTTCGAAGTAACCAGGGAGTCATCGAATACCACCTGGGCCGAGCACAGGTTTTTCAGGCGGTAGGCGCTGTGCGGATCAGCGCCGAGGAAGTAGCGGTAGCCCGCATCCCAGTCGTAGATCAACAGCGCCGAATCGAAATCCACGAACCATCCCTCAACCAGGTCATGGGTAACAGGGACGTCTTCCTCTGGGTTGTCGTACACCAGGTGGCGGTAGGTGCGCGACAGATATTCCCGGCAGAAGGGCTGGGGCCAGAGTTGCTGGAAGAAGACCTCCACCTGGAGGGAGAAATCCAGCAGGTTGTGCGCCAGGCAGTATTCTCGGAAGCGGTTCGCGGCCTGCTGGACGTCGTTGTAGAGGCGGAGCTGGCTCGCCTCGCCGACCCAGGCCGAGCTCAGGCGTTCGCCGATCTCCGTATGCGGGAAGCCCACCAGGGCGGCTTTATTGAGGGTATCGAGCAGCTGGCTGTACAGGCGGTTTGGGTCGATTGCGGCCGTTTCGAAGAAACCCGCCTCCCGCAGGGGACGGACCACCCGCGCCATGTAGTACTGCGCGGTCTCGAGTTTCAGGAAAGTCGGCGGGTCGTCGGGGTGGGAGAACCCGGCGTCCCTCCCGACCAGGGGCCAAAAGAGATCGATGGACTTCTGCGAAAGACCGCCAAGGGTGAGCACATCCGGACGCCCTCCGGCCAGCAGGCCCGGGTTGCTCAACGCCTGGGAGTAGGGAAGAGCGAGGTTGCGCTGGGGCACGAGCACCAGGATCGAATCCCCGCGAACACCCTCCTGCATCAGGTGGACCAGGCGCTCGACGCCGGCGGTGGTCTTACCGGCGCCGGCCGGCCCCTCGAGGAAGACTTTCGCATCGAGTGGGGATTCGATCAGGGCAAGTTGGGAGGCGGTGAGTTTCATCGCGAATCAGGCATTGCGAGCTGCGGATCCTGGGCCGGTTCGCCTGCGCCCTTCTGTGATTCCGTGCCGCACGATGTCGCCGTACGGGTCGTCCGGGAGGTCGGCGAGACTGCCCTCGGCGAGGGTGTAAAACCGGCGCGCTTCCTCCAGGTCCTCGAGCATCTCGTAAGAGTAGGCGATGTTGAGGTAGAGCGACGGATAGAAGCTTTTCACCCGCTCGTCCTGGACTGCGTTGGCGCGATCCAGGGCTTCCTGGTTCCAGCGGAGCATCTCCAGGAGGCTGTCCTGGTGCCGGGCGAGATAATGGGCGGCCACACAGGCCTCGAAGTCGTCTGCGCTCAATTCCCAGGCCTGAGTGAAGAGCGCCCGGGCGTCCTCGAACCTGCCCTGCGCTTCCGCTTGCATGCCTTCCACGCAGAGCCTCACGATGGTGTCCTCTGGATTTATGGTCATCGAGTGGCAACTCCTGCACAAATGGGGCGGCGGCTCTGTTTTATATTATAGCACAATTGTTCTGATTGGAGGATGGCGATTTTAGATCCAAATGTGTTGAGCGCAACACAGAAAGACATGGCAGTACACGGATTCCGGGAGAGTATATTCACCGTACGCAGGAAGCAAGGGGCGGTAGGCGACGCAATTCTTGCAGCGAACAGTTGATTGGTTTATCATTGCCGGGAACCGATCGGATGTTGAGATTGCCTTGACGAGGGGATGATACAAATATGGATCAATTCTTCCTGCACTCGAGCGAAGCGATGCCTGAACTGGAAGATGGCTCGGTTGCCTTAACGGTCACTTCCCCGCCCTATTGGAACGCCATTGATTACGCCATTCACGCCAGCGACCGCACCCGATACTACCGGACCCGCGCCTATACTGACGGATATCTAGGCTACCAGGAATACCTGGACTGGCTGGGGAAAGTTTTCGCCGAGGTTCTGAGGGTCACCAGACCGGGCGGGTTCTGCAGCGTCGTCATCGGGACGGTTCTCCTAAATGGGAAGCACTACCCCGTTCCATTCGACGCGATCGCGCGGCTGGTGGAGTGCGGGTGGGAGTTTCACCAGGACATCGTCTGGCACAAGTGCACGGCTGGGGTGAAGCGCGCCGGGGTTACGATCCAGAACCCTTACCCCGGCTATTATTACCCGAACATCATGACCGAATACATCCTTGTGTTCCGCAAACCCGGCCCGCCGATCTACCGCGGGCGCAGCGAGGACGAAAAATCCGCCGCCGGTTTCTCTATCGACCAGGTCTTCAAGTTGGACATCGCCAACAACATCTGGCACATCGCGCCAATCCCGCCGAACATGCTGGACCACCCGGCGCCGTTTCCAGAAGAAATCCCCTACCGCCTGATCCGGATGTACTCGTACCCCGAAGACCTCGTCCTCGACCCGTTTTTAGGTTCCGGGCAGACGATCAAGGTGGCGAGACGGCTCGGCCGACGGTACGTTGGATACGAGGTCATTTCGAAGTACCTCGAGCTGGCGAAGAAGCGGTTGGACGAACCGCTCATGGTGCGAAAAGAGCAGCTGGTGGCGAGGTTTGAGAAGGTGGGGTTGAGGGAAGGGCGGTGAGCGGGAAGGCGCAGGAAGAGAAAATACCCGTAATGCTCAAGGATTTGGTTTTCTGGCCGATCTCTGGAATTGTGGTTATCGAAGGCTCGGGATTCTCTGCCAATATGCACGGTTATCTGTTATCCACCGTCAAAATGGTCAGGTATGAAGGCCTGGAGGGCTGGCTTCGCCATTATTTCGAACCATAATTCTGGTGTAGAGAATGAATGAAAAACCCATTCCAAGACCTTTCCTTAAATGGGCCGGCGGTAAAACCCAATTGCTGAATGAGTTAACACAGTACATGCCGGCAGACTTTGGCAATTATCACGAACCATTTATCGGGAGCGGTGCGCTATTTTTTCATGTGTTTCGTAAAGGCAAGATTCGGAATGCCTTTATTACGGACATTAACCAGGAACTGATCGATACTTACCTTGCCATCCGGGATTGTGTCGAAGAAGTCATCAACTGCTTATGGCAGTTCCCCCACAACCGTGATTTTTATTACCAGCTGCGGGACCAGGATCCCTTGGAGATGGATCTGCCCCTGAGGGCTGCGCGGATGATCTATCTGAACAAGACCGGGTACAACGGACTTTATCGCGTAAACCGTGACGGGAGATTTAACGTTCCTTTTGGCCGCTATAAATCACCGAATTACCGGGATGAAGAAAACCTGCGCGCGGTTTCCAGTGCGCTCCAGGGAATAAATATCCAATGCGGCTTGTTTGAGATGGTTTTGGATCAGGCAAAGGAAGGTGACTTTGTCTATTTTGATCCACCTTACGCCCCGCTTTCTCAAACAGCTAATTTTACTTCTTATCACGCCAATGGATTCTCTTCAAGCGATCAGAACAGGCTTCGGGACGTTTGTGAAGAACTCACCAGGCAGAATGTCAACGTGATGGTATCGAACTCGGATACTGAACTGATTAGATCTGCTTATTCATCAGGTTGTTTTGTTATCCATGCGGTGCGGGCGATCCGGGCGATCAACAGCAATGGAGCGAGAAGGGGGAGGATCACGGAACTTATTGTGACGAATTATCCAAGAGAGCAGGTAACTCAAGCACCAGTAAACGTGTGAGTTATCCGATCATACGATAAGGATCATTGCGGCTGCGGAACAATTGCACCGAGAACTTGGGCCAGGTTTTGACATTGTCTATTCAGGTAACTTGCCTGGAAGCCTCCCATGCCGCGCCTCCGAAGGTTAGGGATTATTCCCGGCATTCCTCTCGAAAATCAAGCTCCTCAATGTTCCAGAATTCACTGGGGGAGGAGGGATCGAAGGTGAAATTGCACAGGTCCGGACGGGAGACGACGACCCGAAGATGTTCGTACAGCGGGATGGCTGGCAGGGCGGCTGCAAAGAGCTCCTGCGCGCGGTGGTGGGTCTCGACGTAGCCCGGTTCGCCGGGCAGCGCTTCCCGGGAGGCCCGGCAGGCCCGGTCGAATTCGGGATCGGCGAAGCCGCTGGCGTTCGCCCCGCCCCATCCAAAGGGGAACAGAGCTCTTCCATCTTCCGCCGTCAGGTTCGGATCGCCCGGGATCTGCTGCGACGACCAGAGATAACAGGCCGATTGGATGCTGCTCTCCCAGGCGAACTGTGCCATATCGAACCGGCGGCCGAAGACCGGGCCGTCAGGACCTGGGGCGTAGACTTCGCCGGCGGGTCCGGATTGAAGATCGACCGCGACGCCGCACTCTGCCAGCGATTCTGTCAGAATGGTCGCAGCTGCCAGTCGCTGAATAGCGTCTGACGCCAGGTAGGAGAATGCCAGCGGCGTACCATCCGGGACTCCGGCCACGCCCAGCGCCGTGCGCGGGGTCGTTGGGTCGCCGTCGGCGTCGATCCAGCCGGCCTGCGCCAGGAGATCTGCGCCAGCTGCCGGGTCATGGGGAATAACCGGAAGGTCCGGGTTGAACAACGGGTGACCGGGGGGGTAGAAAGAAGCCGGGACCGACGCGATCCCGTTCAGGACTTCGGTGGTTATCCGTTGCCGGTCCATGCACAGGGCGATCCCCTGGCGCGTCCGCGGGTCGCCGAACAGGTCGGGACGGTCGGTCGCTGGCTGGTAGCCGTCGTCGTATGAGGCGGGGCGGATCCCGAAGTCCGCCTGTTCCCAGACCGGGCCGGCGGCGAAATGGGCCCGGATCGATCCGGCCTGGTCGAGATCGAGCAGCCGGGCGGGATCTTCAACGAGGAACGTCTGGCCAGCAGCCTGATCCAGCAGGTCGCAGGAACCGCTGAGCACGGCGTTTTCGAGCTGTTCGGTCTGCCCGCTGAAAAAGCGCAAGATGAGGATATCGAAGGCTGGCAGGCCCTCACCGGCGCGGAAGTAAAGCGGGTTCGACCGCAGGCGGATGGCTTCGCCCGGAACCCAGTTTTCGACGAGGTACGGGCCCCAGCCAGGAGGCAGGCGGGCGCTCGTCTCCCCGATCAGAAGCGTTTCGAGTGGCTGGGCGCCCAACAGATGCGCCGGGAGCGGGGTGAAGAAATTGACCGGGTAGTTCGGGTCGCGGAAGCCTGGAACGCCGGTCCACTGCACCCGCCTGTCGTCCAGGGCGGTGTAGCTGGCGGTACGCTCGACGGTCCCGTGGTCCTGTGTGACGAGGCCCAGGCCCCCGCAGGGTCTGCCTTCGATCCGGCATTGCCGGGCCAATTCGTAGCTGAAGACAGAGTCAGCTGCGGTCAGCGGGGCACCGTCCGACCAGAGGATGCCTTCCTTAATCGTGAAGGTGGCAGAAAGCCGGTCCATCACTAGGGGATTCCCATCCCATGCGACTGCGCACTCGGGCGCTGCGCAGCCTGAGGGCCGAATCACTTCGCCGGGGACAAGCTGCACGAGCTCCCCTGCGTCGTTGACCACCCAATCGCCGGCTTTGACTGGTGAAGGCTCCAGGGCTGCATTGCCGTCCGCCAGGTTGGGCAGCTGCTCCAGGATGACTGGCTGAAACTGATAACCGACCCGGTCGATCGGTCCATCATAGATTGCTTCCAGCACCTGCTTCTGCGCCAGGGAGGCGCCGCCATAGAGGTAAAGAGTCTCTGGTTCGTTTGCCAGACAAACGGTCAGAACCCGGGGTGGAGCCGTGGGTGTGGGAATGGAAGTTGGTGTCGCAGAAGGCAGGTCCGGGGAAAGGGGTGTGCCCCTGCCCGCTTCCCCAGATGGTTGAGGCAGAGAATGCTGCCCACCGATCAACGAACATCCGGCGATAAACATCGCCAGTACCGTCCACGACCATCCAAACCGTCTGAAAAGGCGGCGTTGTTGGGATACAGTTGAGATCATTGGGGTGAGTCTAATTTTCTCGGATTGAGGCCCGTTTGGATGGCGATGCCCCTGGGTTAAAGGCTGGGCTGCCTCGTGACCGGGCTGCAGAATAAACCTTCCGATTATACAATATCCCGGGACATGAAAGCGCGAGGCGTTCTTCGACGGCCTCGCATTCTTATCGCCTCCCAAGCAGATAGCCCGGCTATTTTGTGACCGAAACCGGGCCTTTCATGCCGGCATCGTAGTGGACACCGTCCTGCTCGAAGCAGCCCATCTCCCATTCCCCGACCATGCCTTCGGTCACTTTGAACTTCATGGTTGCCGTCCCCCCTATTGGAACGACGACCATGAATCCGGCGTGTCTCTCCACCATTTCCTCCGGCATGACATCCTGCGTTACCTCCGGAGTGACACCCCCCGCCTCGAACATATCCTCATGGTAGCCCGCGGGACGGTTCGATACCATCATCACATTCCTGCCGAACATGATCTCGTGCTGAAGCTGCCCCGAATTGGTCAGGGTCAGGGTGACTTCCTGGCCTACTTTTAGCTGGAGATTTGGGGGAGTGAAGGCGTATTCGGTCATGTCGATGGTGAGAGAGACGGGCTCCGCTGCAGCGCCGCCGCAGGCGACCAGGACCAGGGCGGCGATTGCCAGGATAATCAGTTTATTGAATCTAAGCATTATTTTCTCCTTGTTTTGTTATTTTACTCCGAATGGAAGATAAACTCAAAACCGCAGGCTCTGTGGCGTTTCGCTGCGTGGAAGGTAAGACTGGAGATTCGCAGGAATCCTGTGTTCCTGGAATCCTTTTGGCGGCAGGCGATCAAGCTGCCGTCCCTGGCGTCTTCGATCGGCTCCCGGCTCGATCCAGGCTGTGAGCCTCTGGTATATCCCAGGCCGTGAGGGCGAAACTTGCCAGGTCCGGAGCTACCCCAGCCGGATGGCGACCATCTGGATGTTGGTCATCTCCTCGATAGCGAAGCGCACGCCCTCTCGACCGAGCCCGCTCTGGCGGTTCCCTCCATAGGGCATGTGGTCGGCCCGAAAGGCGGGGGTATCGTTGATGATCACGCCGCCGAAATTCAGGCGCTGGATGGCCTGGAAGACACGGTTGATGTCGCGGGTGAAGATGGAAGCCTGCAGGCCGTATTCGGTTGCATCTGCCTGGCTCAGAGCTTCCGCGAAATCATCGTAAGGGATGACGGAGGCGACCGGGGCAAAGGCTTCCTGGGAGACGACCTTCATCTCCGGACGAACCTCACTGAGGACCGTTGGCCAGTAGACCGCGCCGTCCCGCTTCCCGCCGGTCAGCACTTTGGCTCCCCCCATCTGTGCCTCCTCCACCCAGGATTCAATCCGGTCCACCTCTCCCAGGTCGATCATGGGTCCCACGTCCACCCGTTCGTCCAGGGGATCTCCAACGACCATCGCCTGGCTGGCGGCCACGAACTTCTCGGTGAACGGCTCGAAGATGCCATCCTGGCTGTAGATCCGCTGTACCGAGATGCACACTTGACCCGAGTTGTAGTAGGCGCCCACTGCGCAGCGTTTTGCGACGAGATCCAGGTCAGCATCTGGGGCGATGATCACGGGCGAGGTGTTGCCCAGCTCCAGGGTGACCTTTTTGATGCCTGCGACCGCTGTGATCCTCCGGCCGACCGCCGGGCTGCCGGTGAAGGTGACTTTTGCCACGCGCGGATCACTGACCAGCCATTCCCCTACCGTCGAGCCTGGACCGACGACGAGATTGATCGCGCCGGCAGGCAGGCCGGCCTCGCTCAAGATCTCGCACAGCTTGATCGCTGTCACGGGTGTCGTGCTCGCCGGCTTGAGCACCACGGTGTTTCCGGCGGCGATGGCTGGCGCGACTTTGTGCGCCACGAGATTTAGCGGAAAATTGAAGGGACTGATGGCGGCGATCACCCCGACGGGCCGGCGGGTCCAGAAGCCAAAGTAGCCCTCGCCGGCCGGCACGCCGTCCAGGGGGATTGTTTCGCCGTGCACCCGGCGGGCTTCCTCAGCCGCGATGGTGAATGTGCTGATCCCGCGCTCCACCTCGATCCGGGCGAACTTGAGCGCCTTGCCTGCTTCAATGGCGATCGTCCGCGCCATGTCTTCCTTGCGCTCCTGCAACAGGGCGGCTGCCCGGGACAGAACGCCGCTGCGCTGGTGGGCAGGCATCCTGGCCATCACCGGCGCAGCGCGTTCGGCGGCCGCGATCGCCGCCTCAACCTCCGCCTGGCGCGCCGTCGGGATGACAGCAAAGATCTCCTGGGTATACTTGTTGCGGACTTCCAGGAGCTCGCCTCCGCCGACCCATTGCCCATCCACAAAGAGTTTGTATTCCATTCCCTTGCTCCTTATCTTTGATCTCCCGAGGAGAAATTCTATCCTCCGCCGGCTCCTATTGTATCTTCACTTGCCATGGAAGAAAATGGCTGAAGCATAACCGCAGCTATTTTCAACTTTCTGAAACGTTCCTCCGATAATATTGCCGAATCGGATGAAAAAAGTGGAAGATATTGACTAAATGGCAAAAACGATTATACTACCCAAATATCCAATGGAGATATGTATTGTCCAAATTAGACTGGCTGGATAAGGGGATCATCACGATCCTGAACCAGGATGCACGCCTGCCGAGCGCTCAGATCGCCAAGCGATTGGGCGTCAGCGAACGGACAGCCCACAACCGCGTGCAGCGGCTGATCCGAACTGGGGTAATCCAGCCTGTGGCGGTGGTCAGCCCCGCTGCTTTTGGGTACACCCTGGCGGTGGATATCTTCTGCGAGCTTGAAGTCGGTTATCAAGAACAGGCAGTCGAGGCGATCCTGTCCTTCCCGCAGGTCTCTTACCTGGCGATCTCGACTGGAGACCAGGATATCAGCTTACAGGCGATATTCCGGGACAGCGAGGAGATGCACGCGTTCATTACCGGCCAGCTCCACCAGATCCCTGGTCTTCGCCACACCCGCACTGTTCTCATCCCACGCATCCTGAAAGATACCTACCAGTGGCTGCCTCCCGACGATGCCGTAGAAGTTCCTAACCCGAGAGGTCTACGGGGCAGGGTGTGAAAATTCTTGCATGGGAAGGGAGGATGAACCGAACGAATTATTCTTGTGAGTGATCCGTGTGTCTTGTAAGTGTAAAAATTTCGCCTGAGGAGAGAATCATGAAAACTATCACACGACCCGGTATGTTGATCGCCTCCCTGTCCTTGCTTAGCATTCTGGCAGTCGCCTGCGGTGGGGCCGCCGGGACGACCGAAGCGCCGGCAGCTGAGGGAGGTCCCATGCAGTCCATCGGAGCGGGAGAAGGTGAGGTCTCCATCGTTGCCTGGGCTGGATACATCGAGCGCGGTGAAACCGACCCGAACTTCGACTGGGTGACTGATTTTGAACAAGAGACCGGCTGCCGCGTCTCCGTCAAAGTCGCAGCCACCTCGGATGAGATGGTCGCTCTGATGAACGAGGGCGGCTTTGACCTTGTGACCGCTTCCGGAGATGCCAGCAACCGGCTCATTTCCGGAGGTCGCGCGCAGGAAATCAACCTCGATCTGATCCCGAGCTGGGATACCGTCGACGACCGGCTGAAGGAAGCCCCCTGGCACACGGTGGGCGGCAAGCACTACGGTGTGCCGTACCAGTGGGGACCAAATGTGTTGATGTACAACACCGAGGTCTTTCCCGAGCCACCGACCAGCTGGAGCGTGGTTTTTGAAGAGCAGACGCTGCCCGACGGGCAATCGAACAGCGGACGTGTGCAGGCTTACGATGGCCCGATCTACGTCGCCGATGCTGCGCTTTATCTGATGCACCACCAGCCAGAGCTGGGGATCAAAGATCCTTATGCCCTCAAGCGCGACCAGTTCAACGCCGCCCTGGACCTTCTCCGCCAGCAGCGCCAGATCATCGGCCGCTACTGGCATGACGCCTTTATCCAGATGGATGACTTCACCAATGAAGGCGTGGTGGCTTCCAGCTCGTGGCCTTTCCAGGTCAACCTGATGCAGGCAGAGGGCAAGCCGATCTCCAGCGTGTTCCCGGAGGAAGGGACCACGGGCTGGGCGGATACGACCATGATGCATGTCGATGCGCCGCACCCGAACTGCGCTTACATGTGGCTTGAACACTCGCTGAATCCCAAGTTGCAGGGCGATCTGGCTGCCTGGTTTGGATCGGTGCCAGCTGTCCCAGACGCCTGCACGGGCAATGAGCTGCTCGGAGACGCGGGCTGCGAGACAAACGGTATGGGTAACTTCGATAAAATCTGGTTCTGGCGCACGCCGACAACGGACTGCGGGGATGGGACCCAGGACTGCGTGCCATACCACGAATGGGTAACGAACTACATTGCCGTGATCGGCGGACGCTAGGAATGTGAACATGGAATATCAGCTTTGGATCGACGGAGGCTGGCGGGCGAGTCTGGGGGGGCAGATGCGGACCATCGAAAACCCGGCAACAGGGGAGGCGATGGCGACGGTCCCTGATGCCACGAAAGAGGACGTCGCCGCTGCCGTCCAGGCCGCCCGCGCGGCATTCTACGATGGACGGTGGTCACGCAAGACTCCATCCGAGCGCTCGCTGGCCCTGTTACGCCTGGCAGACCTGGTCGAAAATCGGTCGGCGGAACTGGCTCGGGTCGAGTCTCTGAACACGGGGAAACCCTACCAGTACGTCAGTTACGGAGCTGATCTGCCGTTCACGGTCGATAATCTGCGCTTCTTCGCGGCTGCAGCCCGCCAGGTGTCCGGCTCTCACGCCGGGGAATTCCTGGCGGGTTATACTTCCATCTTCCGCCGTGAACCGGTCGGCGTGGTGGGCCAGATCGCCCCCTGGAACTACCCGATCATGATGGCAGTGTGGAAGATCGGTCCTGCCCTGGCTGCTGGATGCACGGTGGTACTCAAGCCAGCGCCAACCACGCCTTTAACGGCGCTCATGCTTGCCGAAATGACCGCGGAGGCCGGGATCCCCGCCGGCGTGGTGAATGTCATCCCCGGCGGCAACGAGACGGGGCAGGCCCTTGTCGAGCATCCGGACGTCCGCATGGTGAGCCTGACAGGCTCGACCGAGACCGGCCAGCGCGTGATGGAGACCGCGGCGAAGACGTTGAAGCGTGTTCATCTGGAGCTGGGAGGGAAGGCGCCGGTACTCATCTTCGATGACGCAGACCTGGAGCTGGCGGCGGAGAAAGCCACCATGGCAGCGACGTTCAACTCCGGCCAGGACTGCACCGCGGCAACTCGGGTCTACGTGCATCGCAGCAAAGAAAAAGATGCCACCGAAGCCCTGGTGGCAGCCATGCAGGGGGTCAAGATTGGCGATCCCTTCGCAGAAGACGTGCAGATGGGACCGCTGATCTCCAGCGCCCAGCGGGAGCGCGTCCAGAGATACGTTGACCGGGCGCGCGCCGAAGGGGCGCGCATTCTGACCGGCGGCAAGCCGGTGGATATCGACCGGGGTTACTTTTTTACGCCGACCGTGGTGACAGGCGCAGCCCAGAACTCGGAGATCATCCAGCGGGAAGTCTTCGGACCTGTTCTCACCATCAGCACCTTCGATAGCGACGAGGAAGCCCTGCGGCTCGGTAATGATGTCCTCTATGGACTTGCCGCGTCCGTCTTTACCAGAGACATCGGGCGGGCGATGCGCATCTCCAGCCAGCTTGAGTTCGGTACGATCTGGATTAATGACCACATCCCGTTGACTTCGGAAACTCCGCACGGCGGATTCAAGCAGTCCGGTTTTGGGAAAGATCTTTCAGCCGAGGCGGTCAGCGATTACCAGATCACAAAGCATGTCATGGTCGCTCAGGCGTGAGGCGCCTGGCCTTGGTGTCGAAGGTATTGGCCTGATGGGTGACGGTCAGAGGCCGGCGGTGCGTTTTTCCAACGTCAGCCGCCACTTTGGGGAAGTGCGCGCCGTGGATGATGTCAGCCTGGACATCCTGGATGGCGAGTTTTTTACCATGCTTGGCCCATCCGGTTCCGGGAAAACGACCTGCCTGAGGTTGGTGGCGGGCTTTGAAAGACCAACCGCGGGCACGATCCTGCTGCACGGCGTGGATGTCTCAACCCTGCCCCCTTATGAACGGGACGTGAACACCGTCTTCCAGGATTACGCCCTCTTCCCGCACATGTCGGTTGGGGAGAATATCGCGTACGGCCTGATGATTAAAAAGGTTCCTGTGAAGGAGCGGAGAGTGCGGGTGGCAGAGATGCTCGAACTCGTAAAGCTGTCCGGTCTGGCAGACCGCCGACCATCCCAGCTCTCCGGCGGGCAGCGCCAGCGCGTCGCGCTGGCGCGCGCCCTGATCAATCACCCGCGCGTCCTCCTGCTCGACGAGCCGTTGGGGGCGCTCGACCTGAAGCTTCGCCAGCAGATGCAGATCGAACTGAAATCCATCCAGCAGCGAGTTGGCATCACCTTTATCTACGTGACCCACGACCAGGAAGAGGCTTTGACGATGAGCGACCGGATCGCGGTCTTCAACCAGGGAAAAGTCGAACAGGTGGGCAGCCCTGCGGAGATCTATGAACACCCGGCGACTCCCTTTGTGGCTGGTTTCGTGGGCGTCTCGAACCTGGTGAGCGGTGGCCTTGCGGAACAGATCACCGGCGAATCGACAACCTTTTCAATCCGCCCGGAGAAGATCCAGATCAGTGAGCGCGAGACAGCCGTCCTGCCAGATATGTATGCGGTCGACGGACGCATCCGGGATGTGGTCTACCTGGGGCTCTATACACGCTACCTGGTCGAGCTGGAAGGGGGCGGTGACCTGGTCGTCATCCAGCAAAACCTGGCGACGACCTCGATGGATGT
>CAYQDF010000052.1:0-7717 GCA_964416175.1 uncultured Anaerolineaceae bacterium
TGGCTGAGCGTGTGAGGCAGCTGGCTGTGGAGACCGGCGCGCTCTTCGGCGAGGAGATGAGTTTTTCCGAGGAGGAGGTGCTGGTCAACCAGGACTACCTCGGAGGCGGGTACGGGGTGATCGGACCGGGGGAGAGTGAGGCGATCCGCATGTTTGCCAGGCTGGAAGGGCTGGTCCTCGACCCGGTGTACACTGGGCGCGCCGGGGCAGGATTAATCGATCTCATCCGGAAGGGATTTTTTACCGGCGGGCAACAGGTGCTGTTCTGGCACACAGGAGGCACCCCGGCGATCTTCGCTGACCAGTACCGGGTTATCTAAATTCAACGACCGGATCCGCGATGATAAACAGGAGCCCCCATTCCAGGTTCCCTCCTCGTGCCAGGCAAGTCTGGAAGGTGACGTGGTGAGGTCCTCGATAGACCCGGTTAAATAATTCGACGGTGGAGATATGTTTGCCGCTGCTCAGGTTCACATAATCGCTGTATAGATTAAAGGGATCCAGTTTTTGATACCGGTGCACTCTGGTGACCAGGTATTGCGCCGAAGTCCCATCGCCGTAGAGAACGATGACTTCCTGGCCTTTTCTGAGCCGGAAGAAATCTTTTCCCGCCAGGTAGTTGTGCGCCAATAATCCGATCACGTTGTTTTGAGCTGCCCGCTGGTACTCTGTCACTGTCGAAGGATCATTCGAGACGAAGCCCTCCGCACCCTCTGGCTGCTGGACGACCGGCAGGGCGAGGATTCCGGACACGTAGACCCCGCGGATCGCATCCCCGTCTCCATCCATTACCTCCGAGGTGAATTCTTGCAGCGAAGGCAGCGCACGCTTTGTTTTTACCAGCCAGCTGGATTCCGAATGCAGGCGAAATTCTGAAGCCTGCGGTTGAAGTACAGTGCCAGACTCCGGCAGGCTCCAACGAGATTCAGGCGTGACGAGGGTCAGCCCGAGGCAGACCAGGAATAAAAATCTCGAGGCGAATTTAATAAAAGGAGACCAGCGGCATACCATGTATTCGGCGATAAGACAATCTATCCAGTAAAGAATGCGAGGGTGATTATTTTATCCGACTTCCTTGAAGAGTCAACCATCGCAATTGAAAGGGAACATTCTTCACACGGTCCCGGCGGGGTGAGGGCCCAGAACTTCGAAGACCTGGAGAGGTTCCTTTTTTCCTTTGGCCTGGATCATCCCAAACAGCCTGGCGTCGATCTGATGGCTGACACAGGCGTACGCTTCAGCGCTGATCAGAATCTGCATCTCGCCGGCGTTCTCCTGGAGCCGCTTGGCGGTATTGACGCTGTCCCCAATGGCGGTGTATTCCAGTCTCTTTTGAGAACCAACCAGACCGAGCACTGCTTCGCCGCAGTGGATGCCTATTCCCGGAGAGAGCCGGAATTCTGCCGGCAGTCTTTCCTGGATCTCCCTGACAGCGGAGACCATGCGCAGGGCGGCGCGCACGGCGCGCAGGGTATGATCGCTCTGAGGGATGGGGGCATTGAAGAAAGCCATGACCGCATCCCCAATGAACTTGTCGACGGTGCCCTCCTCGGCCAGGACTGCCTCCGTCGCTGCGCCGAGGTACCGATTGAGGATCATCACCAGGACCTCTGGGTCATGCCGTTCGCTGAGGCTCGTGAAGCCGCGGATATCCGCGAAGAGCGTGGTGATCACGGCGCGCGTGCCGCCCAGATGCAGCTCATCCGGGTTGAGCTGATCGATCACGACCGGAGAAACCATTCGCTCGAACAGGCGCCGCTGGGCCTCGAGGCGCCGGGTTTCGGTGATGTCCTCGATGACGATCGCCACACCGCGCGTGATCCGGTCTGCGTCTTTCACCGGCGAGAGATTGAAGCGCAGGGAAAGCGGGATCCGATCCGGAGAGGAGGAGTTGAACTGGAGACCGATGATCTGCTGGTTATGCCTGCGGACACCGTTGAGGTATTGGGGGATATTGAGCTCGTTGAGCAGCGGGATCGCCGAGACCAGGCTGCCCATCATCTCCGAACGGCTGATCCCCAGGATCGCTCCTGCAGCCCGGTTGGTCAGCGTGATCCGGCCTTCCATATCCGTGGTGATCACTCCGCTGGCGATCGAAGAAAATACGTCCTCCATCAGGTTCTTCAGCTCAGAGACTTCTGTGAGCGAATATTTCACGGATTCGAACAGGCGGGCGTTCTCGATTGCAACCGCTGCCTGGTTAGCAAAAGCTGTCAGGATATTCTTCTCGCTTTCTGTGAATAATCCCGCCCGGATCCGGTTATCGGCGTAGATCACTCCAATAATTTCCCCCTTGATTTTTAAGGGGACACAGAGGATGGACCGCAGGTTAAAAGCAATGACGCTCTCCTGGGCTGCAAACCGCGGGTCGGTGAGGGCGTTGGTGGTCAGGATCGGTTCACCATCTCTGAGGACGTCTTCGATCACGGTCCGGCTGAAGGCGGCCTCGCTCGAATCCAGGGTTTCCTGTTCCCAATTGCGTGCGATGCGGATCTGGAGCTCGTCCCGGTCATTCCGGAGCATCAGGAAACCCCGCTCTGCTCCTGTCAGCCGGACGATCGTGTCCATCACGATTCGCAGCACATCATCCAGATCCAGAGAAGAGTTGACGATCTGTCCCACATTGGTCAGTGCGAATAGGTTTTCCCGCTCTTCTTCGAGGTCGGCCACCTCCTTCGTCAGGCGGGTCAGGGCATTGGTCAGGAATCCCAGGTCTTCGAGGATCTCATCGAGATTCACTCGATCCTCTTCGCAGAGCGCAGCGTGGATCTTCTCAGACAGATCCCTGAGGTCTTTAATTTGCCTGTCGAGAGATGGTCCAATGCGGTGAGTTGAACGTAGATTTACCAAGTTGGTTGGTCTCGTCTGAGATCTGTTTTCGGTCACGACTCGGCGCGGGGTTGACGAAGGGAACGCCTGGACCGGTCTCTCAATTGTTCGACCAGGGGTGTCCTGAGGATCCGCCTGACCAGTTCCAGGTAGGAATCCTTGCGAATCTCTTTCCCCACCCGGGCTGCGTTGAGCAGCCTCTGTCTTCCATTGCTGTAGGCAATGGCGTGATAGGCGGCGAGGAGGTCGCGAATATAGACCTCGATCCGGGGCAATAATTTAATCAGGCTGAAAGCGCGCTCGGCAGGAGTGTCTGCCGGCGAGGCGGGATGTCCCAGCCTCTTCAGCGCCCGGTTAATTTCGAGATACGCGCGAGAAGTCGAGGGCAGACTTGCGTATTTCGCCCAGCGCCGGACAATGTCCGGTGGCTTGAGGCCGATCGCTCGCAGGCTTCTTTCGATCTGGATCGGAACGGGGGGTGAGCTGCGGCGGATGCGCACCCGCCGGATTCCGTATCCTGCTGCCACAATCAGGATGACGGCAAGCAGGACCCATACGGCGGTTGGGATCTCAACACTGCCAGCATCCTGGAGACTGGCAGCCGTGAAGAGCTCCTCCTCGCGGAAGATATTCTGCGCTGCCAGTCCGGCCGGGGTATCATCCGGCTCATTCGCCTGTGCACCTGCCAGATCGGCTTCGTCTCCGGCTGGCCTGCGCAGGGGGCGTTGGGAGACAGTCGGTTCGAATTCTACCCAACCAATGTTCGGGAAGTACACTTCGGGCCAGGCGTGCGCGTCGCGGTGGCGCACGGAGAACGTGTAAACCTGAGGAGCTCCGACCCGGAAAGCCCGGTCGAATTCGTCTCCGCTGATATTCAACAGCTGGCCTTCGGCATAGCCAACGGCCAGGCGGGCAGGAATGCCCAGAGAGCGGAGCAAGACCACTTCTGCGGTGGCGTAGTAATTGCAGAAGGCTTTGCGGTGTTCAAAGAGCACCCAGTCGACGGGTTCCTGGTTCCCCGGGACAGGAGGAACAGAATCGCTGAACTCCAGGTGGCGTCGGAGGAATTCTGTGATGGTCGTTGCGATGTCGTAGGGATTATCCAGGCCGGCAGCCAATCGCTCGGCGAGCTCTTTCGTCCGGGGAGTGATTGTGTCGGGCAGCTGAAGATAGCGGTTTTTGATCCAATCCGGGTACTCTACCCCCGCGGCGCGCAGGTCGGCAACGGAGGCGGTCGCAATGGATGCTTCCACCTGGTACATGTCGCCAGCCTGGATCAAGGGGGTTGCTTTCAGGTGGCTCAAATCAACGGTGCCGTCAGGGTTGACATACAGGAAAGCATCGGCTGGCCGGCTCACCCAGATCGGGTTGGTGGGCGTCGAGAGATTCTGGATCGCGAAGTTCGTCTTGAATCTGAAGACCCCCGTTTCTCTGTTCTGATATTCCGGATAGGGGAGGTTGAAGTCGTTCGGCTGGACCGGTCGGACATCTTCCGTTGTACTGGACCATGAGCCGTCGTAATAATCATAGACGCGGGATGACCAGTAAAACCGGACACCCGGTGCAGGGCGGGGAGGCGCTTCGATCGTCATAATGACGGTGTCGGTCAGCGGGCTACCCCGGCCAAGCGGGAGGGTGTCGCCGTAAAAATCTGTGACCACGCCAACGGAGGCCTGCAGGGAATAGAAGACATTGCTCAACCGGTTGCGGATGTCTGTCCATGGCTGAATCGCACGCCGCCAGACATGCTCCGCAGGAGAAAAAGAGGAAGCAAGGGCGGGGACAGTCCAGGCAAATAACAACAGGATCACCGTCGTGATGAATCCCAGGCGGTAAGAATCCAGCCCAATGTAGGGGGGAAGGTAGGTGCCGTTTTCTCTCCATTGGTGGCGCAGTTTGATAAAGTGCATCCGGGCGATGAGCAGGAGAGACAGGAAGATGTAACTGGCGAGGAACCAGGCGCGGACCGGGAAAAAGGCATCATAAGAGTGGACGACGACCAGTGCCAGGCCAGTGGGTAAGATCGCCCGCCAGGGGCTGCCGTGGCGAGTCAGGCTGTAGCCGGCAGAGACGCTTAATGCCCAGAACAGCGCTGACATAAGCAAGTTAAAGAAGAGGTTATCAGTGACAGGCTTCTGCTGGTATATCTGATTGAACGTGAGGGACAGCCGAGCCAGCATACTGACCAGCCTTTCGGGCCACAGGATGCCCCGGCCAAGGGTCAGTCCGATCAGCCAGACCACAACGAAAGCGCCGTAGGAGAAGGCAAGAAAGCTGGCTGCGCCGCGGGTGAACTTGCTCTGCCCCAGCGCTAACCCGGCTATCAATCCCAAAAGGGTTACGGTTTGGACCAGATCGAGGTCGCGTGTCCAGTTCGTGGCGTTCAAGCGGATGGCTGCGTTAATGACGGCAGCCATCAAGAGCAGCACAGCCGGCCAGTCCCACCAGCGGCGGGGATGAGCGAGGTTATAAGGGTCCTCAAAGATACGCACCGTTAATCTCTCCTAAGCAGGGACTCTAGGCTCACAAATTCTGGCAGGGAGGTCGGAAGGCAGGCGCCATTGGGTCGTACTACCGGTAAGATACCAAGCTCGATTGGATTGCCGGCATGTCGATGAATACCTGTAATTATAGCAGGAGTTGAAAAGTGCCCGCTGACATGGCGGGCACTTCAAGGATATGCTCATCGAATTGTGTGGTGAGACTGGTTCAGGTCGGGACCTGGTCAGCGGCCTGATTCAGCCACTGCTCAAACCTGGGATCCTGGAGCGTTGCCATCGTTCGGCTGAAGAATGTGTCCGCGTAACCCTGGAAATCCTCGTCCAAAGTGGATATCCCCGTCTGCGCCACGCCCCACATGGCCTCGTACATTTGCGACATCGGCCAATACAGCCGGACGCGGGCACTCTCTCGAGGAGAGACCTGGCCGGAATAAGCTTCCATCAGGATATTAAATTGCTCGTCAGCGAGCTGATGGTGGTGGCAAAAATTCGCCAGGTCGTACATTGGATCGCCCATCGCGGCATACTCCCAATCCAGGATATACAGCTCACCATTATCGGCCAGGAAATTCAGGTTGAGCAGATCATTGTGGCAGGGCCGGGGACTGAAAGGGTGCATGCGCAAGGCATGTTCGATCCGGGTAAAGTGTTCCATCAGCCAGGGGTAGCTGTCTGGAAAACGGCAGTTATGCTGGCGGGCGATCTCGGCAAACATCTCGATGCGGCGGAAAACGCTGAATTCGATCCTGAGTTCGGGACCATTTTCGTGGAAGCGCCGGATCCGGGCGGCAAACCGGCGGAGGTTGTCCGCTCTGCCGATCTCCTGGGGGGTGACATTTTTCCCCCGGATGAATCGTGTCACCAGATATCCCTCAGGCTCAATGCAGTAGAGCACTTCCGGGGCGATCCCCAGTCTGCCGGCAGCCAGGTTCGCCTGATATTCTACATCCCGCTGGATTCCAAGCTGTTCGGTGTTGGCGCCTGTGATCCGCAGCACGCAGGATCCCGCATCGTAATCGATGCGGTAGTTGTGATTGGTGATGCCGCCGCCCAGCGGTGTCACAACCAGCTTTTCAGACCCGGCCAGGAAGGGGACCCGGGCGACAGCCTCGTCAACTGTGAGGGTTCTCTGGATCATGCCTCCACTTTTTCTACAGGCCGACCGGCGACAACCTGCATGCGCCCACCGACATACTCTTCCAGGCCGATGGAAGCCCTGGAAAATGTCTCGGCGGTCGCTATCGTTGCCGGGTGGTAATTGAACTGGTCGATCTCCATGCCGTTCTCGTCCCAGGACTGGAGGACGTAGGGGATCTTGCTCATCTTGTACAGCACCTCGTCCGGCACATCGTCGAACAGTATCTCTTCCTGGAAGGTGAGGTCCCCACATCGATTGAAGAGCGGTTCCAGGACGTAGGGCGGCATGGTGTAGACGATGTCTCCCGCGATCTTCTCTACGTCCCAGAAGTGATACTTGCCGCCGACCATGGGGCCATCCCGCATGGAGCAGGCGAGCATCTTGCTCGGCATTGCGTTTTCATTAAGCAGTTTGTAGGCCTTGCGGAACACGTAGATTCCAAGCCAGTGCTTGTCGCTCCACGAGAGCGTCAGACCGCGCCGGGCCGCCTGCTCATCCAGCACGGGGTTCTCCGTCAGGCGGCCGATCATCATCGTAATTACCGCCCGCCACTTGCTCATATCAACGCCGTTCTTCAAACCGAGGGCATACCCTTCTTTGGCAGCGTTGGCGACTGCCCAGATTTGGGGCAGGGTAAAGCAGGTGGTGACGTTCGTGGGGATCGCCATGGAAGTGAGGACCTTAACGACTTCCACCCCCTGCGTGCTGGCAGGGACTTTGATCATCAGGTTTGGAGCGATGGCGCGGATCTCCTGGGCGGCTGTGATCATCTTTTCGGTCTCGGTCAGGAGCCGCGGATCGAGCTGGCCGGAAATGTAGCCGAACCGCCCCTCCGAGGCTTCCCAGATCGGGAGAATCATCTCCGCGCCGCGGCGAATCACCTCTTTGTATGTCAGCCAGGCGTATTCAGCCTGGGTCAGGTCAGGATTGGAAAGGATCAGGTCGTCGATCCAGGCATTCCAGGTCTCGGGGTCATTCTTCACCGCGGTCAGGGAAAGCGGAGGGTTGGTGGTGCAGCCGCGAATCAGGCTCCTGGCGGGATCTTCAACGACGAATATCCGCCTGAGCTGTTCTTCCAGGATGGCTCTCCTGGCTGACGGTGCGGCGCTGACCATCTTGGTCACCCAGGACTCGAAGACCAGCGGGGAAGAATCCCACCAGATCTCCATGTCTGGGTGGACTTTGGTCAACCGCTCGAGAACACTTTCATTCATTGCACAGCCTCCTGTGAAATGTGGATTGGTGGCGA
>CAYQDF010000052.1:7727-20954 GCA_964416175.1 uncultured Anaerolineaceae bacterium
AAGGATGTATACAGGCGAGCAAGATGGGAGCCCACACACGGCTGAGATCACCGGTGGAGGGTCACCGTCAGCGAGTACCTGTCGCCCCGGTTGTAACAATAGGTAAACTCAACAGGCGTGCCATCATCGGCATATACAGTTCGCTCTTTGTAAAGGATGGGGGCGCCTTCTTCAATTTCCATCAGGCTGGCGATCTCCTCGTCCGCTTCACGGGCTTCCAGCTTCTGAACGGCGCTCTTCACGCGGTAGCCATAATTCTCATACATGGTCCACAGGTGACCGATTTCGAGATCTATCCGTTTGTCTGTGAGCAGTCCAGAAAATAACTTGTGGGGGAGATAGGCGTCGTGGACCGTGACGGGGATATCATCTGCGTAACGCAGCGTTTTAATACGGATGACCAGTTCGCCTTCCTCGATTGACAGGGATTTGGCGATTTTTTGTTTGGCCGGCAGCACCTCGATGCCGAGGACGCAGGCCCGGGCCTGGATGCCCTTATTGAGGGCGTTTTCGAAGAAATTCGTCAGGCGGCTGTGGTCGCGCTCTACGTGGGGGAAGGCGACAAAGGTACCAACGCCGTGGCGGCGGTATAATAAACCATCTTCGATCAGGTCGGCGATGCCCTGACGGACTGTCATCCGGCTGACGCCAAACTGAGCTGCCAGTTCGTCCTCAGCCGGCAGTTTTTGCCCGCGCTTTAACATTCCGGAAGCGATCTGCTCGCGCAATGATTCGCGGATGCGGACGTAATGGGGGATACCTTCGGTGCGGGTTAATTCTTTCAAATGCGCGCCTGCCTCTTGTGGGATTACTCTTGCCGAGAATATATAGACGTATAGATATCTATATTATAATGCGGGCGCGCCGGTCTGTAAAGGGGACTGCGGCACCTGTCGGGCAGAACAGTTCTCCTAACAGGGCATTTATGGTACAATGTGCCCCATTGCCGGTAGTGCCATGTTTCACAGTATAAGGTGATTTTCCTGATCGATGGTGCCTGATCCCGGTTCAGCCGGATTTTTCTGCCAGCAGACCGGGTGATAGTCCAGGTGCCATCCTTCACTACCGAGATCGCCTCCCTGGAGGACAATTAATTCTTGGAGACTCTCCTCTCATAAAGGAGTGATTATGCTGAATGACTGGCTGTTCATTGGCATTTTCCTAATTCTCGCGCCTATCATGCCCGCCGCCGCGCTGGTGGTCCCGCGCCTCATTGCTCCCCGAAAACCAAATCCGATAAAAGCGGAAACCTACGAGTGCGGCATCGAGACTTACGGGGAAAGCCGCGTCCAATTTAAAGCCCAATATTATATTTATGCGCTGGTATTCCTCATTTTCGACATCGAGGTCGTTTTCCTCTACCCCTGGGCAGTCGCTTTTGATGTCTTGCCGCTGTTTGCAGTCCTTGAAGGGGTGCTCTTCATCTTGATATTGGTCGCCGGGCTGATCTATACCTGGCGGAAAGGGATCCTGGAGTGGGCCTGATGAGAACTGGAACCTCTGATCGAAAAGGCTGATGGATGAAATCCTTCAGCCTTTTTATGCGTGCAATTCGAGGGGGAACCTGCCCATGGATGGGGGCTGGCTGCATGGGTGATGCGCGATTTATGTCCGAACTATCAGGAGTCTATTAAATCATGGGTGATCCTGTTAATGCTATCGCAGCGTGGCTGCGGAACTTATTGATTGGGCTGGGCCTTTCCCCAGGGCTGACGACGGTGCTGCTGACAGCTTTAGGAGTCCTGGTGATGGCGACCTTCGTGACCGTGATCGACATCCTGCTGGTTTGGGTCGAACGGAAAGTGGTTGCCCGCTTCCAGGACCGGCTTGGTCCGAACCGCTTAGGTCCATTCGGTTTGATTCAGCCGATCGCCGACGTGATAAAACTGCTCATCAAGGAGGACATCACACCCCGGGGAGCTGACTGGTTTGTTTTCAACCTGGCGCCAATCATGGCCCTCGCGACAGTGCTCTTGATGTGGGCGGTGATCCCCTTCGCGCCGACCATCCTTGGAGCAGACGTCAATGTGGCGGTACTATACATTATAGCCATCGGCGCGCTGGGAACGCTGGGGATCATCATGGCGGGCTGGTCGTCGAACAACAAATACGCACTGCTTGGCGCGTTTCGCACGGTTGCCCAGATGGTTTCTTACGAGGTGCCGATGGTAATCGTACTGTTGGTGCCGGTCATCCTGGCGCGGTCGATGGGGCTGCAGGCGATCGTCGACTCTCAGTCTACCTGGTTCATCCTCCTCACCCCGATCGCGGCCGTGATCTTCCTGATAACATCTATCGCCGAACTGGGCCGGGCGCCGTTCGATCTCAACGAAGCCGAATCCGAGATCGTAGCAGGATTCCACATCGAGTACACCGGGATGAAGTTCGGCCTCTTCTATGCGGGCGAACTGCTGCACGCCCTGACCGTTTCCGCGCTGTTCTCCACCCTGTTTCTCGGTGGATGGCGCGGCCCGTTCGCTGACCAGATCCCAATCCTGGGAGTGGTCTATTTATTCGGCAAGGCCTTTTTCATCTACTGGGTGATCATGTGGATCAAGTATTCATTCCCACGGCTGCGCATCGATCATATGCTTGGATTCAGCTGGAAGTTCCTGACTCCCCTTTCCCTGGTGCTGGTCATCTCCACAGCCATCCTGGACAAGATCCTGCGCGGATCGGGGAATGCGCCCATCGACTTCACTTACGTCCTCTTTCAACTCGGGATGAATCTTGTGATTGCAGCAGCCACCCTGGTAATCCTGCGGGAATACGCCCGCATCGAACGGAAAAGGGTGGCTGGGGGGCGACCGGTTGCCACGGCCACCGAGCCCGACTTCAAAGAGCTGGTTGCACAGGAGTAGAAGTATGACCGTATTCCAGTGGATCTTCCTGATCACAGCCATCGTGACCCTGGGGGCGGCGGTCATGGTCGTTACTGCCCGCAATCTGGTGCACGCTGCCTTGTGGTTGATCCTGACCCTGTTCGGGGTTGCCGTGATGTTTGGACTGCTCAGCGCGCCTTTCTTTGCCGTCGTCCAGGTCGTGATCTACATTGGCGCGATCTCCATCTTGATGATTTTTGCCATCATGCTCACCCGCCGGGGAATGCTGGATACCAGCAGCCAGGTCAACAAAGGCTGGTGGGTGGCAGCCCTGCTATCGCTGCTCTCGTTTACCGCCTTAGTGTGGATGCTCAGCACCTGGGATGGATTTCAAACTCCGCTTCCGGAACTCGCTGGGGATGCGGATTTCGTTGCCAGGCTGGGCGTTGCGCTGATCAATCCGGAAGGCTACGTGCTGCCGTTTGAAGTGGCCTCTATCCTCTTGCTGGCAGCTTTGATCGGTGCGGTCGTGGTCGCCTGGGAGGAAAAAGCATGATCCCTCTGTCGTATTTCCTGGTTTTCGCGGCGGCATTGTTCAGCATCGGTTTGTACGGGGTGCTGGCGCGTAGGAACGCTGTGGCGATTCTCATGGGGGTGGAATTGATCCTCAACGCTGTGCTCGTCAACGTCCTGGCGTTCTGGCGATTCCGCACACCGGAGGATATGGCCGGGCAGGCATTTGCCGTGATGGTGTTCGCGGTGGCTGCTGCGGAGGTGGCTGTTGGACTGGCGCTGTTCATATCGATCTTCCGGCGGCGCAACACCATCTCCGTAGACGAGATCGATCTATTGAAGTGGTGATGGGAGAACCTGCATGACGACTGAAAATATCACCTGGCTCCTGCCTCTGCCGCCCCTCCTGACCTTCTTTCTGATCGTCCTGCTGACCAACCGCAGCCGGTGGCTCAGCCATACCCTGGCGATTGGTTCTGTGCTGCTTTCCTTCACGGGGAGCATGGTCGTGTTTTTCCGGGCTGTCGGCGCAGATCACCTGGGAGAGCACCCAATCACTTCTTCGATCAACTGGTTCCCGACCGGTGCGGAGTGGTTCCGCATCGGAATCTGGGTGGACCCGTTCACCGCAGTCAGCCTGTTTTTCGTCGCCTGGACTATCTTAATGATCTTCATATACAGCGTCGGCTACCACAATTTTGGGCAGCCCAAGGGGGATCATGACGTCCCGGGGCTCCCGCCGCACGGCGCGACGATCAAGGATGAGCATGGGCATGATCACCGGGTCCCATCGATTGAGCCGATGTATTCCCGGTTTTTTGCTTTCATATCCTTGTTCGCCTTCGGCATGTATACGCTGGTCGTCTCGGACAACCTGCTGACCCTGTTCGTCGGTTGGGAGATTATGGGCCTGTGTTCATACCTGCTGATCGGATTCTGGTACGCCAAAACGACTGCCAGAGCGGCGATGATCAAGGCATTCCTGACCACCCGCGTGGGCGATGTTTTCATGCTGCTCGGCCTGGCTTACCTCTATTTCAAGGCGGGCAGCCTCAGCTACGACGTGATATTCGCCCCACAAATGATCCAGCGGCTGGCTGAGCTGCCCTCGGTGATCGTGGGGCTGTCAGCTGCCGCGCTGATCGGCATCCTGATCTTCATCGGCACGGTTGGAAAGTCGGCGCAATTCCCGCTGCACGTGTGGCTGCCGGACGCCATGGAAGGTCCCACGCCGGTGTCTGCCATGATCCACGCCGCGACCATGGTTTCCGCCGGCGTCTATCTGGTGATCCGTTTCTTCCCGATCCTTTCGGCGGGCCTGGAGCACAATGCGCTGACCCCACCGATGATGGCAATGGCTGTCATCGGGGCCTTCACAGCCCTTTTCGCGGCCACGATCGCGCTGACCCAGAGAGACATCAAGCGTGTGCTGGCGTACTCGACGATCTCTCAGCTCGGCTACATGGTCGCCGCCCTGGGGATCGGCGCCTACGTGGCGGCTGCCTTCCACCTTGTGACGCATGCCTTCTTCAAGGCGCTGCTCTTTCTCGGTTCCGGTTCTGTGATTCACGGCATGGAGCACGGCGTGATGCACACCGGCGAGCACATTGACCCCCAGGATATGACCAACATGGGCGGTCTGCGCAAGAAGATGCCGATCACATTCTGGACCTTTCTGATCGGTGGGCTGGCGCTTTCTGGCTTTCCTCTGGTCACTGCGGGCTTCTGGTCGAAAGACGAAATATTGGCCGAGGCGTTCGGGCGCGGTCATTGGGCGGTGTTCCTGGCGCTGGCGCTGGCAGCTCTGCTGACCGCCTTCTACACGATGCGGCAGATCAGCCTCAGCTTTCTCGGCGAACCGCGAACCAGTGCGGCAGAAAACGCGGTCGAATCGCGTTGGACGATGACTTTCCCGCTGATAGTCCTGGCTGTGTTTGCTGTTTCAGCTGGTTGGGCGGGGATCCCGGAGCATTTTCCGGTCCTGGGCGGGCTGGTCCCCAGCTGGTTCCACGAGTTCGTTGGAAGCACCCTGGCGGAGCACCCGGAGGCGGTGGCCTTCAACTGGATTCCGCTGCTGACTTCCCTCCTCGTATCTCTGGGAGGCCTTTACCTGGGCTGGCTGGTGTACCGCGGCGTGCGCGCCGGGCAGGCTGACCCGCTCCAGAAACCGCTGGGGCCGGTTTACACCGTCCTGTTCAATAAATATTATTTCGACGAGTTGTACGATTTCCTCTTCGTCCGCCCGGCGTTCTGGTTGTCGGAGACTTTTACCTACCTGTGGCTGGACAGAGGTTTGATCGATGGCATCCTGCACACGATTGCCAGGGCAGCCTTCAGCGTTGGAGGATACCTGCGCAACTGGATCGATAAACCGATCGTCAACGGTTTTGGTGATTTTGTCGGCGAAAGCGTCAAGAGCCTTGGGCGCACCTTCCGCTTCATCCAAACCGGGCGTGTCCAACAGTACATGGTCATGGCGCTGGTGATCGCCTTCGGGACCCTTTTCTACTACCTGTTCTTCCTGGCGCAGCCTTAGGAGAGGAGAATTCTGGCCCCGTGGATTTCCAATGCCGCCGGGGTCTCGATAGGAGCAAAGATGGAATTTGTTTCGGATTATCTGCTCAGCCTGATCTTGTTCAGCCCGGCGGTTATCGCCGTCTTTGTGATGCTCCTGCCCCGCGAAGAGACGGCGCTGATCCGCTGGACAGCATTCCTTGGGAGCCTGGTGCCGCTGGCGCTGGCGATCTATCTGTGGTTCAACTTCCAGAGCGAGGCGCCGGGTTTTCAATTCGAAGAGCAATATATCTGGTACGCGGCGATCAACTCCTCGTACCACCTGGGTGTGGACGGCATCTCATTGACCATGGTCTTGTTGACGACCCTGTTAACTCCGCTTGCCATTCTGGCTTCGTTTTCCATCCAGGACCGGGTCAGGACGTACATGTTCTTTTTCTTGCTGCTTGAAACCGGAATGCTGGGCGTCTTCCTGAGCCTCGATCTGCTGCTGTTCTTCGTCTTTTGGGAAGTCGGGCTGGTGCCCATGTACTTCCTGATCAACCAGTGGGGGAGCGAAAAAGGCGAGCGGGAGATTTGGCGTGGTCGGAAAGTATCTGCGCGCAGCTATGCATCATTCAAGTTCATGATCTACACCATGGCTGGCTCCCTGGGGCTCCTGCTTGCCATCCAGCTGATCGGCGTGATCGCGGGGACCTTCGACATGCAGGTACTCTTCGAGCGCTTCGGGATGATCGAAGGGTCCCTGATGGGCTTCCCATTCAGCACGATCAAAACCGTGGTTTTCTGGGCGTTTGTGATCGCCTTCGCCATCAAAGTCCCGGTGTGGCCCTTCCACACTTGGCTTCCGGATGCGCACACGGAAGCGCCGACTGCCGGGTCGATGATCCTCGCCGGGGTGTTGCTTAAACTGGGGGCGTATGGTTTCCTGCGTCTCGTGCTGCCCCTGTATCCCGACCAGGCGCGGCAATACGCGGTCGCTCTGGCCTTCCTGGCGACGATGGCGATCATCTTCGGAGCTCTGGCTTCCTTTGGTCAGTCGGATTTCAAGCGTCTGGTAGCCTATTCGTCTGTGAACCACATGGGATTCGTCATCCTGGGCGTGGCGGCGGCTGCTTTCGCCATTGGTTCTCACGACTCGATCCTCGCTTTAAACGGCGCAGTCCTCCAGATGTTCAATCACGGGCTATCCGCCGCGGGAATGTTCTTTCTGGTTGGTGTGATCTACGAACGCACACACACCCGGGACCTGAATGATTACGGCGGACTGTTCCCATTGATCCCTGTCTACGGCGGCATCCTGATCTTTACCTCCATGGGATCCCTGGGGCTGCCTGGCCTTGGTGGATTTATCTCCGAGTTCCTGGTCGTGCGGGGAGCGTGGCCGATCTTCACGGTGTTCACAGCGCTGAGCATGATCGGGCTGTTTTTCACCGGCGCGTACATCCTGAAAGGGATCAAACATGTCCTACACGGTCCTTTAAACGAGCACTGGCGAGATCATTTGAGCGAGATCAATCCCCGCGAGCTCTTCGTCATTGCTCCGCTGATGGTGCTGATGCTCCTGATCGGGGTCTGGCCGACCTGGATCCTGGATGTAATTAACAAGGCTGTCACAATGTTCTTTTCCTGAGGTGATTGATGCCATTTCCATTCTTAAGCGTGATCATTCTCACCCCCATCGTCACCGGGATGCTGATCCAGTTTTTCCCAAGCGAACGAAAGACGGAGATCCGCGCCACCGCGCTGGCGGCGTCATTCTTCGCCATGTTCCTTTCGGGATATGTTTACTTTGGTTACGACCAAGCAGTGGGTGGTTACCAGTTCATCGAAAAGTACACCTGGCTGCCTTCCTTAGGGATTTCCTACCACGTCGGCGTCGATGGGATCAGTGCGCCGCTGGTACTGCTGACCGGGATCGTGATGTTCACGGGTGTGCTGATCTCCTGGGGGATCGACGATCGGCCGAGGGAATTCTTCACGTTCCTGTTCATCCTCGCCACTGGTGTATTCGGTGTCTTTGCTGCCCTTGACCTGTTCGGCCTGTTCTTCTTCTATGAGATCGCCGTCTTCCCGATGTACCTGCTGATCGCCATCTGGGGGTGGAAGGTGACCCGGGAATACGCCGCCATGAAGCTGACGCTTTACCTTTTCATCGGTTCTGTAATTGCCCTGGTTGGCGCGCTGGCGATGTACTTTGCTTCGGGGATGAATACCTTCGACATGCTGGCCCTGGAAAAGGCGGAATTTTCTACCTCTTTCCAGCGGTTCTGGTTTCCTTTTGTGTTTTTTGGATTCGCCGTCCTGGGCGGGATCTTTCCCTTCCACAACTGGAGCCCTGACGGACACGTCGCTGCGCCGACCGCAGTATCCATGTTCCACGCGGGGGTGTTAATGAAGCTGGGTGCTTTTGCCGCCCTCCGGGTCGGCATCATGCTGCTGCCGGAAGGGGCAAAATTCCACCTGCCCTGGATCATCCTCCTGTCCCTGGTCAACATTGTGTACGGCGCTTTCATCGCCATGGTGCAGAGCGATTTCAAATACGTCATTGGGTTTTCGTCCGTATCGCACATGGGATTGGTATTGATGGGTTTTGCCACCCTGGAACGGGAGGGATTGATTGGGTCAGGCGTTCAGATGTTTTCGCACGGCATCATGACCGCTCTCTTCTTTGCTGTGGTCGGCATGGTCTATGACCAGGCGCACACCCGGGAGATCCCCAAGCTGGGAGGCTTTTCGCGCGTGATGCCGCTGGTGGCAGGGGCCTTCATTGTCGGCGGCCTGGTTTCGATGGGAATGCCGGGGTTTTCCGGTTTCATCGCCGAATTTCCGATCTTCATGGGGGTGTGGCGCAGCCAGCCCTGGATCGCCATCGTCGCCTCGATCTCGATCGTCGTCACCGCCGCGTATATCTTACGTGTTGTCGGAAGAGTGTTCTTTGGACCGATGCCGGAAGAATTCGTCGGACACGTGCGGGATGTCACAGCGCTGGACAAGGTTGCGCTTGTACTGTTGAGCGCGATCCTGATCACGATCGGAATCTATCCCGGGGTGATGGTGCCATTGGTCGAGACGGGCGTGGAAAACGTCCTGCGCTTGTTAGGAGGTGCATAAGTGATCAGCAGCATCGATTCGACCATGGTGCGTGCCATCCTGCCGCAGATTATGCTGGTCCTCCTGGCGGCGATCGTCTTCGCCTATGACCTGATCGCTGGCGAGGATCGGCGGCGCGGGTTGGGCTGGCTGACCGCCGGCGGTCTGATGGCGATTTTCTTCATTTCTCTGGCGTTTGCGCGGCCGGCGGAAGAATCGCTTTCCGTCTGGGGCGGTATGCTGCGCCATGACTGGCTGGGTTTCACCTTTACCCTGCTGTTCTTGTTTGGGGCAGCCATCACGGCCCTGTTTTCCATGGAGTTCCGGCAGCTTGGTGGCAGGGGCGAGTTCTACCTGCTCCTCCTGGCGTCTACTCTCGGCATGACCCTGATGGCCTCTTCTACTGACCTGATCATGATCTTCCTGGCTATCGAGACGACCTCCATTCCGCTGTACGTCCTGGCGGGCTTCCTTAAGGACGATAATAAGTCGACGGAGGCCGGGATCAAATACCTCCTGTTTGGCGCGCTTACCTCGGCGATTCTGATCTACGGTTTCAGCCTGCTTTACGGATTTACCGGGAAAACCAACCTCTACACGCTGACCGAGATCGTGGTCGAGATGGGGCTGGCGCTGCCTCTGGCGGTGGGGGTCCTGATCCTGGTGATGGTCGGCTTTGGATTCAAGATCTCAGCCGTTCCGTTCCATTTTTGGGCGCCCGACGTTTACGAAGGCGCACCGACCCCCGTGGCGGGCTTCCTCTCCACAGCCTCCAAAGCCGCGGGGTTTGCCATCCTCATGCGGGTCCTGCTCACGGCATTCGCGGACCAGACCGTGATCCAGTATTGGGTGGTCATCATCTCTGCCCTGGCGGTGTTTTCGATGACGCTGGGAAACGGCCTGGCGCTGGCCCAGCGAAACATCAAGCGGCTGCTGGCCTATTCCTCCATCGCGCACGCCGGCTACGCCTTGATCGGCCTGGCTGCCCTCTCGCAGATCGGCATCAGCGCCATCATATTCTATCTGCTGGCGTACGTGGTCTCGAACCTGGCAGCCTTCGGCGTGGTGGCGGCCTTCTGGCGCGTCTCTGGGTCCGACGAGATCGCCGATTACGCCGCGCTGAGCCGCCGTTCGCCGGTCCTGGCGCTGATCATGCTGGTTGCATTTCTTTCGCTGGCCGGGATGCCACCGCTGGGCGGCTTCGTTGGAAAATTCCTGGTGTTTGCTGCCGCGGTGAGCACAGGGCAGGTCTGGCTGGCGTTCATCGGCGTCCTGAACTCGATCGTCGGTCTCTACTACTACCTGGTCGTGCTCAAGGTGGTCTACCTGTACCGGTCCGAAGACGAGGAGAAGCCGGTGCTTTTGTCCAGGCCTTACACGCTCGCCCTGGTTATCCTGGTGTTTGGGATCGTACTATTGGGGACATTCTTCGGACCTTGGGCGGGCTGGAGCGCCATGGCGGCGTCGGTATTTTTCTAGGGCTGATGGGGTCCTGAAGCTTGGGCCTTTAGTCGATTATTGCAACCTTGTTTGTCCCTTTTTGCACATTGACGATCAACCACAGCCCGTGATACAATCTGCCCGCCATGAGCCAGTCAGGCGACCAGCAAGACAAGCAGAAGGCCCGGCGTTCGCTCAACCTGACACTGGCGGCGGTGACCGGTCAAGTTGGCTGCCTGACATTGATCATCAACATTGCCGCATTGTTCTTAGGTCGCTGGCTTGACAACCGGTTAGGCAGCAGCCCGTTGTTTACAATTGGATTAATGATCGGCAGCGTCCCTGTGACGCTGGTCGTTATGTTCTGGATCGTGCGGTCGGTCACCGCGCGGTACCTTCCTTCGAAGCTGCAAGGCCAGCAGGTCCAAGAGGAGGAATCTGAAGGTGGAACAACCTCGTCGTAGATGGCGTTTCGGCGTAAATCGCTGGTTGATCCTGTTGTTCGTGGTCGTCAATTTCCTTGCCGTGCGCTCCTTTGCGCCGGTTCTGCCGCACATCCAGCTGCCGGCCGAGCGTCTCAGCCACGAACCGCTGTTGACGCTGCCGCTCCTCGGGAGTATTTACCTGACGAACACGCTTGTCGCCACACTGATCGCGGACGTGATCCTGATCCTGATCGCGCTGGCAGTCAACCGGACGATCCGCGGGGGGGAGATGGTCCCCGGAGGCATCTCCGGCGCCATCGAGGCCATGTTAGAGGCGATCAACAACCTGACCGAATCGACGGCGGGTAAATGGGCGCGCAGCATCTTCCCGTTCTTCGCCACGATCACGCTCCTGGTGCTCGTCGTCAACTGGATGGAATTGATCCCCGGCGTGGACAGCATCGGTATCCTCGAGCCGAGCGACCACGGTTTCCCGGTGCAAGAAGTGGCGCCCGGCGTTCACACGATCATCCAGCCCGAGGAAGAAGAGCACGCGGCCGGCTTCGCCCTCGTCCCGTTCGTGCGGGTGGCCTCGACGGACCTGAACTTCACCGTTGCCCTGGCGCTGATCTCGGTGGTGATGACCCAGGTGTTCGGTGTCCGCGCCCTGGGAGGCAGCTACTTCTCGAAGTTCTTCAACGTGAAAGGCCTGTTCACCCGACCGATCTTCGGCGTCATCGACTTCGCTGTAGGGATCCTGGAGCTGATCTCGGAGATCTCAAAGCTGCTCTCGTTCTCCTTCCGGTTGTTCGGCAACATTTTCGCCGGTTCGGTGCTGCTGTTCGTCATCGGGACGCTGATCCCGGTGTTTGCCCAGTCGATGTTCCTGGGTCTGGAATTCTTTGTCGGTGTGATCCAGGCGCTGGTGTTTGGGATGCTCACCATGGTGTTCATGGCGCAGGCGACTGCGGGGCATGGAGATCATGGCGAGGGACACGAAGAACACCGCGGCTGAGGCTGCACAGATTATCCAAAAGCAATGACACTCGCCTGTTTTTGGCGATCTGGGAATTAGTGCGTGTTGAGTACAATCTAACTTCTACGAAGTCAATTTCAAGGAGGTCAGGAGTATATTATGGATGTCGAAGCTGCTAGATTGATCGGAGCCGGGCTGGCGATGATCGGGACCATCGGCGCAGGCCTGGGGATCGGCGTGCTGGTTAATGGGGCAGTTCAAGGCGTTGCCCGCAATCCAGACGCCAGCGGGGCCGTCCAGACGAACATGATCCTGGGGATCGCCTTCGCTGAAGCGGTGGCGATCTACTGCCTGGTCGTTGCCTTGTTGATCCTCTTCGTCGGATAATCCAGGCTGGTTGCGGTATTTTTCAGGTGGAGTTCAGGATTCGATGGATGCGAGAGGAAACGGAGACCAAGCGCTGGCATCCTCCCTGATATGTATTTCCTGTTTGAAATTATTTAGAAGGGAAGGAGTACCCCGGTGGAAGGATTAGGAATCAACCTGGGTTACCTGTTTGTCCAGATCTTTAATTTCTTGATCATCTTTGTGGTCTTGCGGGCCTGGATCTATAAACCGGTCATCGGGCTGCTGGAGAAACGCCGTCAGGCGATTGCCAAGGGGTTGGAAGACGCCCGGGTTGCTGCCGAGGCGCGCGCCAACGCTGAGCAGGAAGCGGAAAAGATTTTGGCCGAAGCGCAGGCGAAAGTAAGCCAGTTGATGCGCGAATCCACAGAGCGGGCGGAAGCGCAGGGGCGTGAGATCGTCGCGGCCGCTGAAGCCGAAGCGGCGAAAAAGCGCGACGAAGCCCTGGCGGAAGTGGAACGGGAGCGCGAACGCATCCTGGGCGAGCTGCGCGGCCAGGTTGGCGCGCTGGCGATCGCCGCTGCCCAGAAGCTGATCGGCGCCTCGCTGGACGAAGCGCGCCAGCGAGCGCTGATCGACGAGTTCTTCTCCGGCGTAAAGTCAGGCAGGGTGGTCGTGCTCGAAGGGCAGTTGCCAGGCGGCTCTTCTGCCGAGGTAACCAGCGCCCTCCCGCTCACCCCCGAGGAGAAGGAGGCGGTTAAGAAGGATGTCCTCACCAGGGTTGGCGAGCAAGCCACGGTGACCTTCCGGGTCGATCCGTCGATCTTGGGCGGCCTGGTGATCCGCGTGGGCGATAAGGTGCTGGACGGCTCGGTAAGCGGGCAACTGGAGTCGCTGCGGCAGAGCCTGTATTAAGCGAAAGCGGATAGTGTAGGAGATGGGGGGTGACGTCCTGCGCATCCCCTGCGGCGAAGCGCTGCCGTCAGGTGGAGGCGCGTGTCGGGCGGCGCTTTGTTAACCATATAGCCATTCCAGGTTACGACCAATCAACAATTCGGTCATTTCCCTGTTATGTGTATTTTTCATGGCAACCACTTCT
>CAYQDF010000053.1:0-13378 GCA_964416175.1 uncultured Anaerolineaceae bacterium
TGGAACGAGCTGGCGCACGGCGACAGCGAGTATGCGGCCGGGCTGGTGGCGTTCAACAGCGTGTTCCAGGTGCTGTTCTACAGCCTCTACGCCTATGTGTTCATCACTGTGCTGCCGACCGCCTTCGGCATGAAGGGCAGTGCGGTGGACATCACCATCGGCGAGATCGCCAAAAGTGTGTTCATCTACCTGGGGATCCCGTTCATCGCCGGGTTCCTGACCCGCCTGGCGCTGGTACGGGCGAAGGGGAAGGCATGGTACAACACCCGGTTCATCCCCCGGGTCAGCCCGATCACGCTGATCGCCCTGCTGTTCACCGTCGTGGTCATGTTCAGCCTGAAGGGCGAGCTGATCGTCACAATCCCAATGGACGTGGTGCGCATCGCCATCCCGCTGCTGATCTACTTCATCGTCATGTTCCTGGTGAGCTTCTTCATGGGCAAAGCCATCGGGGCGACCTATCCGCAGACGGCGACCCTGTCCTTCACGGCCGCCAGCAACAACTTCGAGCTGGCGATCGCCGTGGCCGTGGCAGTGTTCGGGATCAGCTCCGGACAGGCCTTCGCAGCCGTGATCGGCCCGTTGGTGGAAGTGCCGGTGATGATCGGACTGGTCAACGTGGCCTTCTGGCTCCAAAATCGTTATTTTAAGGTCTCAGTTGCTGCCGCAGGGGAGTAGTCGCGAGACCTCTGCCAACCCGCAGCGGAGTGCCCTGGTCCTGCCAAGTTACAGGTAATCTCATGACCGGAATGCCGCCAGGTTCGAGCGCCTGCTGCCTGCCCAACGTCGATGGTATTACCTACCTCAAGATTGGGCCGCAGGGTCACACGGTTGGGATGAGAGGACTGGACACGATCTTCCAGCAGTTAATCGCGATGGGGCGGAGCCCCGAAGACGCCACAGATGCCGAATTGGTGGGAATGGCGCGCCAGTTCAACTGGATCGCGGAAAAAGAATCTGTGGAAGCGGACTACGCAATTGCCCTGCGCCGGGCTTACGCCGCATATCATGACAGCCAGGCGAAGAAGGCGTGAAGATCTTACGGGAAAAACGTTATGTGTTGATCGGCGCGGGGAACATCGGCTGCATTCTGCTCGAGCGCCTGTTGGCGGTTGGTGTCCCCCGTCGAAACCTGGCCGTGTGTAACGCAGACCCGGAGCGAACTCACCGCGTGGTTGAGCATTTCGGCGTGCTTCCGATCGAGCTCGGCAGCGAAACCACCTGTCCCGCCGATGCGGTCTTGCTGGCTGGACCGCTGGATCTGTCCATTGGCGAAATCAAAGCCCTGCCGCCGATGGAAACGGTGGACGAGGTCGCCACTGCACGGCTCTTCACGGAGGCTGCCCGGGCTGCGAAAGAGAAAGTGGGCCAGCTCCAAGAAAAGCTGGAGGATGTGTAGAATGGTTCTCAGGTGTCTTGTTGGTCAGGGAAAAAGATGGCTGAACCCATTTTGCGTGTAGAAGACCTGTGGCTGCGTCGCAACGGACGTGAGATCCTGCGCGGCGTGAATCTGGAGGCGCACCCTGGCCAGGTCCACGTTCTGCTGGGGTTGAACGGCTCGGGCAAGTCATCGCTGGCGTACGCCATCATGGGCTGCGAGGGCTACACACCGGATGCCGGAAGGATCGTCTTTGACGGTCGTGACCTGGCCGGCCTGTCGATCACCGAGCGTGCCCGGATGGGGATCACGCTCGCCTGGCAGGAGCCGGCCCGCTTCGAGGGCATCCCGATCGGGAAGTACGTGAGCCTGGGGCAGGAACCGCCGGACCGGGAGCAGGTGGTGGCGGCCCTGGAGGCGGTCTCGCTTCCGGCCAGGTATTATGGCTACCGCGCCGCCGACCGGACGCTTTCCGGCGGCGAGCGCAAGCGGGTGGAGCTGGCGGCTGTTTACGCCCAGCAGCCGCGCCTGGCGATCCTGGATGAGCCCGATTCCGGCATCGATGTGCTCACGCTGGGGGAGATCGCCAGGCTGATCCGCCGGATGGCACAGGCGGGCACAGCCGTGCTGTTGATAACCCACCGCGACGAGATGGTGGATATAGCCGATGCGGCCTCGCTGATGTGCGCCGGCTCGGTGATCTTCAGCGGGGGGCCGGTCGAGGCGCGGCGCTACTTCTCCACGCGCTGCATCCCCCACCTGGAGACGCTGGGGTCCCAACCCTGGGACGTTACTCAGCCGGAGGTCCAGGCCGCCCTGGCCAGCAACGGCGACCTTCGTCTCAGGCCGCCGGAGGAGGAATAAAGATGCCGGCCATCCTTGAACGTCGACACGCTGCGCGTGAGGCGCCCGGCTGGTCCGAGGAGATGGCTGCCATGCAGGAAGCTTACCGCCTGGCGGGCGGCAACCCGGATGCCCTGCAGCTCCCCGAAGTCGCGACCCTGGTGGTGAGCGGGAATCAGGTGCTGTCTGCCCACGAAGTCCCCGGTGTGAGCTTCGCCGCAGAGCCGCTGGGACACGGGGTGAAAGCCCGGATCTGCGTGGATCCAGGCGTAAAGGTCGAACGGCCCGTTCACCTGTGCTTTGGAGTGCTCCCGGCCGAGGGGGTGCAGGATATCCTGGCCGAGTACGAGATCGGGGCGGACGCAGAAGTGCAGTTCCTGGCGCACTGTTCTTTTCCCAACGCCGTAAATGTTCAGCACCGCATGCAAGCGCACATCCACGTGGGCAAGAATGCCAGCCTGACTTACACGGAGGAACATTATCATGGAAAGACCGGCGGGGTAGAGGTGCTGCCCAACGCAGAAGTGACCGTCGAAGACGGCGGGCGCTTCCTGACCACCTTCAGCCTGACGCGCGGGCGGGTGGGCCGGCTGGCGCTGGAGTACGTTGTTGAAGCCGGTGCCGGGGCAGTGGTTGAAATGACGACCAAGGCATACGGCACCCACGACGACCAGGTCACTGTGAAGGAGACCGTGCGTCTGAACGGCGCGAACGCGCGGGGGCTGACCCGCACCCGGGTAGCGGTGCGCGACCGCGCGCAGAGCAGGGTCTTTACCACCATGGAAGGCAACGCCCCTCTGGCACGCGGCCACATGGATTGCACGGAGATCGTGCGCGATGCTGCTCAGGCGAGCAACACACCCCTGGTGGTGGTGCGCCACGACCAGGCCCAGGTGACCCACGAGGCGGCCATCGGGACGGTCAACCGCAAAGAGCTCGAATCCCTGCTGGCGCGCGGGCTGGACGAGGATGAGGCCGTCGATCTGATCATCCGCGGCCTGATCCGCTGAGCATCAGGAGAGGATGGATATCATCCCGAAATCGATACAAATGGCATGGACATGGTAAAAAGAGGATGGAGTGCTCATTGACAATTACCAGGTGGAAGTGTTCACGCCTCCCTGTGAACCGGGGGCGGAGCGCTTTTCGGCAGTCGCCCGTCTGACAGTTGATATTTCTGAAGTCTTGCCTTACCTCAATGCTACCCTGCGCGGCGCAGTCTATTTACCCGAGGCGCAGGCCCTGACCTGGAAGAAAGGCGGACACAATATTGCCTTTCACGCCTACGAAATTGCTACCAGCAACGTGGAGGATCGCCAGGCAGCCGTGAAGGAGCTCAAAGGCCTGATCGATCTGGTCAACCGTATCTGGGCGCAGCGGAGCGAGATCACACCTGATTACAAGACCCGTCAGCGACCTACGCCCATGGCGATCTACAAACTGTTACCGCGGACCAATTGCAAAAAATGCGGCGAGCCCACCTGTTACACCTTCGCCATCAAGCTGGCTGCTGCGCAGGTTAAACTGGCTGACTGTCCCTTGCTCTTCGAGCCGCAGAATGCACAAAACCTGGCCGGGCTGGAGCGCATTGTCATTGACATGCCAGCGCTAGGCCAGAAGAGGTCGCGTGATGGATGAGCAAAAAGACCAGGTTGAGGAACTACAACCACAGAGCCAAGTAAAACCCCCATGCACCTGCGTGACGGACCCGTGCTGCTGCCGCGGGTGATGGACTTCGCCGGGGGGGCATGGTTTGCGGTGATAAGACTGAACACCCTTGGTCCCAGCCTGGAGGATGTCTACCTGGCGACACTGGCCAACAGGTCGGCGAGGGACAACGCGCCATAACAGAATACGGCTTCTGCCCAGGAAGAACGCATATGGCGGGCGTTGCGTCGGACCAGGTGACACATGTATTTAAACACTATCATCCTTATGCCCCTGCAACCTCCTGGCAGGCGTGTCTGTATCACAAGCGGAGGGTTTTGCTGATAAGCGCAGACCCTGAGTAAGATGGCAGTTCCAAACCGCCACCAAACAGCAGCCTGTTATGTCGATTGTCGACCTGAACTGTGTTTGTTACAAGCACAGAGAGATAAGACTTGACAGTGTAATTTAACAGTGTTATAATTGAACTGTAAAGTTGGAGGCTGCCATTATGAAAGATCACCGTTACTCCATCCAGGAGTTGTGCGAGCAAACAGGTCTGCCGCGCCGGACGATCCACTTTTATGTCCAGCAGGGCATCCTGCCGCCGCCCAGTGGAGCCGGTCTTAGCGCGGCTTACGACGAGAACCATCTGGTTCGGCTTAATCTCATCCCGATCTTACGACAACGTGGCCTGCGGCTGGATGAGATCCGTCAGCATTTTCAGGCTTCCTCCCTTCCTGCACTGCGGAAGATGCTGGAACAATCGAAGGATAGCCTCGAACCTGCCTCGCTCCCACTCCCTTCGGGACGGAGTTACACCCATTACTCGCTACCTGCCCGGATGACACTGATCACCCCCACTGCGCTCAGTCAAAATGATCGGAAAAGGTTAGCAGAATTGTTACAGGAGGTGCAACGGATCTGGGGAAATCATTCACCTCAAAACTTCAACCGTTCAAACACTCAAAGTTTAAGAGATGACAAAGAGGTCAAGAACCGCTGATAATCAACCTGGAAATTCGTGACTTATTAAGGAGTTTCACATGGAGCCCTTAATTCGAACTGAAATCCGGCCGCGCATGGGCGAGCTGGTGATCGCAACTGAATTGCACAGCCCGCTGCCGCTCGAAAAGACCGTTTACACCGGTCAGATCCTGGGACCGGTCGCCACGATCACCGTTAACCAGCACTTCGTCAATCCGCTTGAGGAAGCCGCTGAATTGGAGTACCTCTTCCCGCTCTCGCACAAGGCTGCCATCATCGACTTTAAGCTGACCGTGGGGGCGCGCACCATCCGCGCCGACCTGATGGAAGTAACCAAAGCTCAGAGGGAATACGAGCAGGCTCGGCTCGCAGGCCGCCGTGCCGGACTGATGGAACAGCGCCGCCCGAACCTGTTCGCCGTCCGGCTGGCCAACGTGCAGCCCGGCGATAACCTTCAGGCTTCCATCAGCTACCAGGAACGACTTAAATATGACAGCGGGACGTACGAGCTGGTGATCCCTATGGGGATCACGCCGCGCTATCACAGCCCCGAGCATCTACATGAGGGTAAAGGGCTGGACGCGCCCATCGCCGGGGCAGATGAGCCTGTTGGTGGATTGGAGATCATCCTGTCGGTCGATGCTGGCCTTCCCGCTGGCGATCCGATCGTCACGACGCACCCGATCGAGGTCACCCGGCTGGACGAAAGGCGTTTCAATTTGCGCCTGGCGGGCCCGCAGATCCCCGATCATGACTTTGTCTTGCGTTACCCCGTGTTCAACAAGCACTTCGCTCTGGCGGCCTGGCGCGCCAGCGGAGAAGACGGCGACTATTTCCTGGCCACCCTGCTCCCGCCTGATGGAAGGGACCAGGCCGTCTCCGTGGCGCGGGAATTTATCTTCGTGCTTGACCGCTCCGGCTCGATGATGGGTGAACCCATCCGGCAGGCGGTCAATGCTCTGCGCGCCTGCCTGCGCACCCTGACGCCTTCCGATCGGTTTCGTCTGCTGCTCTTCAACCAGACTCCTCGATGGTATCAAGGGGATGCCAGCCCCTTTTCCCAGGAGTCGCTCGACCAAGTCGATCATTTCCTCGCGCAGGTTGAAGGCACAGGTGGGACAGAGATCGTGGGCGCCTTGAGTGAAGCGCTCTCGCTTCCGGCCGATAAAGAACGCACCCGCCTGGTGATCCTGTTCACCGATGGCGCTGTCTCAGCGGAGGAGCGCGCTTACAAGGAGGTCAACCGTCTGCTCGGGAAGGCGCGCCTCTTCACCTTCGGGATCGGGCCTTCGGTCAACCGGGCATTTTTAGAGGAGCTGGCGCGCGCCGGCCGGGGGACTGCGGAATTCGTCGATTTGACCGATGACATCGAAGGTGCCATCATCCGTTTCAACGATCGCCTCTCCTTCCCGGCTCTCACCGATCTCAAGATCACCGATGGCAACAGCATGGTTTGGGATGTCTATCCCTCGCCGCTGCGGGATATATATCATGGCCAACCGCTGGAGATCGTCGGCCGGATGGTCAGTGAGAATGCCTCCCGGAGGCTTGTCGTTGAAGGTCGCCGCGACAGTGAGAAGGTGATAGTAGAGGTAGATCTGCCGCCCGCCAGCCAGCCGGAGCCAGCCATCGCCCGCCTGTGGGCGCGCGCCCGCCTGGATGACCTGCTGGCTCAAGAAGCCATTGGGGTCAAAGGCAATGCCCGTGATCTGATCATCAACCTGGCGTTGAAGCACCGCCTGGTGACCCCTTATACGGCATTCTTCGCCCGGGATGAGGAGATTGTTGGTGCCGAAGAGGTCAAGCCGCGCCTGATCGTCGTCTCGCAGCCATTGCCGCCGGGTCTGCGGTTGGAAGGCTTTTTCGGTCCCGCGATACCTGGAGAACCAGCGATGGTTGCATCCAGGGGTGATGCGCCAGAATCTCCTGCCAAGATGAAGGTTTATTGTCAAGGACTGACTGATGAAAGCGAATATTTACCCGTGGCAAATAAACTTGATTTAGCTATGCCTACGTTGATCTCACCTGCATTGATCACCCTGCGCTGGCTGGCGCGCACCCAGAGAGCGAATGGCTCCTGGGATGATGATGTGGAAACCACTGCGGCCGCTTTGCTGGCATTCGTGCGCCACGGGCACACCACTGCTGCCGGGGATTTCCGCCGTCGGGTGGAACGGGCGTTCACATGGCTGCTAAGCCATCCAGGGAGCGGCTTTGCCTCATCCCTGCGCGCCCTGGCTTTCCATGAGCTGGCCGAAGCCACCCAGCTGCCTGCCCACCGGCAGGCTGCGGCAGAAGCCGCCCAGCAACTCCCCCAGGCGGCCGATCCTCTGGAGCGCGCTATCAATGAGCGTCTCAGTGGAAAGACTGTCAGCGTGAACGCGACCACAGGCATTGACTCCATAGACGACCTCCGCCGGGCGTTGCTCTTTCCCGGGAAGAGGATTGCCAGGATTGAGGATTTTATGGACGAATCCTCCAGTGTCCTGGAGCAGGCGCTGGCTGCCGCAGCAGCTCCCGATTGATGTTTCATTATTACCTTTCACGCCTACGAAATTGCTAACAGCAACGTGGAGGAACGCCAAGCAGCCGTGAAGAGCTCAAAGGCCTGACCGATCTGGTCAACCGAACCTGGGCGCAGCGTAGCGAGATCACACCCTTGGTCCTACTCTTGTGAGATCAGGCCCTTTCCCAGGGCGAATCGCACCAGGGCAGCGCGGCTGGTAAGTCCTAATTTCTCCATGCCGCGCGCCCGGTAAGTCTCCACGGTTTTCACGCTCAGGTTGAGTTGTTCTGCGATCTCAGCGCTGGTATACCCCAGGGCGACCTGCCGCAGGACTTCTCGCTCGCGTTCGCTCAGCGTATCCCAGCGGCTTGATTCGCCGCTGTTCTCCGCCTGTGGAAGCAGGTCTTCCAGCAGCGGACGAGTCATGGACGGATGCACGTACACCTCGCCGCGCAGCACTGCGCGCACCGCCGAGAGCAGTTCTACATCGGCGGCTTTCTTAAGCACGTAACCGGCTGCCCCATTTTTGAGCGCCTGACGCAGATACTGCGGATCGTCGTGCATGGTCAGGATCAGGATGCGGGCTTGGGCCGCCCGGCGGCGGAGGATCGGCAGCGCATCGAATCCGCCCAGACCTGGCATGCTCAGATCAAGCAAGATCAGGTCGGGTTGCAGCGTCTCAGCGAAATCCAGAGCTTCGATCCCGCTGGCCGCTTCGCCAATCACTTCGAAATCCGGCTGGCTGTTCAACAACAGACGCAGGCCGGCGCGCAAAACTGCGTGATCGTCTGCCAACAGAATCCGTGCCTGCCTGTTCATTGGAGTACGCTCTCTCTAATTTCCGTTGTAATCGCGTGAGGAATTGGCAGCCGGATGAACAGGCTGGTCCCCTCGCCCGAACTGGTTTCGATGGTCAGGCTTCCTCCCAGTAATTCTGCCCGTTCACGTATCCCCAACAGTCCCAGGTGACCATCGCGGTGGACCCGCTCCAGCTCGAAGCCCCGGCCGTTGTCTTCGATGACCGCAACGATTTCCCTTTGGCGCCTTTCAACCAGAACGCTGACCTGCTTCGCCTGGGCATGGCGGGCGACGTTGGTCAGGGCTTCTTGAACAATCCGATAGAGAGCAGTCTCCATCGGATTGGGGAGCCTCTCACTACCCAGGTGCACCACGACGTCGGCCTGAACCCGGTGGCGTTTCTGCCATTCCTGAGCCAGCCGTTCGAGAGCCGCGGATAGCCCCAGGTCGTCGAGGACCGCCGGACGGAGCTCCACAGCCAGGTTGTGCACATCTTCCAACACCTGGCCAACGACCTGGCGTAATTCCTGCGTGTGGCAGTGCACCTGGGGAGCGTCGCAGGTATCCTCCAGCGTACGCAAACCCACCATCAGGGAGGTGAGATTCTGGGAGGTGCTGTCATGCAGCTCGCGGGCGATGCGGCGGCGTTCTTCTTCCTGGGCATCAATCACTCTCTCCAGGAGCTGGCGGCGCAGCAGCTCACGCTCACGGCGGACCTCGTCGGCCCGCTCCAGTTCAATAGCCATCTGGTTGAAGGCTTCCGCTAAATCGCCGATCTCGTCGTTGGCCCAGCGCCGCACACGCCTTGAGAAATCTCCCCGTCCCACAGCGCGGGCCGCTTCGACCAGCTCCAGTATTGGTCGTGTCAGGATAAAGGTCAGGAAGGTCGCGGCCAGCAGGCTCAGCCCCAGCACGGCGACGGTGGTCAACAGAACATGAGAAGTCAGGTCGAGCAGCACGCGCTGCACGCTTTGATTGGAAATTCCCACCCGCGCGATCCCAGCCCGGCCGTTGAAAACAGGCACAGCCACGTCCCAGACCAGCCCTTCGGGGGTCTCGATCGAAATGGTGTTCTGATACCCCTCCGGTTCTACCCGATTAAGTTCGATCAGACCCGCCGGGAAACCACCCCCGAAAGTGTGGGCCAGGACCTCGCCGTCTGGGTCCAGCACGAAGGCATAGCGCACGTCCGAATTGTTTTTCCGGGTCTCAAGGAGCAACTGGTTGAGGGCGTACAGGTCGTTGACCAGGATGGGGTCCGTTGAGCGGGCTGCCAGATCGCGCCCGATGGACACGCCGCGGGCGAGCAGCTCTTTTTCCATGATCTGCGTCAGCGCGTGATGCACCTGGTAGGTTAAACCCAGGCTGAGCAAGAGAGTCCCGCCCAGGACGATGCCCATGATCTTGGTGCGGACGTTGACGCCGCCGGCGATCTCCCAGAATCGCCTCACGGATGTGTGCCAGAGATTCATCTTCATGGGCTGCTCTCGTCTAAAATAACCTGCGATTCCACATCTTCTGCGGAGTGATAATCTTCGTCGGAAACCCGGATGAAGCGGTCGTAGTCCAAGGCTTGCAGTGCGGCCAGCCCATCGGGATCTTCATGCATTTCCAGGAGAATCCCTTCCAGCTCAGCGCGCAGCTGCGGGCGGATGCCTGGACTGACCACGACGGGCGGCATGCCGAACGGCGGCGAGATGTGAATGACCCGCAGCCGCTCGGCCAGAGCGGGCTGGCGCTTGAGGGCAAAATCCAGCACCAGGCTGTCCACCGAAGCGCCGTCTGCCACGCCATCAGCCACGGCGCGGATGGCGTCGTCGTGGCTGTAAGTAAAGAAAGTGCGCGCGAAGAAGCTTTCCGGTATCTCTCCAATAGTTTGGAGCAGGTAGGTTGGATAAATGCGACCGGTGAACGAGTTGGGATCGGTGAAAGCGAACACCTTCCCTCGCAGATCCTCGATGCGCTGAGCGGTGGTTTCGGCCGGGACGATCAGCATGGCGCGGTAGGTCTTCTCTCCGTTCACCTGGGGTGCAGCCAGCAACTCCAGTCCAAATTCTCTCTCACCAAGCAGGTAAGAGCTGGTGCACACAAAGGCCAGGTCAACCTCTCCGGTTCGCAGCAGCTCATTGACCTCGGCGTAAGTGCGACGCTGCACTCGCTCCACCGGCCGATCCAGTTTATCGCTCAGGTAGTCAAGCAGGGAGGCGTAGCTCTCGGCGCTGCCTTGGGGCGATATGACTGCGGCGATGGCGACTTTTAACGGCCTGACATCCTGTTCTGCCGGCGTGGGAAGCGGCTGTAAATTGCTGAGATCAACAAAACCTGCGGCTGGTATGGCGGGTTGCGAGGCGCAGGCAGACAGCAGCGCTCCCAGAAGCAGAACGATCATGAATCTGGACATGGATAGTGCTCTGGTTGGCTTCATAGTACCCAAGATAACGATCGGGGATCCTTTTGTACAGTGTCGAAACTCCCGATTTTGGTATTACAAGGATGCTCACGAAGGCGCTTTTCGACTTCACTGCGTTCCGCTCAAAGCGCCTTCATTTGCATAATTTACAAAGTGCCGGGTCGCTAAATGATCTTTTAGATATCTTCTTGTGCCTTCTGGCTCTCAGCGCAATTCACGCATTGACTGCCTGACCGACTTGTTCCCAATTCTATTCACGAAGCGGACTATCAGGTTCGCCTCGTCGTAGTTCGCATCCCCCGGCCTATACCAGTCGAAGGCCAGCTCAAGCGGATCGCCATTTTCATCCCGGCCGCGCACGTAGAGATATTGGCGATCTTCAAGATACGGCCCTCCAGCGGGGGTGGCTGCACTGAGCGCACTCGCCAGCGCTTCTTTCAGCACGTGTCCAATGATAAAAGGTTCCCAATCTGGCCGGGGCAAGGATACCTCTGCTCGAATATGACCGAGAGGCATCACACAGTAGTAATCGGGATGACCGGTCAGTGTGCTCCTCAGGGAGTGATACACCCACCCGACCAGATAGTCGGGCGTGACGCGCACATACGAATCGGTCAAACCATCAACAAACTGCTGTTCCAGTTGCTCAATCAATGCAATTGCCTCGGCAGAGCATTTTCCCCACTCAATCAAGCGAATATAGTGGAACTCTGGCTGCGGGTGCAGATCCCAAGGGTATCTTTCATACACCAGGAAAGAGCGATTCTGCCGGCGTTGGCGCCACATTGTCTGCAAGAGCAAAGTGGCAAAGTCCTCAATGTCCGAAGCGCCTGCCTCAACGTCGAATCCCCACGACCCCATTTCCGGCGTCACGACCAGCTCATCTATGAAATACGGCGCCTGGAAGACATCCAGAACTTTCTCGCGTGGGAGACCGCGGAAGAACAAGTTAAGATAAGTATGATCGTTCTGCAATGTGAGGGATGTGCACCCGGCGTCGGCGGCGATCTTGGCCTCGTGGGTTTTCCCCAAATCAATGAGCTGCCTTCGGAATCCAATTCGGGCATCCAGGACCGCCCTCTCAAGCCGCAGTTCTCCACGTCCTCGCGCTGCAAACCGCAATAATAGCGGATAAATCGCCACACTTGCGATCAGGCCGGGAAGGATGCCACCTGCGCAAATCAGCATACCCATCCAATCAGAAACACCCCAATCCAAAGCTGCCAGCACAAGCAGCGATGAACCCCACCATACCATCAGAAATGTCAGGGCGGGAATACCAACAGTGAACCAGCCGCTTTTATATGGAACACTAATTGATTTCACAGGATGGATGGTGCCCTTTCTCGTCTTGCAAGAAAGCCTCGTCCCGACCGACGATTCCACCCGGGGCAGAGCCAATGGCGAGATCAGCCCTCAGCTCACCGCTTTTTTCACCAGTGCGCTGATCCTTGCCTCTTCGGCGGCGGTCAACTCCGTCAGCGCGAAGGAGGTCGGCCACATGGCGCCTTCGTCGAGGTTCGCCACATCGCTGAAGCCGAAGGTCGCATACCTCGAGTTGAACTTGTGCGCGCTTTGGAAGAAGCAGACGACTGCGCCATCCTTGTTGGCATACGCGGGCATCCCGTACCAGGTTTTCGGCGAGAGGGCTGGCGCGCTGGCTTTGATGATCGCATGGAGCCGCTTGGCCATGGCGCGATCCGGTTCCGGCATCTCGGCGATCTTCGCGAGCACGGCGCTTTCCCCTTCCGCCTTGCTCTTGTTCGCGCGCGCTTCCGCCTTCAGCTCACGGGCGCGCTCCTTCATCGCGGCTCGTTCCTCGTCCGTGAATCCCCTGGACTTCTGCGTGGCCTTCTTGGTGGTGCTCTTACCCTGGTTCATGAAAAGCTCCTTCCCTTTGCTGGAATCAGTGTACCGCAAGTCACCCTGGCAGCAATTATAGCACACACGTTCTAAACCTTCAACAGATCAGACAGCAATTTCCAGGCGCGCAATGGTTGGGGTTAACCGCTGGCGGGGCGGAAATCTACGCGAAGACAAAAACTGCATATTGCTTTCTGCTTGCGCGCGATGGCGAAAACACCGTGCGAACTCTTTTCTCACAACGCATCTCATCGCCTCGCCTCGACCCTCACCAACACCCCGGGGCCTGGCTCCAGGGTCGCGCCCATGTGGAGGCGAACCTTCGGCTCCAGCAAGGTGAAGCGATAGCGCTGGAGCAGGCGGGCCAGGACCGCTTTCGCCTCCGCCTGGGCGAAGGCTGCGCCGATGCAGTTGCGCGGGCCGCCGCCGAAGGGGACGAACGCATACGGTTCACGCCGGACACTCGGGGCGAAGCGGGCAGGGTCGTACCGATCGGGGTCCGGCCAGCACCTCCCGTCGCGGTGAGTGAGGTAGATGGAGAACATCAACCGCTCGCCAGCGGGGACCCGGCAGCCGCCAAACTCCAGGTCTTCGGCGACCGAACGGTTGCTGACGTGGATGGGGGGGTACAGGCGGAGGCTTTCGTCGATCACCTGCTCGAGGTAGGTCAGTTGCCCCAGAGCCGCGGAAGAGGGGGGGCAGCCGCCGCACACTGCGTCGACCTCCGCCTGGGCCAGCTGCTGGGAGGCGGGGTGCGCAGCGAGCAGGTAGAGGGTCCAGGCCAGGTGCGCCGTGCTGGTGTCGTGCCCGGCGATCAGCAGGGTCAGGAGTTGGTCGCGGACCAGGTCGTCGCTCAGACCGGCGCGGAGCAGGCTGGGACTAAGGCCTTTCGCCGACCGGAGGCCTTCCCTCTGCACGGCGATGAGACTGTAGAGGTACGCGTCCA
>CAYQDF010000053.1:13388-20608 GCA_964416175.1 uncultured Anaerolineaceae bacterium
GCCGGGCAGTCGGGTCGAGGTCATGCGCGCCTGGATGACGGCCACGATCGGACCCACGGCGTCCCTCGACTGGTCGCGGCTCACCCGTCACACCGCTCAAGCAGGCCTTCCCTCTGCGCGGCGATGAGACTGTAGAGGTACGCGTCCAGCTCGCGCAGCGCCGGCCGCAGGCCGATTTGGGGGGCGCCGCGCCACAAGAGCCAGATGCCCGGCGAGATGAACCGGATGGCGCGGAGGATGGGCTGCCACAGACGGTCGACGTCCGGGGTCAGGTCGGCGTCGAAGAGCGCGTCCACCAGGATCAAGAGGGCGATCCGGCGCATCTCCACCAGCATGTCCAAAGGCTGACGGAGGTCCCATGATGCACAGACCTGGTCGGCCCGCCGGATGAAGGTCTCCAGGCGGCTTTCGATCACCCGACGGTGGAGGTGAGGCATTATGCTGCGGCGCAGGGCGGCGTGGCTCTCGCCGTCCTCCACGAGCAACCCATGCCGCAGCAGGCTTGTAACAGGATCGCCCGCAGCCCGCCAGCGCAGGGAGGCGCGCGCTTCGACGTAAGTGAAGCGAGCCGCCGCGGGACCAGAGAGGACGACCACCCGGAACCCCGGGGCGGGCAGCAGGAAGACGTCCCCCAGCTCGTCCCGCAGGGACTCCATCGCCGGCAAGAGGCTCCGACCGGCGAGCAGGGCACGCAGGGAGGCCTGCGCCGACCGGGCCCTCGGAGTGGGCGGCAGGGGGGCTGTCACGGGGTCCCTGTCGCGCACGACCCTGCGGGATCAGGCATGCACAGGCTTCCGTCGAGGGAGGCTGAGGAGCAGTACGGCAGCCACCACGACGGCGGCTGCGAGCGCAGCGGTAAACACCAGGGCCGCGCCGGAATGCTTCACTGCGATCCCAGCCAGCGCCCACAGGATGACCAGGTTAAAGGCAACGTCGCGCCGGGTGAGGCTGACCAGGCCGGAGACCAGGACGACCGCACCCAGGACGATCAACATCCAGGCCTCCGGGGAAAGGCCGAAGCCATCCCAATGGAGGAAATACAGCACGTCCGTCACGTTAGCGACCGCGGCGACCGTGATCCAGCCCAGGTAGACGCTGATGGGGACCCGGGTCGCCCAGGTCTCGGCCGCGCCGACAGCGGACCTCCCGACCCCCAGGCGGAGATAGACGGCGATCAACAGGAAGAGCAGGGCGAACATTGCAATCAGGGTGGGGGGAAAAAGCTCATAGTGCCACAGGAAGAGCCAGGCGATGTTTGCCAGGCCGCTGGCAGCCACCAGGTAGCCGGTCCGCCTCAGGCGGGGGTTCTCGCGCTGGGAGGGGAGGGCCTGGAAGACGGCGTAAGCGATCAGGCCGACGTAGATGACTCCCCAGACCGCGAACACGTATCCAGCCGGTACAAAATAGACTTCAAAGCGATCGGAAATCTCGCCGGTGTTCAGCCCGTTCAGGGGCAGGGCGTTCGCCAGGAGGTTAAAGAACACGGTTATCAGGACAGCGAACAGGACGGTGATTTGCCGAACGGTGTCTTTCATACAACCTATCCTTTCGTTATACCGGTGATTGCAGCTCTCTGCCGCGCCAGGGAATGGTCGACCAGGGGCGCGGGACAGTCCTTCACGGTTTCACACTGGAGGGCAGCGCTCATTTTCCACGGCTCATGGACCTATGCGACCGGGACGCGCTCCAGTTCGGACGAGAAGCGGGAGACGCAGGCGCCGCCAGGATCGAATTTCTTGCCCAGGCGGCCCGGGGTTGAAGATGCGGAAGTACGGCGCCGCCTCTTTGCCCGTCCTGGCGACCTTTCAATCATCGGGGCTTTCACCCGCCGCTCCGCCGGGGGGAGCAGCGGAGCGGCGCAGTTCGAGGGTGGTGATCACGCTGGAGACCGTCGAGACGACGTACGGGACGAGCACGGTCAGCGCCATGCGCAGGAGGCGGGCGCGATCCACGTCGCCGCGCAGGATTGCCTCGCCGTGGTTGATCGTCAGGAGAATCGTGCCGACGACGAGCGCCGAGTAAGCCGCGCGGCGGACGACCGGGCGTGAGAAGCAGAGCGACAGCCAGGAGGACATTCAGAGTTTCTCCTCCGGGGTAATTATAAATCGAAAAGAAAACCGCCCCAACCTGTCTCGATTGGGGCGGTTTTTCGGCATCCGATCAATACCGGCGGGTCTTGGTGCGCCGACCGCGGTTCCTCGGGTTGGGACGTCTGGGGCTGTCGGTGTACCAGCCCCCCGGCGGCCGCGCTTCGCGGGGGCGGGCAATGTTGACTTTGATCTCCCGGTTGGCCAGGCTGTAGCCATTGAAGGTGCTGATGGCCTTCTCAGCAGCGGTCTGGTTACCCATCTCGATGAAAGCGAACCCCTTCGAGTTGCCAGTGTCCCGGTCTTTGATCAGCTCCACGGATGAGACTTCGCCGGCCTCGCTGAACAGCGCCCGCAGTTCATCTTCTGTCGTTGCATACGACAGGTTTCCAACGTAAAGTTTGGTTTCCATATTTTATTCTTGCTCCTGAATTTTTTGGCAGATCCGTGGTGAAGGAAATGCCGCCATCCTTATAAGCGAAATGGCGGCACGGGTACACTCGCAATCTGGTTATAAGTTGACGGTATTATATCACAACTTTACCACTCGGTGAGCATCCAGATCTCGGGGTTCGGGCGAGATTCAGCGGCGCCTGGAGAGACGCTCCCGCCGATCTCGGCGAACAGGGCGACAGCTTGCTTGAGGTGGACCATCGCCTGGTCGCCGTCGCCGGCCGCGTGGTAGAAATCCGCCAGGTTGTTGTGCAGGGCCGCCTGGCGGTGGCGGTCGCCCAGGCGGACGCACAGCTCGAGCGCCTGGCGGGTCAGGTCGATGGCTCTGTCGTACTGGGCGAGGTCAGCGTGGAGGAGCGCCAGGTTGTTCAGCGCGGCGATTCGGGGAGAGGGGGCGGGCAGGGTCTCGGCGATCTCCAGGCTGCGGCTCAAGTGCTGGAGCGCAAGCCCGGGTTCACCGCCGGTGCGGCGGGCAAGAATCCCGAGGATGTTCGAGGCCTGGGCCAGGGCGAATTGGTCCTGGCTTTCCTCAGCGAGCTTTGCCGCTTCCTGGACCAGCGCGCGGGCGCGTTCGACGGCGTTTCTGCTGAGCGCGGTCCGGCTCCAGTCGGCGTAGATCCGGGACTCCGCGGCGAGCGATCCGGAACCGGCGAGCTCGTTCAAGGCGCTGCGGAAATGTCCCTCGGCCAGGTCCCATTCTCCCAACCGGTGGTGGACCTCGCCGAGCCTGTGTTCGAGGCGGGCCAGCCGGAGAGAAGGATGAGGGATGGGGGATGATGGCTGTTCTCCCGGAGGAGACTTCGCCGGGGGACCAGGCCAGGGATGAAGCGATGGGCGAATTTCGTCCAGTTGCGCAGGATCAGATTCGGTCAGAGCGACAGCGGTTTCATAACTGACGATAGCTTCTCGATACTCACCGTTCAACAAATGCAGGTCACCGATGGATTCGTGGAGTTGCGCCTGCGCCGGGTGCCCGGCAGCCAGGGCGGCCTGGAAGTGGGCGATGGCTTCCTGGTTGGCAAACAGATCACGGGCGTGCTCACCAGCCTGGAAGTAGTAGTGGGCGGCCTGCTCGTCCCTCCCTGCCAGGCGGTAGTGGCCGGCGATGACGGCGGCGAGGGAGCCATCGCGGCGGGGGGTGCGAGGCGGCGCGCCCGGGTCGGCGCCGCTCAAAACCTCTGCCACCCGGCGATGGAGCAGGCGGCGGCGGGCGAGGCTGGTCTCCTGGTATACAAGCTGCCGCAGCTTCTCATGGGTGAAATCGTAGATTACCTCTCCCTGGGGTTCGAGGGATGCCTGTTCGCTGATCAACCGCCGCGCCAGCAACGCCTCCAGGCCGGCGACCGTTTCCGCTTCGCTGCGGCCGCTCGCCAGCCGCAGAGTCTCCAGGTCGAACGAACGCCCGATCACAGCGGCTGCGCCGATCAGCTGGGCAGCGGCATCGTCGAGGCCGGCCAAGCGGGAGCGCAGCAGATCGAATATGTTGCCGGGGGTCGCCCAGGCTGCCTGACCCGGCTCCCAGCTGCCTTGGGTGAAAGCCTCCAGGTAGTGGATCGCGATCAGGGGCAGCCCCTCGCTTTCCTGGTAGAGACAGGCACTCAATGAAGGATGAGGAATGAAAGATGAAGGATAATCACCAACGGAGGAGGGAGAGAGGTCTGCGGAGAGTACCAGCTGGTCGATGGCTTTATGTGAAAGCCGACTGAGATGAAGGCCCTGCGACGAGGCTCGGGGCAACCCCTGGGTTCCGGCGGTCCTGACTGTTTCGGCGTAGAGGCGCCTCAGGCGTTCCCGGATCTCGGGAATGTCGTCCCGGGCAGTGATGAGAATGAAGACCGGTGATCCCGGCAACCGGCGGGCGAGGTAAGCAAGAAAATCCAGAGAGGCGCTGTCCGCCCAATGGACGTCATCCAGGAAAAGGACCCCCGGCGGGTCTCCGCCGAGCGCGGCGTTCAGGGTCTGGCGCAGCCCCTCGAAAAACCGCGCCTGGGCGCCGGGTCCTTCCAGGGGGCTCACCGGCGGCAGCTCCGGGATGCGGCCGGCAAGGCCCGGGACCAGACGAGCAGCTTCACTCAGCCACTGGGGAGCGATCCCCCGGAGCCGCTCGGTGGTCCCAGCCTGGTCGAGGAGATCTTGAAACCCGGCAAGGAACGGCCCGTAAGCCAGTTCGCGTTCGCCCTCGTAGCACCTGGCCTGGAAGACCCGGCCTCCGCGGGCTCTCGCGAATGAAAGGAACTCTTCGGCCAGGCGGGTCTTGCCGATCCCGGCTTCGCCTTCGATGAAGAAAATGCGCCCGTCCGGGTGAGCCTCGGTGTACGCCTGGAGCAGTGCTTCCAGCTCGTTTTCACGACCGACCATGGGGTAGCTGCCCGCCGGCTTTTCCAGGCCAGAAGGACCAACTGGAACGGCAGGTCCGGGCTGTTCGGCAAGGGAAACGGACTGCGGCGGCGGCAAGCGGTCTTCGAGGATGGCCTGGTAGACCTCCGTGGTATCTTCCAAAGGCGCAACGCCGAGTTCCGCGTCGAGGATGCGGATGCAATCCCTGTACTGGCGGAGGGCTGCGCTGCGCTGCCCTGACCAGGCGTAAAGCTTCATCAGCATGCGGTGGGCCTCTTCTCGAAGAGGATCGAGAGCGAGCCACCGGCGGGCGTGGGAAAGCGCGGCGTCGAAATCCACTCCGGCGGCATACCTCCCGGCGAGTGTTTCCAGGATGACAGCCAGGGAAGCGCGCAGCGATTCCGACTGAGAGAACTGCCAGTCGTCGAAATTCAGGCTGTCGCGCAGGCTGAAGCCCGCCATAAAATCCCCGCGGTAGAGAAAGGCAGCGCGTTCGAGGTAGCGGAGGCAGTCTTCCGGCTTGCACTGGCCCGCCTGGCTCTCTGCGAATAAGCGGTTGAACTCCTGTACGTCGCACCACAGGGAAGCGTCGGGATCGACCCCGATGGTCTCCCGGGAGATGAGCAGGTTCTCCGCGCCGATGGTCCTGGTGAGCGCGGAAAGGGTGCGGCGGAGGGCACCCCGGGCATGGGACTGGTCATATTCAGGCCAGAGGAGGGCGGCTAGGGAATCACGTGCGTGGACCTGGCCCGTAAGCAACAGGTAAGCGAGCAGGGCAGTCGCTTTACGGGTATCGAAGGAGACCGTCCGTCCATCCCGTTCCACTCGAGGAGCGCCAAAAAGGTAAAAGTCGATCGAGGCCACAATCAATATCCGGGGAGATTTTACCCCCCCTGCCAGCAACTTACAACTTGAATATCTGGACACCCGGCTGTCTCAATTCGGTATCCAGGATATTCGTAACGATCCCGAGACGGTTTCACCATATAATCCGGTATCAGAGATAACTAGTCTTTTTCCTTATGTCATTATCCAGCCAGCTTTGACGGTGGCTCCTATTCTTTCCTTAAAGCCCGGGAATGCAACCATTCCCGGAAGTTTGGTGACAGGCAATCTCAAAAATGGGCAGTAGTGGTGTTTTGCAGCGGCTGCCCTCCTACTATTCTTGAGATCGATTCTAGATAAAACTGCATTGATTATGGAGGAAGAAAATGAATTTTCTGATGATAGGATTGCGGACAATCCATATTTTCTCAGCAGTTGCCTGGGTGGGAGGCAATTTCCTCCTCGTCCTGGTGATCAGCCGGGGAATGCGGGCCCTTGGCCCCGAGGCGGGAAAGTTCATGGGGAGTATGACCGGTCCGGGAAGAATGACCCAATACCTGACCATTACCGGTGTCCTGACAGCTTTATCCGGATTGTGGATGTACTGGCTGGTCTCCGGACACCTGGATCATGGGTGGCTCACCAGCGGGCCAGGCGCGGTGTTGACGGTTGGAGCGGTTGCGGGGATCCTGGCCTGGCTGCATGGCGCTTTCGCTCTGGGGCCAATTGCCCGGCGAATGGGAGAATTGAGCAGACAGATGGGCGAGAGCGGGGGACCCCCTGCGCCGGAACATCTGGAGGAGATGCACTTGCTGCGGGAACGGCAGGCGACCAACAGCGTTGTCTCCGTAATCATCCTGTCGGTAGCGTTGATCGGGATGTCGGTTGCGCAGTATGCCTGGTTTTAAATAGGCACCTCAGGACGGATTAATTCCCTGCTCACCTCAGCCATCCTGTTGGAGAAGGAAATCCGGGATGATCAAGAAGCCAGAGTCAAAATTGCCGTGGTTCGTGGCAGTACTTGTTTTGATCCTATTAGTGGGCGGATTATACTTCGCTTATCTGAGCCGAGAGGTGCCCAGCCTCGAGAATTACCAGACATGGCAGGGCGGCTTGTTTGGCGCGATCCCGCTTCTTGCATTCTTGCTGACAGGATTATTAATCACTGTACGGATTCCTGGCAATCGCTACGGTTGGGTGTTAACCACCTTTGCTGCTTTATGGGTTCTGAGGGGATTTGTGGAAAACCTTGGGATCTATCAGTATTATATAGGAGAAGGCGGTCAAGGTTACATTTTCTTGACCTCGGGCCTGGCAGCGATCTGTTGGTCTGCAAGCGTTGCCATGCTGCCGTTCATCCTGCTGTTCTTTCCAACGGGAAACTATCTTTCACCGCGTTGGCGGATCGTGGGCTGGGTCATTCTGGTTTGCCTGGGGGTGGGCAATGTAGCGGGGATGTTTGCACCTGGAAAGACGTATTCTGTCGCAGCCATCGAAAATCCGCTCGGGCTGGCTGGG
>CAYQDF010000054.1:0-4215 GCA_964416175.1 uncultured Anaerolineaceae bacterium
CCCCTCCCATCCCCAGAAAGTGAGGGCCATGGATAAGTTCGCGGGGCCGCAGTAGTTCCACCGTCCGTGCTGGTCTTCGTACCTGACCCCCGTCAGGAAGACCGAGTCCGGAATGGGCGTAGGGATGATGGTTGGAGTTGGTGTAGCCGCCGAGGTCTCAGTTGGTCCGGCCTGGGTGGGGGCGGGAGAGGGTGTGGGCAGCAAGGTGATGATGCGAGGGGTGGGCAGGTCAGGCTTGGCAGCCTCCTGCGGGACGAAGACCGCCTCGTCCGGTGGGTTGAAGGCGTATACCAGGCGCGTCCGCAGCTCGTCCAGGCGCCAGGCCAGGCGGTCGTGGATGGGTGGGAGATTGTAAACCAGGAAGACCAGGAACAGGAACAGCGGGATCGCGACGATGAACGTTAGCGCTTTTTTCAGCATACGGACCGATCTAGGGGCTGGCGACACCTAAGCGCTGCAGCTCCGCCGGGGCGCCGGTCGAATTCGGATTGAGGCGCGCCGCCCGCTCCAGGTCAGCGATGGCGCCTTCCCGGTCGCCGAGGGCTTCGCGTGCCATCCCCCGCCAATAGTAGGTCTCTTCCAGGACCGGCTTGTCGATATGCGTCAGGGTGATCTGGGCCAGGTCAATCACGTCCTGATAGCGCCCGGTGTGGTAGTAGGCGGCGTAAGGGGCGTCGAGGTACCACATCACTCTCCAGGGGCGCTCATCCTCATTGAGGGCGGCGTATACAGTAAAGGCGGCATCGAATGCCTCCGCCGCGGCGGGGTAATCTCGCAGCGCGACCAGGCTGCTCCCTCGGTTAAACCAGGCGAAGAACTGGTTTCGACCGCTCAGGATTGCAGCCTGATCGAGGGCGCGCCGGGCTGTCGCCTGGTGATTGTGGACCGGGTCGGCGTCTGGTCCAAGCAGCGCCATCACCTCGGCCTCCCGCTCTGGCGGGTAGATCACAACGTAAACGTTATTGAAATGAGGCCAGAACTCCTCGACCACGCTGTAAGGCACCGGGTAGTCGCGGGCGGGCCCCTGGAACGAATCGTAAACGATCACCTGGCGGCCCACCTCGTCGTACCCGCTGATCAGCTGGTAGTGGCCCAGCCAGGCGTCGTCTTCGGGGTCCAGACCCTTCTCGATCAGCACCGGGAAGCCTGCCGCGACGAAGCGCTTGAGAGTCTCCAGGTCGCCGCCCACCCGGAAGAGGGCGCTGAGATCGGTCTGGCTCTCCACGAAAGCCACCATCTCGAAGGGATTGACGTTTTTGTCGTCCTCCTGGTAGTTCGGGCGCAGGTAGGCGCGGGCGACATTTTGGTCCCCTTTCCAGCCCCAAAAGGAGAGGGCCATGGACAGGGTCGCCGGGCCGCAGTTGTTGAAATTCTGGTACTCATGGACGATGCCGGTGAGCCGGGCTGCGACGGGGAGAGGGGTGGGGACGGTTGTCGCGGTTGGGGCGGCTGTTGGCGATGGTGTGGAGCCGGGGTCGATCGCGATCGCGGTCGGCTGGAGCGGCGGCGGGGTGAGGGCCTGGAGGGTCGCTTCCACGATGGCATCGACCATCTCCTGGGGGACGAAGACTGCTTCTTCAGGCGGGTTGATGGCGCGCCGGAGCTGGGCGCGCAGGCCGTCTACCCGCCAGGCGAGCCGCTCGTGGATGGGCGGGAGGTTGTAAAGTACCAGACCGAACACGCACACCAGGGGAATCCCGACCAGGAATACCAGGACCAGCCGTTTTGCCATGCGGGGATTATAACCGATGGAAGAAGGACGGAGGACGAAGGACCGAGGAGTGTGTTGCCGTAGTGGTCGGTCACCCGGAAGGTATCAGGACCGGACCCCATGTGGATCATCAATCACCCAATAGTCCCGGCGGCAGAAAGAGAAGTATGCCTGCTGCCAGTCTTCCGGCAGCTCAGGGAATCGATAATCTTGCCGTTCCAATCGTGGTACTATAGATTCTTCTGGTGCCATCAATCGCAAGGGAGATGGTCCGCCGGCTACAAATGTGTCTGTATAGAACAAGGATTATCCATTGTGAGACGTCAAAGCGCCGGAATCCTGGTTTACCGTTTCCAAAATGATGTCCTGGAAGTTTTCCTGGTCCACCCAGGTGGGCCGCTCTGGGCGAAAAAAGATTCGGGCGCCTGGTCGATCCCTAAAGGCGAGTTCGAGGAGGAGGATCCCTTCACCGCCGCGAAACGCGAGTTCGAAGAAGAGATCGGGAAACCGATTGAGGGGGAAGCCATCGCCCTTACTCCCCGGACATTGAAAGGGGGCAAGATCGTCTATGCCTGGGCAGTGGAAGGCGCCGTAGATCCCGCAGGTGTCCGGAGCAACCAGTTCGAGATGGAATGGCCGCCGCGATCGGGCAGACGGCAAAGCTATCCGGAGATCGACAGGGCGGCGTGGTTTCCGGTTGGGGAAGCGCTCGAGAAGATCAATCCAGCACAGGCTGGGTTTATCGAGGAATTGGTAGAGAAATTGAGTGCAGGGGGGAACCGCTGAGTTTCAAACGTCGCCTTGAAGTAATCGTCCAGGCCATGCAAACGCGTTCTTACCCCGGAATAATTGAAAGGTTTATTCCCCAATCCAGTTCACCCAGGTGACTCCAAGCTGGCGCGACCGGTTTACCAGGCGTTGATCGGTTGTCCAGAAAGGCGCGCCGAGCTTCTCCGCAAGTGTGAGGTAAAAACCATCGTATGCCGAATATTGATTCAAACTGGTTGCCCAATTAAACGCAGCCACACAGGTCTCGACATCCACATCATGAAGTTCAATGTTCAAATTTAATAATGCTTCCAGAGCCTCTCTGGCCCTGGATTCACTAATCAGGTTTTGCATGAATATCTTATGGAGGGCCGAGGTCGTTTCACTCAACCATAACTTTGGCGCACACACGCGAATGCCAGCTCGAATCCAGGCCGACCAGTGCGAATCTGCCTTTTCAGAAAGCGGATCCGCGATAACCTGTAGAATGCCGACTCCGGCATCAATCACCACGGCGGAGCGTCTGGTCATCCCTTTCCCCTCGACCCTCCTGGATCAAATTTGAGATATTAAGATCCAGGAGGATTCCATCCCGCTCCTCAAGGATTTTCTCGCGGACTTTGCGCGCCCTCTCAAGCGCGTGCAGTTGCCTGTTTATTTCTTGAGCGAAGGCATGCTGTCGTTGTATGATCCCCTCCTGGACAATTTCACGGGCAACCTCAGACAGGCTCTTGCCTTCTCGCCGGGCGATCTGCGCCAGTGCCTGGTGCTGATCTGATTCGAGTAAGAGGTGGGTCCTTTTTTTGATCATGTTCGTTCTTCCTCTTGATTATCACATGCACATGTGCATGTGTCAAGCTTAATGCCTTATATTGTTCTGCTTTGTTGCAAGCATAATTTATTGCGTCAATGCGAGGCGGCGCAGCCGCCGAAGCAGTCTCCAAACCAGCCAGGAGATTGCTTCACCGCCTTCGGCGGTTCGCAATGACACATAACGTTTTAGTTTTCCAACTCCTTGCAACAGAGCAATATTGTTCGATTATTTGAGCAACTGGCTTTCCCCCTATTCCTCCGCCGGCGGGGCGGCGGGGCCGTAGTCGAGCACTTCCAGGCTCTGCGCGCCGGGTTGGGCCGGACCGACGATGCCTTTCCCCTGCATGGTCTCGATCAACCGGGCGGCGCGAGTGTACCCGATGCGCAGCCGGCGCTGCAGCATAGAGATCGACGCGCGCCCCTGGCGACGCACCAGGTCGACGGCTTCGGCATAGAGCGGGTCCAGGCTCTCTTCGGGAGCCATTTCGCCTGGCTCCCCCTGCTCCCACATGGGGATCTGCTTGAGCGGGATGCCGGGCGGCAGGGCATCTGCGGCCCCGGTGGTTGCCATCGAGGCTGGTTCGAGCGTACCTGCCACCGCCCGCCAGTAGGTCACCAGTCGCTGGATCTCGGGGTCAGACACGAAAGTCCCCTGCAGGCGGACTGGAGAGGGGGCGTCGGGAGCCTGGAAGAGCATATCGCCGCGCCCGAGCAGGCGTTCGGCGCCCGGTTGGTCCAGGATCACGCGGCTGTCGACGCCGGAGGTCACGGCGAAGGCGATGCGCGCCGGGAAGTTGGCTTTGATCAGGCCGGTGACCACGTCCACCGAGGGGCGCTGGGTGGCGATCACCAGGTGGATGCCCGTGGCGCGGGCCAGCTGTGCCAGGCGGGTGATCGTACGCACCGTTTCATCGGGGGCGAGC
>CAYQDF010000054.1:4225-20582 GCA_964416175.1 uncultured Anaerolineaceae bacterium
ACAAAGTGTATGCTCTACCTCGTCAAAAGCTGCCATCATCAAGTCAGCCAGCTCGTCGATCACCACCACCAGGTAGGGCAGTTTTTTTCCGCCGGCGGCGCCCAGGCGGGCGTTGTAGTCGTCGATGTTGCGCGCCCCTGCTTGAGCGAGGATGTGGTAGCGCTTGTCCATCTCGCGCGCCACCCACTGGAGGGCTCCCACGACGCGTTCCAGATCGACCACTACCGGGGCCAGGAGGTGTGGGATGCCATTGTAGCCGGTCAGTTCCACTCTCTTGGGGTCGACCATCAGCAGGCGCAGGTCGTCCGGGGTGTTGTCCAGCAGCAGGCAACAGATGATAGCGTTGACGCAAACGGATTTGCCCGAGCCGGTAGCGCCCGCGATCAGCAGATGCGGCATGGCGGAAAGGTCGGCCGCGATCGGGTTTCCTGCCACGTCTCGCCCCAGGGCAAAACGCAAGGGGGTTTTCAGTCGCTGGAAGGCATCGCTCTCGATCACATCCCGGAGCGCCACCAGCGAGACCACCTCGTTTGGCACCTCGATGCCGACGTATCCCTTGCTGGGAACTGGGGCCTGGATGCGGATGCGTTTTGCAGATAGTGCCAGCGCCAGATCATCCGCCAGAGCGGCAATCTTGCTCACCCGCACCCGCATCTGACCATTGCGCGTGTCGAGAAAGCCCGGTTCTACGCCGAACTGGGTGATGGTCGGACCCCGGTTGATCTCGACCACCCTGGCCGGTGCTCCGAAGGAATTCAAGGTCTCTTCGATCAGTCTGGCGCGCTGTCGGTCAAACTCATCGTCCAGGACGATCTCTCCACCGGGTTCCAGGATCTGGTCGACTGCTGGCAGCTGCCAGGCGCGGCTCTCTCGGGCAGGCTGTGAAGGGAAAACGGCGGCTTCTACTCTGCCAGGGAGGGCAGCCTGGCCTTCAATTGCTGTCCTTTGGGGGGCAGGGAGGGCGGCTGAGGGTTTCAAAATGGATTTCTGGCCCCTGCGGAGCAGATCGCCCCAAGCCGCGCCCGCGCTTTGGAAGAGGGGGACGGTCCAGCGGAAAAGCTCGAGCACGGAAACGTCCAGGATCAAGGCCAGAGCGATCAGGGAGCCGGCGGCAAGGGCGACGGCGGCGCCGCCCCAGCCGAGGCCTGGCTGCAGCAATACCAGGCCCAGCGCACCAAAGTATCCCCCTCCATGGCCGTGATCGGCCAGATCGAAATTGGCCGATCTATCGGCTGGAAAATTGAAATATTGGATCCACACCAAAAGGAGGGCGAAACCAAGGAAAAGGCCAAGGATGCGGACAGGGTCCAGGTCTGGCAGGCGATCGAAGTGGCGCAGGACCAGCCAGGTCCCCAGGAAAATCAGGCCAACCGGGAGAAGATACATCCCCCACCCGAAAAGCTTCCCAAGCAGCGCCAGCCAGCTGCCCGAGAGCCATCCGTTGCTCGAAGAGATCAGGCTGAACAGGGTCAGCAGCCCGACCAGCGCCATGCCAATGCCGAGCAAATCCAGTTTGCGGTCCAGGGAGAGCCTGCTCCACCAGGATTGCCTGGGAGGCGCCTGCCGGGTGGCTGCGATCGGTTGACGGCTCTTCGGACGCCCAGGCTTACGTACCGGTAAAGACCGGCGGCTCGCCTGGGGAGACCGGCTTTGTGGGCGCTGAGATTTGACGGAGGTTCTCTTGGCCTTGGTTGCCTTCCGGGAGGGCATCAGGTTGTCCGCCTGCTGATTACGTGTAGAAGATTTTGGCCAGCTGTCCGTGAGGATTATAGCACAAATGGTCTGAGTTCGAATCCGGCGCAGTTTGGAAGTGCGCTTCACTTCAACTGAGGTAAAATTCTTTGAGCGTGGGTGTGGGGGGCGCGCCGCGCACATCTCACCCGGAAGGTACCTGCTTGTTTGAGATCGTCTTTCTTGGCACCTCGGCTTCCGCACCTTCGATCCAGCGCGGGCTCACTGCTCAAGTCGTCAAGCATGGAGAATTCCGCTTTTTGATCGATTGCGGCGAGGGCACGCAGCGCCAGATCCTCCAGTCGGGCATCGGATTCAAACGGCTCAACCGCATCCTGATCACTCACGGGCACCTGGACCACATCCTGGGACTTGCGGGGTTGCTCTCGACTTTCTCCCGCTGGGAGACGATCGACGAGCTGGAGATTTTCGCCGGCCGGTGGGCGTTGGAGCGTATCCACGACCTGCTCTTCGGTGTGGTCCTGCGCGGTGGGCGTCCACCGATGGAAATCCGGCTGGTTGAGATCAGGTCCGGGGTGCTCCTCGCCGAAGACGATTTCACCCTGACCGCCTTCCACGTCGAGCACCGCGGGCCGGATTGCTATGGATTCCTCTTCGAAGAGAAATCTCGCCGCCCGTTTCTTCCTGAAAGGGCGGAGGCTTTGGACATCCCGCCGGGGCCCTGGAGGCGGGACCTGGTGAAAGGGGAGGCGGTGCGGCTGCCGGATGGGCGTGAAATTCATCCCGAGCAGGTCCTTGGAGACGTCCGACCCGGGACGCGCCTGGTTCATGTGGGCGACACCGGACGCACCGACAACCTGGTCGAAGTTTGCCAGGAGGCGGATGCGCTGGTGATCGAAGCCACTTACCTTGAAGATGAAGCGTCAATGGCGCGCGATTTTTCTCATCTGACCGCGCGGCAGGCTGCCGAGCTCGCGAGGGAAACCGGCGTCAAGCAGCTGATTCTCACGCACATCTCGCGCCGCTACCGGGAGCGGGACGTGCTCGCCGAAGCCCGGGCGGTCTTCCCTGGCGCGGTCGTGGCGCGAGATTTCGATGTTTTTCAGGTGAGACGGGGGGAGTTTATTAAGATGGTGGAGGGTATCCCCGGCAAAGAACGCCAGGAATAAACGAAGAAGCGGAAGGGCTTTGATGGAGGATCGTTGACAAAGGATGAAACCATTTGTCCTCCAACGTTCGCTGGCTCACACCGTCCTCCCAGTGAAATGGAAGCTAGCAAGCTTCAGGGCGGGCACACAGAGGGCGCGGCTGCCATATTCCGTTTTAAGCAGGCGGGTCTCTCTGCTGACCATTTCGACACCAGCCAGAGCCTGGACGTAAGACTGCGTGAAGCGCAGGTTCTTCACCGGGTAGGCGATCTCACCGTCCTCGATGAAATAAACGCCGTCGCGCGTCATGCCGGTCACGACGCAGTCGCTCGGGTGGACGAGCCGCGTGTACCAGAACCGGGTGATATACAAACCGCGTCGGGTGGAAGCGATCATCTCCTCCAGGCTGGCGCGACCGGGCGCCATAAACAGGTTTAAGGCGATCGGTCCAACGCCTCGCATGTACGCCGGCAGGTTGGGCGGGAGGGCGTGCCCGGTACTGGTCTCCCCAGCCTTCTCGGCAGTCATCCGGTCGTAAACTGGCCCTTTGATGACACCTCCGGACACAATGTCCACCCTGCGCTTTGGCACCCCTTCGAAGTCAAAGGGCAGCGGCAGCCCCCTGATGTCAAGCCCATCGTCCCAGATATCTACGGAAGGACTCATGGCCTGGACACCCAGGCGCGTGTTCATCCAGGAACGCCCATCGAGCACCGCCTGCCCTCCCATCCCATTCAGGTTCAACATATGGAGCAGGTCCTCTGTCACGTATGTATCTGCCACAACGGCATACTCGCCAGGTTCGATTGCCCTCGGATTTCGGCCGGCTTCGGCCTTGGCGATCGCTTCCCGCCCCAGGGCCTCAGGATTGAGATCTGCAGCTCTCCAGGTAGAAGCCTGGGCGCGGCCGGAAGCGTCCTCAGCCATGACTACGGTCTGGAAATCGGCTTCCGTCCAGGCGTGGAGGGCGAAGACGCCCTGCGAGTTGGCGACGGAGACCTGATTTTGCCCGGTTGCGTAAGCCCCTGCAGCGCTGAGACCTTTCTCGTTTGCTGCCCGGCAGAGGCTGGCCACCTGCACCGCACGTTCATCAGGAGAGCACACCGCAGTCGCCTGATCGAAACAGGAGATTTCCTGGATGGGAGCTGGCTCGGTCAGACCGGGGTGGTGGGGGTTTTCCTGGCCGGCTGCAGCGTTGGCGCGGGCGTGCGCCACCAGCCTGTCCAGCCCTTCCGGATCGGAGCGGCTGGTGGAGGCCTGCCCCATGCGCTGGCCGAGGTGAAGCCGCAAGTAGATTCCCAGGTTGCTCTCCGCTACGTTCTGGTGGATGGCGTTGTTCGCGAACCGGGTCAGCGACTTGTCTTCTTCGATCAGCACGACTTCGGCCGGATCTTTCCCGCAGCGCTGGAAGATTTGATGACAGAGGTTTTTGATCTTTTGTTGAGTGAGCATAATTTTCCCTGGTCGTAACCGTAATACACCGACGCGCACATTCCGGAACCTCGCCGGGGCTGCGCCGTGACCGGTGTGGGCGATCTGCCCTGGCTGACCCTTTCCGCAGTTGGGGGTGCCGTACATCTTCCAGGCGCGCGCGTTCCCCACGGCGTCGCAGTTGTTCCAAAACTCGGGAGTGATGCCGGTGTAGGTGGGGTTGCGGAGCAAGCGTCCCAGGCGCCCATTCTTGATCTCGTAGGCGACCTCGGTGCCGAACTGGAAATTATAGCGGCGGTCGTCGATCGACCAGGATCGATTTGTCTCCATGTAGATGCCATCGTCGGTGTCGGCGATCAGCTCCTCCAGTTCCCATTCTCCGGGTTCGAGGCTGACGTTAGTCATCCGGATGATGGGCAGGCGGTTCCAACTGGAGGCGCGCATACAGCCGTTGGAAACCAGACCCAGACGGGAGGCAGTCTCACGCGACATCAAATAGCCAACGAACAGCCCATCTTTGACGATGGGGGTCGATTGGGCCGGCACCCCCTCGTCGTCCCAACCGAAGGTGCCCAGGCCAAGCGGGCGGCTGCTGTCAGCAGTGAGATTTACCACCTCGGAACCATAGCGAAAGTTGTGCAGCTTCTCAGGGGTGAGAAAGGATGTGCCGGCATAGGCGGCTTCGCTTCCGAAGACGCGGTCGAGTTCGATGGGATGTCCGCAGGATTCGTGGACCTGGAGTGCTACCTGATCGCCGCCCAGGATGATCGTGGTCGTGATGTCGCCCGGGCAGGGGTCAGCGGTGAGCAGAGCTGCGGCCTCAGTTGCCACCCGCGCGGCATTCCCGGCGAGGTCCCATTCCACTACAGCTTCCCAACCGGCGGTGACCTGCTGGCGCCCGAAGGAGGAGGGGTAGGAGCGCGTCTGGACTTCGCTGTTCCCCACAGCGACAGCCTGGATCCCGCCGCCAGCTTCCACGATCACCTGTTCGGTTAAAGCGCCCTCGCTGTTGGCGAACCACTTCTTTTCCCGGATGAAAGTCAGATTTCCGCGCCGCACCCGAATTCCCGCGACTTTTGCCATTTCGGCGTCGGCCGCCAGCAGTACAGCCAGCTTTTCCTCGAGGGGCACGCTGAAGGGGTCGATCTGGACAGGTGTGTGGTAAACCCCCCGGCTGGTGACCGGCGGCCCCAGGTCAACTACCTCCCCCGGGACTTTCGCCGAGGCGAGCGCAATGCCCACGGCTCTTTCGGTCACCTGGTCGACTTCAGCGGCGTCCAGCTCGCGGCTGGCGGCAAACCCCCACGCGCCTCGAATGAGCACCCGCACGCCGAAGCCGAGAGACTCGGAAGTCTCGAGCGCCTCGACCTGTCCGTTTTTCACTACCAGGAACTCAGTGTGGTTCTGTACCACGCGGATGTCCGCGTACTGTGCCTGGCGGAGGTGGGCATGGTCGAGGGCGTGTGCGAGGAGATCTTTCAAGGGCGGCTCCTTACATACGACGGCAGCTGGTGGAAAATAGACCAGGGTTTTCTTCCGTCATTCGCCCACCGTCGTCCATCAATCAACCGAACCGCTGCTCCAGCCAGATATCAGCTTCGTTGTGATATCCGGCCTCCTCCCAGAAGCCTGGCCGGTCCTGCGCCATGAACTGCAGGCCGCGCAGCCACTTCGCCCCCTTCCAAAAGTATGGCGTTTTCAGGTCAGGCCGGCCGGGAATGAACCCGACCACCCCGCGCAGCGGGTAACCGTGGTCCGGAGAGATCGGTTCTCCATTGTAGTGAGTCGCCAAAAGGAAATTATCCTGCAGCACCACATTCAACGGGAGGTTAACCGTGAACCCGTATTCCGCGTGCTGGAGAATGTAGCTGGCGGTGGGTTTTAACCTGATCAATCCCTGGTCGATCAACGTCTTGACCGAAACCCCTTCCCATTCGGTGTCGAACTTGCTCCAACGGGTGACACAATGGATGTCCATCACGACCCTGGAGCGGGGGAGCCGGTTGAACTCGTCCCAGGTCCAGCGTACCTCTTCCTCGACCTCTCCCCAAACGCGGAAGTCCCAGGTCGCCGGATTGAAGCGCGGCACCGGCCCGTAGTGCAGGACGGGAAACTTCTGAGTCAGGGACTGGCCAGGAGGCAGCCGTCCCTCCTGGCGGATGCGTTCTTCGTCATCCTTGCGCTTGAAAATATCGTCGAGCATGGTAGTCTCCAGGGGAGAAATTATAACAGACGGTTTCTTTGCTATTTTTTTCGGAACCTGAAATTCGCTCTCACAAGGAATAACTTTCGCCAGGTCTCAAGACATGCGCCTTCGTTTTCGTCTCGTTCTCCACGCGCCCGGCCCAGGCGTGAGGGTCCTGGGCGATCACATCCCAGGTGTTGTAATGAATCGGGATAACGTGCTTGGGTTCGATCAGCTTTACCGCGCGCAGGGCGTCGTCCGGGCCCATGGTGTAGTTATCGCCGATGGGCAGCACCGCCAGGTCGATCCCCTCCTCGCCGATCAGGCGCATATCGCCGAACAGGCCCGTGTCGCAGGCCATGTAGATCTTGTGCCCCTCGTTCGTGGTCAGCAGGAAGCCCGCCGGGTTGCCGCCGTACGAGCCATCCGGCAGGCCTGAGCCGTGAACTGCCAGGGTCAGCTTCAGGTAGCCGAAGGGGTGCATGTAGCCGCCGCCCAGGTGCTGCCCGTGGGTCGGTAAATTTTGCTTGCTGAGCCAGCCGCACATCTCGGCGTTGGCGATGACCTTCGCACCGGTACGCCTGGCGATGGCGACCGTATCTCCCACGTGGTCTCCATGGCCGTGGCTCAGCAGGATGTAATCGACCTGCAGTTCATCGGGCGTGGTGCTGGCCATCGGGTTCCCGGAGAGAAAAGGGTCGACCAGGAGTGTATACCCACCTGTCTCCAGGTAAAGCGCTGCGTGTCCAAGCCATGTAATTTTTGTGCTCATCAGAAAATCCTTTCATTAAAGTCACTGTGGATGGTCTGGCTCTCATCGATGCCACGGTGTTCAGCCTCTTTTTTCTTGCCGCCGAATGGGATCATCGAAATGAAACCCAGGGCGATCACTCCTTCCCCGATCAGCACGCCAAGCGCCTGGTATGGACCGTAGTAAGGGATCTCCGGGGAGAGCTGGCTGCCGAAACCGAACACGTCTGCCATTCCGGAGACGACGGCGATCACGTACCCGGTGCTGACCAGGCGCAGGCCGATATCTGCCAGGATGGTCGTGGGACGGTCGTTCCACAAGGCGTTCATGATGACATACCCGCCCAGGCAGATGAAAGCCAGCCCGATCAGGAAAACGGCGATCTGGACGAAACCCACCACCGGGCTGCGGTCGAGGCGGAACAGCCCGGGTTCGGCGCCGATGAGAAAAATTACAAGACCCACAAAGACGAGGATTAACCCCAGGCGGATGCGGAAGCGTCCATTGGTTGGGGGCGCGGTATTCGTACTCATTCAACTTGCGGTAAGGTGCGCCGGAGGAGAGTGAGCCAGTTGCCTCCCAGGATCGCACCAATGTCTTCTTCAGTATACCCTTTTTCCGCCAGAAGCGGGGCGAGTTTTACCAGGTCCGCAATGGTATCGATCCCATCCGGGACAGACTGCAGTCCGAAGCCACCATCGAAGTCGCTTCCGATGCCAGCATTGGCCGCCGAGCCCGCCATCTGGCAGACGTAATCGATCTGCGCTGCCACGTGCTCCAGGCTTACCGCGGCGCGCCCATCCCTGGCAGACCACCCCCACAGGAGGAATTTGTTGTACGGCACAATGCCGACGATGCCGTTGCGCTCGAGCAGGCGAGCAAGCAGGTGGTCGGATAAAAAGCGGTTGCTCTCGCATCCCTTGAGCAGTGAGACGGCGTTCGAGTGGGAGGCGATCACAGTCCCCGGGTAGAAATCCAGGGCCTGGAGGGCGGCCTCTTCGTCCATGTGAGAGATGTCCAGGATGAAGCCGAACGCCGCCATGCCTTCCAGCAGGGCGTATCCTTCGCCCGTCAACGGCCCGGGTTCGCGCGTCCCGCCGCAGAAGCGCGTCCCGGCCCAGGCGGGACCGATCACTCGCAATCCGTGCTCCCACCAGTCTTCGATCTCGCCCGGATCGCGCAGGCACTCCGCGCCCTCCATGAGGACGACCAGGCCGACCGGTCGACTCTCTCTTTCCTCGTCCTCCCAGGCCGAGATCACTTTTTCCAGACCGGGCAGGGAGCGGACCAGCTGAAATTTATCCGGGGCTTCGTCGACCAGGCGCCGGTAGGCGTCGAGCTGAGACCTGTAGAGGGAGTAGGCCTGGTCGCTGGTGGCATACACCAGCCTGTCCCACTCGCCAAGCTGGCGGCGGAGAGGTGCGGCGAACAGGGAGGCGAAGACCATTGCCACTCGGCCGCGCTGATAGTCAGGCCAGCCGAGCAGCGTGTCCCCGTTGCGGTCGGGCACAGGGCCTCCGGCTTCCAGGCGACGGGTTTCTTCAGCGGAGCGGGTGTAATCCCGGCCGAACGTCAGCATGTTCCAGGCCAGGTCTTCGTGGGCGTCGATGATTAGCATTGTGCAGCGTGATCGGTTTTCAGTATACCGTGATCGCTCGAACTGGTAACTGAAGGCTGAACAATGTTCCTTGTCAAGCGCTCCGCGATGAGACGATCGACCTTGCCCATCGGGTAATCCCTGAGGGAGCGCAGGTCGCTCCAGGCGAGTGCGGCGTGGTGCAGGCGGCGCGGCTCGCCCGCGTGCAGGTCGCAGTAGAAAGCCTGTACGGTCACGCGAAAATGTGTGTAGGCGTGGCGGTAGACCCCAAGCGACTGGCCGATTTCGACTTCAACTCCCAGCTCTTCCCGGATCTCGCGCCGCAGCCCGGACTCCGGCTGTTCTCCCGGCTCAAGCTTTCCGCCAGGGAATTCCCACAGTCCACCGAGCAGCCCGTCCAGCGGTCGCTTGCCAATCAACACTTGCCCCTCCCGGCGGATGACCGCAGCGGTTACGTTGTAATGAGGAACGCGTGCTCTCCTGACTCTGACGGGCCGTTCCACCTGCACGCCGAGGGTGCGCGCCTGGCAGTCACCGGACAGAGGACAGCGCTCGCATTGCGGGACTGGCGTGCAGATTAGAGCCCCCAGCTCCATCAACGCCTGGTTGAAAGTGCCGGCCTTGCCCGGAGGCAAGTGCATCGCAGCCAGCGTCCACAGGAGATTCTCACTTTCAGGTGAACCCGCCAGCAGGCGAATGTCGAACAGGCGCGCCAACACCCGCCGGATGTTGCCGTCCAGGGTGGGTTCATCGCGGCCGAATGCGATGGATGCGATCGCCCCCGCCGTGTAGCGGCCGATCCCGGGCAGGCGCCGCAGACTCTTCGCGTCCTGCGGGAGCTCGCCTCCGTAGTCTTCCATCACTATCCTGGCAGCCCGGTGGAGATTGCGGGCGCGGCTGTAGTAACCCAACCCTTCCCACCGCGAGAGTACATCTTCGAGACTCGCCTCTGCCAGAGATTCGAGCGTCGGGAAGTGCGCCATCCAACGCTCAAAATATGGGATGACCGTCTCGACCCGGGTCTGCTGGAGCATCACCTCGGAGACCCACACGGCATACGGGTCGGGATGACCGCGCCAGGGGAGCTGGCGAGCGTGAAGGATATACCAGTCTAGGATTTGATCGGCGAGAGAGGGCATGGGGGTGTAGATTTTTGAGTTTAGATTGCTGATCGATTCAACACGCGTGGGGTTCCCGATATCAACAATTCTCAATCAAAAATCACATCTGAAATCCCCGGCGGGCGGGGACGACTTTGTACGAAAACTCGGTCACGAAATTGAGCAGGCGTTCGGTCAGAGCCAGCCATTCGGTCGATTCGAGGATCTGGTCCAGCGCCTTTTTGTTGGCGATCTTTGCCCCCGCGATGATCTGGGGTTGGTTGCCGTAGATGGTAAACCAGGCGTCGGTGGTTTCCAGGCCCAGGCGCTGCATCCCCGGGATGAATTCCCGGACCACGAATTCGAAATATTCTTGTTCCCGCCCGGGCAGGATATCCCAGGACATGAGGATTTTTACGGACACGCGCTCGCTCCTAATGCCTGTATTCTAACACCACGACCCGCGTTTCACTGGGGATGGTGTTACGGGAGATCTTCAGCGAATCCACCGGCGCATCGACGCTGACCCCCATCTCTTTCAAAAAGCGGTTGAGGGGCGCCAGCTTGAGCGTGCTCTCGGGTACCTGGAAGTGCATGGGGATGACGATCCCCGGCTCAAGCAAACTGACCACCTCCGCGGCTTTGGCGGCGTTCAGACCCCCGCCGCCGCCCACCGGTACGAGCGCCACGTGCACCTCGCCCAGCTCTTCCACTTCGGACTGGCTGGGCACACGGCGCAGATCCCCCAGGTGAGCCACCGTCACGCCATTGTAATCGAACACATACAGGGTGTTGCGGGGTTCTTCTGAGTTGCGCCTGTTTTTCCCATTGGTCTGCACCCCGGTGATGAACACGCCGCCGATCTCGTACTCCCCTGGACCTGTGATCACATGCGAACGGCCTTTGACTGCCGCGACGTAGCCATGCCCGGGCGCGTCATGGCTGATGGTGACGATCTCGGCTTTTAGTTTCAACGGCTCAAACCCCACGGCATTGTGATCGAACGGGTCTGTGACGACAGAAGCCAGGCCTCGCTCCATGAGCCGGAAGCACGACAGGCCGTGCCAGGTGATTTCCATAGGACCTCCAGGGATAGAATGGTTTGATTATACATCATCCACCGGTGCTGAATCTTCCTGGTTTGGGATCTGCGGCAGCAGGCGTGCTATACTGGGTCTTGCGGAGACGAGCACCCCGGATCGCCGGGATGCCGGAGGCACCGTCCTGTTTTATGACTGCGTATTTCTCTGACCTTCATCCGCGTTTCACGCCGGGCGCGCTGGTTTCCCAAACTGGTTTCGCCGCCTGGCATCTGGAGGTACCCGCCGGGCCGGGCGGGCGCTATCGCCTGGCTCAGCTGGACGATTACCACGACTTGCCCCGGGGGAAATTTGCCTGGCAGCCTCCTGCCATCTTCCGCTGGCGGGCTCGCGCCTCGGCTCGCGACCTTCCGGGCACCTGGGGATTCGGCTTGTGGAACGACCCATTTGGGTTCGCTCTGTTGAAGGGAGGCGGGGTCCGCCTGCCGGTTCTCCCGAACGCGGCCTGGTTCTTCTTCGCCTCTCCGCCCAACTACCTGTCTTTGCGCGACGACCTGCCTGCCCAGGGAGGCCTGGCGGCGACCTTTAGCTCGCCGCGCCGGCTGTCCCTGGTCTCCGCCGTTGGGGCACCGCTGCTGCCTCTGCTTCTCCTGCCGCCCGCCGCGCGGCTTTTCCGCCGGTGGTGTCGGCGGATCATACGCCAGGACGCCGCCTCGCTCGCGTTCGATCCCTCCGACTGGCATACCTACGCGCTCGCCTGGGACGACCAGCAGACAACCTTCCAGGTGGATGGAGAACTCGTCTTACAAACCTCCGTCTCGCCCGCTGGACCGCTGGGGCTGGTGCTGTGGGTGGACAACCAGTACGCTGCCCTGCCGCCAGATGGGCGCATCCGCTACGGTACGCTCCCCAACCCTGAAAGCGCCTGGATCGAGATCGAGGCGCTGAGTCTTATCGAGCAAGAAGGTATCCATTGACCCCCATCAGGAAATCCGGAGTGTCCCCCTCGCTTGACAATCCCTACCCCCCCGGTTAAAATTACCCCGCGTTGAGACAGACGCCCAACGTTCAGGCCGAGATAGCTCAGTTGGTAGAGCACGTGACTGAAAATCACGGTGTCGCCAGTTCGATTCTGGCTCTCGGCACCTCTCGGCCAGACGGTGAGGCCGGTCCTGCGGGTGTAGTTCAGCTGGTAGAACGTCTCCTTGCCAAGGAGAAGGTCGTGGGTTCGAGTCCCATCGCCCGCTCTATGGATTTTTGCTTTAGGATTGTTGATTGCTGATTGTGTATGAGTCAATCAGCAATCTTTAATCTACGATCAAAAATCTGAAATCAAAATTCAACCGGCGACGTGGCCAAGTGGTAAGGCAAGGGTCTGCAAAACCCTGATCACGGGTTCAAATCCCGTCGTCGCCTCTGCCAATACCCGGAATTCAGCTCGCAAACAAAAGGTCGTTGTTTAGATTGTCGGGGGGGTCAGTCGTTCAACCTCTGAATCACAGGGAGGTTTGTCAGCAGCAAGGCGGCGCTGTTGTTATCCAGGTAGATCGTGTCGCTGGTGAATACCGTCTGCGTTCCATCGTTCAATTCCAGGGATACGGTGTGCTCGCCCTTGCCCGGGTTTAAGATCCAGGCAAACTGCGGGCTGAAAGGCATCCAGGACGTCCAGACGCCGCTGTCATTGCGCAGGCGCATCTGTTGCCATCCGCCGTAGACGTAGAGCAAGACGTACCTGCTGCTGGTCGAGGCGGATTCGCCGGCGATGACCACCGGATATACACCAGGCTGCCGGCCAAAATCCTGCACCCAATAAATGCCGTAATCGCCGCTACCGGCGAAGTACCCGACGCCGATCTCCCAGCTCGCCGGGTTGAGGATATTCGCCCGGTGGTCGGGGCTGTTCATCCAGCCCTCCATGACCGCCTCCGGAGTGGCATACCCCGCAGCAGCATTCTCACCGGTGGGTCCGGAGAAGTAGGTGGCGATGCGGTCCCACACACCACAGACCATGGTGAGGTTGTCGCCGACCCGATCGAAAGTGTCGTGATTCACGTAGTTGTCCAGGCCCATGTCGGCAGCGTGGTAGCGAGCGGCTTCGGTCATTGGTTCCGCGCGCTTCAACGGTGGCAGCCCTTCGTTCGCACGGGCCTGGTTGACAAGTTCGACCACGCGCGCTTCGTAAGCGTCGTTAAGCCCGGGGGTGATCTTCCCGCCGCAGCCCGTGTATCGGGGCCCATCAGGGTCGCCGTTGGAAGTGGTCTGCGTTGCTGGATCCACGATCGGATCGCCCGCTTCTGGCGTGGGCTCCGCCGGCCCATCGAAACCCACCAGCCCTATATAAACAAGCAACAATATGGGAAGAAGGATGATTTTCCGCATGAAGGCTACCTTGACCGGGATTCCAGGATTCGCCGGGAGGACTAGGAATTATGCCAGACTCGACGGTTCCCGGTCGCCCTTAGGGGTGATGTTTGACCTGGGGTAAGTATGCTTGTCTCGGGGCTGCCAGGCAATAGGAAAAAAGTCCTATAATCGGAGTACGTTTGTCACAATTTTTTCGGGATTGCCCGCCGGGCCAGGAGGTCGACGCGAGTGTTGTGAGGGTCGCCCGCGTGGCCGCGCACCCACCGCCACTCGATCGCGTGCCGGTGGATGGCTGCGTCCAGCGCCTTCCAGAGGTCGGCATTGGCAAGATTTCCCCCTTTACGCCGCCAACCGCGCTCCCGCCAGCGTGGCAACCATTCGGTGATGCCGCGCTTCAGGTACTCGGAGTCGGTGAAGAATTCGACCTGGCAGGGGGCATTCAGGGCATTGAGCGCTTCGATCGCTGCCGTGAGCTCCATGCGGTTGTTGGTCGTATTGGGATCCGACCCGGTGAGTGTTTTTTGGTGCTCTCCAGAAATGAGCAGCGCAGCCCAACCGCCTGGGCCGGGATTTGGGTCGCAGGCGCCGTCGCTGTAGATGGTGACGCGCGGTAAATCTAAACTCATGGTCCCGAGTTCCCCTCGAACCGGGCGTTCAATTCGGCGGCAGTCTCGTCCATCAATTCGAGGGTGGCCTGTGTCCGGTCTGTAGTGAAATAGGAGCGGAAGATCTGGGTCCCGACGTCGCCGACGACCCACCTCACCACGCTCCAGGAGGGGAGGTCCGGTTCGGGCCGGGCGAACTCCAGGAGCGCCAGCGCCTGGCTCCATTGAGGATTGGCGTTGGCGTAGGCCTGCAGCTGGTCCGCCGCGGAGTTGCTCAGCGGCAGGGTGTCCCCCGCGGCGATGAGCCGTGCCTGCTGTTCCGGCGCAGAGAGCCATTTTATCAACAGCCAGGACGCCAGCACTTCTTCCGGGGAGCCTGCGAATACAGCCAGGTCTGGGCCGTATACGGTGACGACCGGCGCGCCCTCCAGCGACGGGAAGGGGATCACTCCCCAGTCATCATCGTTCCCGGCGCGCTCGAGCTCGGCGATCTGGTATGGGTAATCCGCCAGCGGGGCGGTGATGAAAAGGCCCTGGCGGCTTGCGAATTCAACCTCATTGTAAGGACCGGCGGATTCCCACGCGCAGCCCGAGTCGTGCAGGTCGTTCAGAAAAGCGATCATCTCGGCTGAGGCCGGCGAGTTGAAGCGGTAGCCTTTCCCGCCCGGGGCCAGGATCTCGCTGCCGAATGCGTACATCCAGCTCAGGATAGAGGGCGGAGTGGCGTTGATCACCCAGCCGCCGGTGCCGTCATTGCTCGCCTCCTCGTCGGAAGCGTTGGCTCGCGCCGCGGCACAGGCCTGATCTCGAAAGTCCTTTGGAGTCTGCGGGGGCAAATCGAAGCCGAGCTCGCGGGCCCAGCTGACGTTGTAGTACAGGACCTCCGCGTTGCGCTGGAGCGGGAAGCTGGAGCGCTTTCCATCCGGTTGGTCTTCTCCGAAGAAGGCCTGATAAAAAGCATCGCGCTCCCCGGCACCGAAGCCCCATTCTGGATCTGACAAATAGAGCTCCAGGTCCGCGACCGTCAGTCCCCTGGAATCCCACATCCGGATCTGGTAGGGATAGGCGACGACCAGGTCGGGAAGCGCTGCCAGGCCGGCCGATTCGATCGCCGCGTAAAGATCGTTGAAGCCACCCTTATGAACGCCCTGAGCTGAGATCCCGTACGGGTTTTCAGCGTTGAAAGAATCGATCGCATCCTGGAGCCCCTGCCCGAGTTCACCAGACCAGGGATGCCAGAGCGTGAGCGTCACGCCAGCCAGATCCTCAGCGGTAAGCCCCAGGGTGGAGGTCGGGACGGGGGTGCTGGTCGGCGTGGGAGGGGCGGGCGTGGTAATGTCGGTCCTGATCGCGCGCGGGGTTTCCACCCCCGGCGTGGTTGTCGCAGTCGATCCCGTCCCGCATGCGGAGAGGAAAACGACCAGGCTCGCGAGGAGACACCGCGCGATTTTTGCGGTAAGATCGTCCTGTCGCCTGCCAGTTGCTCTTGAAAGTCCTGCGCGATCCAAATAAAAGTCGTTCATGTTCTGTATAAGAATTCACTGATAAGCCGTTGCAAGGCGTGCCAGCGATTATAACAAACCTGGACTGAGGATGTCCGATGCCTGACCTGACCTCCGATCTTTTGCCCGATTTGACCTCCTATCGCCAGCCTGGGCTGGACCTGGGAGCGGAATTCCAGAATCCCGATTACGGCGGGCGATCGATACTCAACCTGCCGGGCAGCATTTGCCGCTGGTTGGGCGCGCCGCTGCCGGACGCCAGCCTCCTGGCTGAAGACCTGGTCGCCCCATTGGGCGATGGATACCAGGCGGTCGTGTTGGTGCTCTTGGACGCCCTGGGATTGAATCAGCTGCGGCGCTGGATCGGCGACGGCGACGCCTCCTTGCTGGGGGAGTTGGTTGAGACCGGCCTGCTGGCGCCGGTGACCTCCATCGCTCCCAGCACCACCTCGGCTGCCCTCACTACCCTGTGGACCGGGAAGAGCGCGGCCGCTCACGGGATCGTCGGTTACGAGCTGTGGCTCAAGGAGTACGGGTTGGTCGCGAATACCATCCTCCACGCGCCGATGAGCTTCAAAGGGGACGTGGGCAGTCTGGAAAAGGCGGGCTTCAAGCCGGAGAGATTCATGGATCTGCCGACCCTTGGGGCGCACCTGGCGCGCCACGGGGTGGAGACCGTCGCCTTCCAGCACCAAAGCATCGCCCGCTCCGGGCTGTCGCGCATGCTGCTTCAGGGCGCAAACACTTCTGCATTCCGGACTCCCTCAGAGCTGTGGGTGAACGTCCGCCGCGCCGTTGAAGGCCGCGCCAGCAGCGGGAGGAGCTACTTCTGGATCTACTGGGGCGAGATCGATCACCTGTCTCACTTCTACGGCCCGGACGACGAGCGGGTCCTGGGGGAGCTGGCTGACTTTATGGCAGCTTTCCGGCGGCACTTCTTGG
>CAYQDF010000055.1:0-16913 GCA_964416175.1 uncultured Anaerolineaceae bacterium
AAAAGATCCGGGAAGCAGCTCCTTTACGGTCGCTTCCGTGACCACCTTCCCGTGTTCATCCACGACGATCACGAGAATGTCCAACCCAAATTCGGAAAGCACCTGGCGGCAGGCTCCGCAGGGCATGCCGCCGTTGCTGGTGGCAACAGCAATAGCGGTGAACCTGGATTCCCCTTCGGAGACCGCGTTGAATACTGCTGCTCGTTCAGCGCACATGCTGGTTGGATAGGCCGCATTTTCGACATTGACGCCGTTGTAAATTTGGCCCGAGGCTGCCAGCAGGGCAGCTCCCACCTTGTAGCCGGAATACGGTGCATATGCCCACCCCCGGTTAGCCAGCGCAGCTTCGATCAGGTCTGTTCGCTGTTCATCCGTCAGCATTTTTTTCCTTTTCGATCTGTTCAGAATTTTCCAGAAGTCGCAGGGCGCGCACCTTGCGGATGCGCTGACCACTGATCTGCTCTACGATCAATTTCAGATCATCGATCTCGACCGAATCTCCAACGGTTGGGACCCGGCCTATCCGGGAATAGATCAACCCGCTCAGCGTATCGGCTTCTGTGTTGGATAGCTCGGTGCCCATGATTTCATTGAAATCATCCAGGTCGATCCGCCCCTGGAAGAGGTACTCTTTATCGTCGATTGCCTGGAAAAGCATTTCCTCCGACTGGTCGTACTCGTCCTGAATCTCACCTACAATCTCTTCCACAATGTCTTCCAGGGTTACAAGACCGGCCACGCCGCCGTATTCGTCCACCACGATCGCCATGTGGATGCGCTTGGCCTGGAGCTCCGCGAGCAATTCGTCCGCCTTCTTTGTCTCAGGGACGAAATACGCCGGTCGGAGTAATGTACTCAAGGATTCCAGGTGATTGCCCTCCCGCCAGACACGTAATAAGTCCTTGGCATAAAGCAATCCCAATACGTTGTCCACCGTATCTTTAAAGACCGGAACCCGAGAGTGACCAGATTTCAATAGTGCATCAATCGACTCGTCGATGGGAGTATTCACATCCAGCGCCAGGATGTCGATGCGCGGCACCATGATTTCCCTTGCCAGGGTATCGCCCAGCCGGAAGATCGAGACGATCATCTTCTGTTCTTCCTGTTCCAGGACCCCTTCCTGTTGGCCAGCTTCGACCAGGCTGATCAGCTCATTTTCTGTCACGCTGCTTTCCAGCTCCTGCCCGGATTTCCTCGCTAATTTAATCAAGGGTCCGATCAACGGGGTCGAAAGGATCATCAGCGACCTGGCGAAGGGTGTCAGGCGCACTGCCCATGTCTCGGGCTCCCTGGTGACGGCTACCTCTGCGGACCACTCGCCGAAGTACACGAGCAGACCGCCCAGGAACAAGGTGACCAAAGCGGGGAGAAACTGCTCTGGCTGGCTTACCCACGGCACGAAGATCCACAGAGCCAGCCCTGCTATCAGGAAGCGCAGGACCACCTGGACCAGGCTGAGGCTGGCCTGAAGGCGTGTGATCTCCCCCAACAATTCGGCGGTTTTCTGGATCTGGGGAATGCCCTCCTCGCGTTGGAGATGGAGTCGAACGAGGCTGGTGGCGTTCAGAGCAGAGTGAGCTGCATGCGTCGTCAGGTTAAGAATGTAGAAGAATATCAGGCCGAAGATAGACAATACGTCAGGATTGGTCACGTTTTTCTTTCTTACGGATCGCGCGAGCGGGCATACCGACGACCAGGGTATTGGGAGGGACATTCCTGGTAACCACAGCGCCCGCGCCTGTGCTGGCCCCCTCGCCTACTTTGACCGGCGCGACCAACAGGGTGTCGCTTCCGATGAAAGCACCCTCACCGATCTCGGTGTGGTGTTTTCGTTCACCGTCGTAGTTGCAGGTGATCGTCCCGGCGCCGATGTTCACTCCAGCGCCAATAGCGGCGTCTCCCACATAGGAAAAATGCCCCATCTTCGTCCCGGGACCCAGGTGTGAATTTTTGACTTCGCCAAAATTCCCCATGTGCACACCCTCCGCCAGATGCGCGCCGGCGCGCAGGTGAGCGAATGGGCCCACGTGGACGCGATCCTCCAGGATGGCTTTTTCCAGAACAGACCAGATGATCCTGCATTCTCTCCCAATGCGAGTATCGGTGATAATGCAATTTGGCCCCACTTCGCAGGCTTCTCCTATCGTTGTCGAACCGTGCAGGTAAGTATTCGGCCAGATCACCGTGTCCTGGCCGATCATCACGCCTGGTTCGATGGTGGTGCATTGAGGATCCACCACGGTCACGCCCGCAAGCATCCAGGCTTCATTGATGCGCTGGCGTAATATGCTCTCTGCTTCTGCCAGGTGAAGGCGGTTGTTGATCCCGATCGCCTCGCGCTCGTCTTCGATCTGCAGCGTCTGCACGGTGTAGCCATCCCTTACGGCGAGTTCCACGAGATCGGTCAGATAGTATTCGCCAGCAGAGGAGATCCCGATTCGTGGCAGCGCTTCCCACAGCCAGGCAGCAGTGAAGCAGTAGACGCTGGCGTTCAGTTCATCCAGGGCAAGGTCGGCTGGCGAAGCTCCCGCTTCTTCCACAATTGCCTGGATTCGCCCGTTTGCATCGCGCCGGATGCGACCAAAGCCGCGCGTCCGGTTCGAGTGGATAGTCAGCAAAGTGATCACGGTAGCAGAATCCCCACCCAGGTGGGCTTGAACCACCTTCCTCAGTGTCTCCCCGCGCAGCAGCGGCATATCGGCTGGCGTGACCAGGACGTGATCAACCCGCCCTTTGAGTACATGCGATGCCTGGGATACGGCGTGCCCGGTGCCCAACTGTGGTTCCTGCAGGACGATCTCAGCTGCGTCGCCGACGATCTGGCGGATTCGCTCGGCACCGCTGCCCAGAACCAGGACAGGTTTTACCTGACAGGCTTCCTTCGCTGCTTCGAGGGCGTACAGGACCAGGGGGCGACCGAGCAGGGGGTGGAGCACTTTCGGCAGGTTCGAGCGCATGCGCGTTCCTTTGCCCGCTGCCAGGACAACCGCCGCGATGCGCTTATCCTCAGGGTCGTCCACTTTGTTCCCTCGCACCTGTGATAACAGCGGGACCACACGCAGGAGAGGTGGAATGCTGCTCGCCGGTTTGAATTCTCAAAAATCTGGTTGTTACTGGGTCTGACACTTCAAAACTCAATAATCGCGCGGATCAGGCTGGGGCGCCCGGATTCGAACCAGGATAAACGGATCCAAAGTCCGCTGTGCTACCGTTGCACCACGCCCCAAAGCACAACGCACCGCAAGCAAACGGCAGGACGGATTGAGCGGGCTGTATTGTATCATACCATCGATTCGAATTACTGATTGTTCCCTGGGGATTGGCAGATATCCGTTCTTGAAGGGACGTGTTTTGATTTCCCGCGAACAACTGAATGTAATCCCTCTCCTTCGAGAGCAGGGAGTATCCCATCCCTCACGCGAGCTGGATTTTGAAGATATAGAAAACACCAAGGAGGGGATCTCTTCCCCCTCGACAGGTCCGGAGAGTTAAACCTGATTACTGATCCTGAATCAGCCTGAATTTGCTTATCGACGTTTAATGAGCATCGAAGCGCCGATGATCCCAAGGAAAAGACCCGCCACAGAGGAGCCCCAGGAGAGGAAGCTCAATAAAAAACTCGGCTGGACGATGCGCAAGACCATAACGAAAGGCAAGACGAAACCCGTCAGCACCAGGAAGAACCCCAGCAGGATGATATATCTCGGATGCCAGTCACTCATTTGTGCAGCCAGCACGCGGTAAAGTGTTTGGGCTGTGGTTCGAAATTGGGGGGATCTTCGATTTCACACAACCCCTGGATGATAAATGGGCAGCGCGGGTGGTAGCGGCATCCCGGTGGGGGTTTGACCAAACTGGGCGGCTCGCCCGCGGGAACTTCTTTGAAGGTGAGGGCATTGGCAGCGTCCGGCTCCGGACTGGCTGCAAGCAGCGCCTGCGTGTACGGGTGAAGAGGGTTTGCCAGGAGTTCGTCAACGCTTCCTTGCTCGACGATCTTGCCAGCGTACATGACGAAGATCCGCTCGGAAAAATACCGCACAGTGGACAAGTCATGGGTGATATAAATCACCGCCAGGTTGTGGGAATTCTGCAACCCGCGCAACAGCTTCAGAATCTCCACACGCACGGAAGCGTCCAGCATGGATACTGGCTCATCCGCAACGATGACTTTCGGTTCCATGATCATTGCCCGGGCGATCACCACGCGCTGTTGCTGCCCGCCGCTCAGCATGTGCGGGAATTTGCTCAAGAAATCCTCGACCGGGGTCATTTTAACTTCTTCCATGACCTTATGAATACGTTGCAGTCGCTTGGTTTTATCTGATAGCCCGTTGATGACCATCGGTTCTTCCAGGATGCGCTGCACGGTCATGAAAGGCGGTAGTGCCCCGTAGGGGTCCTGCTGGACGTATCCAACCTGAGAACGGTACCACAGCAATTCTTTCGATCTGAGCTCGCTCAGGCTTTTCCCCGCAAAGACGATCTTGCCTTTCGTGGGGGTGTGCAGTCCCAGGATGGTCTTCATCAGGCTGGATTTGCCACACCCGCTTTCACCGACGATAGCGATTGCTTCACCCTGTCTGAGCTTGAAGTCCACGCCGTCCACCGCCCGGACATACCCGGCGTGTCCAAAGCCAAACCGCCTGAGCTCGAACCAGACGTGCAGATCCTCGATGGATAGCAGCGCGCCGTTTTTCCCCGCCATGGTTTCTTCAACCATAGGTTTCTCCAATGTTTTTTCGTTGAGTTTGTTCGCCTGGTCTAGGGTCATTTTTGCACCTTGATTCTCAAGCATACAGCCAGCATTTGACGCGGATACCGTTCTTCTCGAAGATGGGTGGATCTTCCACACAGCGTTCGAACCGTTCCGGGCAGCGGTCTGCGAACCGGCAGCCCTTTGGAGGGCTGAGGAGGCTGGGCGGCTGACCGGTTATGAACTCGGGTTCTTTGTCGCCGTGCAGGCGAGGGACGCTGGCCATCAATTTCTGCGAGTAGGGGTGAAGGGGCAAAGTAAAAAACCGTTTCGCGTCGCTGATCTCCACAATCTGACCGGCGTACATCACCGCCACATGGTCAGCCAGCTCGCTGGAGGTGGCGATATCATGCGTGATGAGAATAAAACTGACCTCGAATTCGTTCTTGATGCGCTTAAGCACGTTGAAGATGTTTGCCTGGGTGAGCACGTCCAATGCAGAGGTAGGCTCGTCGAGGATGATCAACGTCGGGAGAGCGACCAGCGCCATGGCGAGGGCGACGCGCTGGCGCATGCCGCCGCTCAGCTCGAAGGCATACCGGTTGATGAAATCCTGTGGTACGCCCACGTGATCGAACATCGTGCGGGCCGACTTGAAAGCTTCGTCTTTTGGGGTGCCAAGGTGTTCGATGAGGGGTTCCGCCACCTGCTCTCCCACCCGGAGGACGGGGTTGAGGGAGTTCATCGCTGCCTGGGGAACGAGCGACATACGGATCCAGCGGATCTGTTGGCGAAAATCCTCCTCCTCCAGGGCCATCAGCTCCAGTCCATTCAGATAAATCTTGCCGGAATAAAGCGCCACGTTGCGGGGCAGCAGGCGGAGGATGGCTTTTGCAAGCGAAGTCTTTCCGCATCCAGACTCGCCCAAAACGACAACCGCCTCTTTATAACCCAGGTCGAATGAAACGCCGTCGACTGCCTGGACGACCCCTTTCGTGGTGCGAAAGTGCAGCTTCAGATCGTCGACGAGCAGCAATTTGTTGTTTTCGGGCATAGATTACAGGTCTCTCAATCGTGGATTAAATATCCGGTCCAGGGCGAAGCCCAGCATTGCAAACCCCAGGCCAGTAATCATCAAGAACACCGCTGGTTCTACAATCCAATAATACTGTCCTTTGTATAAAGCATCATTCACATAGGCATCGTTGATGATCTTCCCCCAGGTCGGCAGGACCGGATCGCCGAGACCCAGGACTGCCAGCGACGCTTCCAGGAAGACGAACGCGGGAACCGCGGAGACCAGCGCCGGGATCAGCAGCGGGATCATACGCGGGATCAAGTAAATGAAGATGATCCGGAGGTTGTTCGCGCCGTAGGCGCGTGCCGCTTCGATGTAGGTTGATTCTTTGACCTGCATGAATATGGCGCGGTAGCTCTTGATGGCGCCGGTCAGGATGCTCAGCAAGATCGTGACGCCGAGGATGGTCCAGATCCTGCGGTTGTAGAAAGTGCCTACCATGATCAGGATCGGGAGGAAGGGGAGGACCAGGTTCACCTCTGTGGCGCGCTGGATCAGATTGTCCACCCAGCCGCCATACCAGGTCCCGACAGCGGCGATGATCATGGTCAGGACGGAGGTGAACAGAGCCGCCAGCAGGCCGAAAGCCAAAGCCACCGGTACACCCCACAGCAGCGGGAGCATCAAGTCTCGCCGGAGGTGGTCGGTGCCTGCCAGCCCATACACCTGTCCGTGAACGACGAATTCAGCGTTGATGTCATTGTTTTCCTCGAAAGCCACACTGTTGATCAGCAGGCGGTAAGTTCCTTTCACAGGGGTTGGCGTCTGGAGGTTTGGATCGGCGAAAAGACCGATCCGGGGATTCGCGCCCCCCAACCGGCGCTGGAGCTTTTCGTCCTGTGCGAAACGGTAGGTCTGGCTCTTGCTGATGGCGAAGTCGGCGATGCGGATTTCCCGACCATCCGGCGTCTGCCAGAGGATCGACACGAAAGGCTGCTTCTGATCGTACGCACTCTTGAAATAAAGGAGCATTTCCTGAGGGAACTCATCGAAATTATAGTCGAAGGTGTAGGTGAGGTTGATCCGCTGAGTCCCCTGCTGAGGTTCTTCGACGACCTTGGTCACGGCATCGTCGCTGGTGTCCAGCTGGAAAGATTCGACCAGCTTCCGTCTGGTGAAGAGGTTATACCAGGCTGGCGGGACGTATTTCGGGTTCTGGTACCACACATCTTCCCCGCCGCGCCAGAGCCGGATCGCTTCATTGTAGGGGATGGCAATGACCACGTAGATCGAGATCAAGATCAAGGCGATGACCACCGATAACCCCGCGACTGCGGAAGGGTACCGGCGGATTTCAGCGAGAGAGCGCTTCAGGGTATTCATGATCCGCTCTGGCCTCCGACCTTGACCCTGGGGTCAACCAGGGCGTAGACAAAATCCAGGATGAAAACGGTGATCGCCAGGAGGTAGGCGTAGATAATCGTAGATCCGACGATGACGGGTATGTCGTATTGGCCGATGGCGCGAAATACTGTCCTGCCCAGGCCCGGCCACAGGAAGACGGTCTCCGTGATGATGGCCCCAGTGATCAGGCCGATCAGGATCAGCGCAAAGTTCGTGATGATGGTCGGCAGAGTCGGGCGCAGGATGTAGCGTCGCTCGACGTCCCGAGAGGGAAGGCCCTTCGCCTTGGCCATCTCGACGTAGTCCTCGCTGGAGTAGATCAGGAAGAAAGTCCGCCAGTTGTAGATGCTCAGGAACAGGGAGCTGATGATCAGGGCGGAGGCAGGCAGCGTGAGGTGCTTGAGCACACTGAGGGCATAGCCCAGCGTCGTCTCTGGTGGTGGGGCGTCGACCATCCCTCCAAAAGGCAGGACTCCCAGGATCGCGGCAAAGATCAGGATCAAGAAAATCCCATAGAACCAGGGCGGCGCGGCAGATGTAGGAGAAAGGGCGATGGTCACTTTATCCCAAAAGCTTCCGTACTTCCTCGAAAGTGCCAGCGCCAGGGAGACGCTCCCGAAGAACAGGATCAGGTTCGAACTGCCCATCAGGAGCAGGGTCGGCGGCAGCCGTTCCAGGATGATCAGCCGGACCTGGCGGGACCCGCTGTCGCTGGTCATGCGCAGTGCCCTTCCCAGGTTCAGGGTCAGGGCATTCGACAGGTAGGTCATGCTGCGCAGCGCAAGAGGCCGATCCAGGCCGAGCCGTTCTTCTTCCAGGCGGATCCGTTCGAGGACCAGCTGGTTGCGTGTGGTCGGGTCCAGCCCGCGGTTGGCGGGATTCATCGCGACCTGCAGGGTGACCCGCTCCTGGATTTCGCTGCGCATGATCTGGTCCACGAAGCCCCCCATATTGGCGATCATGATCGTCAGGTAGATCCCGATCACAATCGTGATGAAGAGCGTGATCAACCTGATCACGGCGAACTTCGCAACCCGGTTGAATGTGCTGACTACCGGTTTTTGTATCGGTTCAACCGCCGGTTGCATTACTTGGTCAACAGTTGCCATCTTGCTACCTCTCAAACCTCTGACGGTCAGATAGTGTCCAAGTCAGAGAAGTAAAGGATCAACGAAAGGATTTAGGTACCGCAAAGTCGCGAAGACACCAAGTAAGCGAATGACTGCTTGGTGGCTTCGGGTCTTGGTGGTGGCTCGTTTCCGAAGAATAAAGTGAAAGGGCAATGTGCTCAGCGAGTTAGTTGGAGATAGGGGCAAGGAACTTTACCTTGCCCCTATCCATTACTGGGTCCGCGTCAGCGCTATGGCGCTGTCACGAATTCCAACGATGCGAAGGTGGGTACAGCCACGACAAGCGGGACCACAGCGACCTCGATCCTGTTGGCGCCCGCTTCGAGGTTCGACGTGACGTCCGCGGGGATGGTGGCGGAGTACTGCCCGTCCGCTGAGACGTCAGCGACGGACTCGTACACCACTTCGCCAGTGGCGTCGTACAGGAGCACCTTCACTTCCTTGATCTGATCTGCCGGGTAGGGCTGATCTTTGAAAGTGACGAAGACGTCAAAGACGGCTTCCTGCCCGATGGTGACCTGGCCGGGGCCATCCAGCTCGACCGTCGCGACCTTTGGCTCACCAAAGGTTGACCAACGATTGGCGAGGTCCGGGTAGTCCGGGTTGCGCAACAGCGAGCCTGTCTTTTCAGTCAGGAAGACCTTGCCCAGGGTGTACACGCCGGTGCCGACCCAGAAGTGGCCGCGGTCCGCGTACCAGGCAGCCAGGTTGGCATAGCGAGCAGCGGCTTCCTCTGGAGTGACGTACTGGCTCATCGTCGGAGCATAGGGGATGTACGACTCCTCCGTTGCCTGGGTGAGGTAGGTGTTCAGGATCTCCAGGCTCGGGCCGCCGATCAGGTTCGTCCATTCCACGCCTGCAGCGTCGGCCTTGTCAGCCGAGTAAGCCAGCTCGCCATTCTCCTCGGCCAGGTTCCCGATCGCGATCACGTGCCAGGGAGCCTCGCCGTAGACGTAGTTGGGCCAGTAGTCGGCGGTCGCCACGTGCACCTCGGCGTCCAGCTGGAACTGGTCGGTGTAAAACTCGAAGACGTACGGGTCCGTGGAGACGACGCGCATGCCCTTGAAGACCGACATGAAGGACTCCAGGTTGGGGGCCTGGGATTCATCGTAGATCGGGCTGTCTGCCTTGCCCTGGTCGAAGATCATGATCAGGCGCATGATGAAGTCTGCCGGGCTGAAGTTGCTGCCGTCGTGCCACTTGACCTTTTCGTACAGGTCAGCCGGGTAGGTCAACACGGTCTTGGTCTTGGCGGTCCGGGTCTCGCCCAGCTCGTCGAGGGTGATGAAGACCTGGTTGACCGGGTCCCAATCGACCCAGGCATCGCCGGGGACTTCGATGGAAGGAACGGTCTCGACGTTGACCCAGTCGAGGGTCTTGCCCATCGGGGTGCCTTCCTCAACGGTCACCGTGGCGCTCTCCAGCCGCAGCGGGTGATACAGGCCGGTGTAGGGGTCAGCCATCACGCTGGCGACGGTCATCGTGCCGCGCTGCATGGAGGCGTCGAAGGCCCAGTTGCTGCCGGCCACCGGGTTCCACGGATCGACGAACAGATCCGGCTGGCCCCAGTTCATGCGGCCGCCTTCGCGGTCGACGAAGCGCAGGGTGTAAGGCCAGATCTGGGAGCCGTCAACACCAGCAGCCAGGTCGTAGGCCACCTCGACGTTCTGGTTGAAGGGGGCGAAGCCCTTGCCGTCGATCAGCCAGGTCCGGTAGCACTCCGTCAGCTCCATCTCCAGGGCGCGGGCGAAGGCTTCCTTGCGCTCATCCAGGTTGCTGAAGCGGTTGAACGCCAGGTCATCCGCCAAAGTCAGGAATTCCTCGCTGGGTGCGTAGGCCTGCCACAGCGGCGAGAAGGAGTAGGCGCTGGCGGGCGAGCAGAAGAACTGGAAGTTGTCGCCCTGGTCGCGGTCGATCACGGTCGCGCTCCAGGCGCCGGTGTACAGGTGCCACAGGCCGTCAGCCGGATTGCCTGCCACCCACAGCGGGGAGGCTTCCGAAGATGTCTTGTACTGGCGGTCCACGGTGAAGCCGATGCTTTCGAGCTCATTGGCGACATAATCACCGATCGGGACGCGCGTGCCGTCGCTGTCGGTTCGGATGAGGAAGATCAGGGTGACGGGTTCGCCGTTGAACGTCCACTTGCCGTCGACCATCTCGGCGCCCATGGCTTCCATCTCTTCCGTGATCACCTGGGTCGCCATTTCTTTATTGTAGGCGTACTTGTTCTCCAAACGGCGGACGACTGCAGCCTGGTCCGCATAGTCGGGGAACTGGGTGGTGATCGAGAAGAACTTGGGGAGGGCGCCGCCGGCGTAGACTTCCTGGTTGATGAAGTCGCGGTCCACCAGCCAGTTCATCGCCTCGCGCACTCTTGCGGATGCGAAGGGATTCAGCGCGCCGGTCGATTCCTCGAACACTGGGCCAACGGGGTTATAGGTCAGCTCGTAGTAGAGGCCATTGGACGTCGAGTACTTCAGTCCGGCCTCCTGGATCGCCGGCAGGTCCGCCGATGAGAGCTGGGAGGCGTAGATGTCGATGGCGCCGGCCTGGAGCTGGGTCACCTCAGACCCACCAGCGATCACCGAGAAGACGACCTCGTCCAGCCAGGCGCCGGTGCGCGTGGTCGGGATTGGGGTCGGCGTTACCTCGACGATCTGGGTCACTTCGACCGTTTGAATTACTTCGACGGTTTCGACGACTTCCTCGCCGGGCACCTCGACGGTCGTTACGACGGTGACCGTTTCAGGGGCGCAGGCTGCCAATACCATGCTCGCCAGGATCAGCAGGCTGGTGACAACGAGCGCCTTTTGTCGGATTTTCATTTTCTCCTCCTAAAGATGAAATTGATTGGTTGTGAATTTGATACGTGGTTCATAGGGGGTTATGCGAACTGTTCGTGTTTTCGGGCGAGCACCTCCTTATGTAATCATCGATCTGCTGCTAGGTAAACGTACAAGTCAGAGTCACGAATCGACTCGGCAGCCCGATTATCTTACCATAATTTGTACCTTGCGAACCGCTCGACTGCGCACCATATCCCGGATGGCATTGGTGGCCCGGCTTGCCTTAAAACTAGGTCGCGACATAAGGGGCAGCTGCGAGCCTGAACTGCCAGACAACGGATTGAGTCAAGAACGCCTGGAATCCCTCCCGTTGAACAGGTAAATAGAGCTGGCTGGCGAGGAGCAGGTCCATAATGGAGAACCCGCCAGCCGGTGGGTTTTGAACCTCCTCGCCTGCCAAGGCTGCATTCAGCAGCCGTTCACGACCACCTGCTGGGAGAGGATGTTCAGCAACGTAATTCTTTAGTCGGCAACCGAGGTAATGATCCAGCTCGTCGTCCATTCAATCCTCAAACTCACATCGTTTCAGGTCACATCCAGCAATTCTGCAGATCGAGAAATGGACAATCCAAGATTCTTCTTGAGGGCCAGCCTTCCATAATGCAGGCGCGACTTGACAGTACCCACCGGTATTTCAAGGATTTCTGCGATTTCATTCAGGGAGAGGTCGTCGACGTAATACAAGGCAACGACGATCCGTTGGGCGAGGGGCAGCTTCCCGAGAGCCTGCTGCACCCGGCGCGTGTCGTCATCCTTTTCCATCAGCTGGTGGGGAGTCTGCCGCATGCTCGCCCCAAGCCAGTCGGTGATCTCTTCGAGGGAGTGGGACCATTTGTAGTGCCGTTTGACCCAGGTGTACGCCAGGTTGGTTGTGACGCGGTATAACCATGGTTCCAGCGGACGATCCGCGTCAACCCGCCCTGCGAAGCGGTGCAGGCGTAGAAAGACATCCTGAAGCAGATCTCCAGCGGCATCAGGATCATTACAAATAGCCAAGGCGGTCCGATAAACCAAATGGCGGTGCCGGTCATACACCACGCCCAGCGCATCGAGACTGCCTTGTTGAATTTCGAGAATCAAATCACGATCGCTTAAATCAACCAGTGAACCAGTCATGACCAGGCGCTTCTAATTTAAATACTCATAGAGGCAGGAAAAGTTCATTCAGCCATTATTTTATACACAAAATGCTATCCGTCAATCCTGTTAATTGGATTTGTAGACCCTAATTTTCTCCCAGGCGCAATCGGCGGTAGGATTCGTAACGTTCCGAATCTATTCGCTTTTTTTCGACAGCAGCGAGCACCGCGCAACCCGGTTCGTGAAGGTGGGTGCAGTCGCTGAACTGGCACATAGCGACCAGGGGCCTGATCTCCCGGAAATATCCGTCGAGTTCTTCCGGTTCGATGTCCCACAAGGCCATCGCTTTCATGCCGGGAGTGTCCGCAACGTAGCCCCCTCCTTCGAGCGGGAACATTGCGGAGGAGACTGTGGCGTGCCGCCCCTTGCCGGTCGCCGTGCTGGTCCTTTTGATCTCCAGTCCCAATCCTGGCTGGATCGCGTTGAGCAGACTGGATTTGCCTGTGCCGGACGGACCGGTCAGGGCGGATATCTTGCCTCGCAAACAACTCTTGAGCCTGATGATCCCGATTTTCTCTTTTGCCGAAGTGAAAATCACCGGATAATCGATCGCGCGATAGCGGGAAAACATTTCCCTGGCGCGTCGGATCCCAACCAGGTCGATCTTATTCGCCACGATGATCGCAGGAACCTTTTGCTTTTCCGCACTGACGAGGAAGCGGTCTAACATCCGGAAGCGTGGTTCCGGGTCGGCGCAGGCAAATACAAACAGGATTTGATCGGGATTGGCAATGATAACCTGTTCGTACACGCCGCGGGGAGTGGGAGCCAGGCGGGATATCTTCTGGAGGCGAGGTTCGACCTGTTCGATTATGCCCTCCCCTTCGTTTAAGGGACGCACTTTGACCCTGTCTCCGATGGCGGCCAGATCCCCCGTTTTATTTCCGCGCTTTAGCCGCCCCCTCAGTTTGCAAACCAGGACACCGGCTTCGGTCTGCACCTTAAAGAATCCTGATTGTGAGCTGATGATCAGACCGGATAAAAGCTCGCGTTCCAACTGGACAACGGTCATGCAATGGATAGGCTGAATTCGATCCGAAGTATTCCTTGAGGTCCGGGGTGATCTCGGACTGCCGCCGACTTGCCAGAATTCGTTAAACCATGACTTTACGTTATGGCTCTGGGGTTTCCGTCAGTTCTGGGGTTGGGGTTTTCCACAATCCAGGCTGGATTTCCCAGGGGAAGGGATCGCGCCGTCCGAAGAAGTACAACTGCAAGAGGCCTTTGAACACCGGCGCGGCCATTTCTGAACCTTCCCCAGCGTTCTCCAGGATCACCACGGCGGCGATGTCTGGCCGGTCTTCCCGGCCTTCGAAGGTGTAGCCAGTAAACCAGGCATGCGGGTCGCGCGGCGTGTCCTGAGCGGTGCCGGTCTTGCCTGCCAGATCGATGGGAAAATTGGCGAACACGTGGCGCGCGGTGCCGCGGCTGTTCTCGACCACACTCACCATGGCGTCCTGGATGACCTTCAGATTCGCGGAGCTGACCGGCAGTGTGCCGCGCACTTCCGGCGAGAAGGTGTAGACGGGATCACCATCGGGCGGCGCGATGCGTTCGACCACCTGGGGGCGGTAAAGCGTGCCGCCGTTCCCAACGGCGGCGATGAAATCCACCACCTGCAAAGGCGTGACCTGCATGGCACCCTGGCCGAGGGCCAGGTTGGCAGCATCCAGCGGGCTTTCGGGGTCCGGCATTTGTCCTTCAGCCTCGACCACCTGTTCGATCCCGGTCGCCTCGCCAAGGCCGAACGCCCGCGCCATCTCTGAGACCGCGGTTGTCAGGTCCTGTAGGTAGAGGTCGCTACCGATGTGGGCGAAGTAAGGATTGCAGGAACGCATCAGCCCCTCCGGAAGAGTCAGCGGGCCGCTTGGCGGCAGTTCCTTCTCGAATGTCCAGTCGTAAATGGTGACTCCGGTCAGCTCGGTGAAGGCGTGCTGGCAGTCGTAAACCGTCTCAGCGGTGTACAGTCCACTCTCCAGGGCGGCGGCCATGGTGATGATCTTGAACACCGAGCCGAGGGGGTACTGACCTTGCGTCGCCCGGTTGAGCAACGGGGTGGTGTCCTGGTTAAAGAGGTCAGTGAGGGCGTAGCTGCTGTTGAAGTTTCCCGGCTCGAACAGGTTTGGGTCGAAACCGGGGGAGGAAGCCATGGCAAGCACCCGACCGGTGTTCAATTCCATGATCACTGCTGCGCCGCGGAAACCTTCGAGAGCTTTCTGGACGCCGAGCTGCAGTTCCTTTTCCAGCGTGGTATAAATCGCCTGGGCGGGCGCGGGAGAGCTCTCGGCGAGCTTGGTGACAACCAGGCCGTTGGCATCTACCACGTAGAGCGCGCCGCCGCGCTTCCCGGCCAGGTATTGTTCCCCCCATCTTTCCAGACCTGCCATACCGACCCTTTCGTCCTGTCGGTACCCCAACCGTTTGTACGCTTCAACTTCTTCTGCCGGGATCGAAGCCACGTAACCAACAACGTGAGGCGCGATGCCTCCATCAAAGTAATACCGCGACCGAAAAGGCTGCATCACCAAACCGGATAATCCAGAGAGGATCCCGGCGCGCTGCTGGACAGCGTCAGCGGCGACCGCCATCAGCGGGAGGTACCAACCAGCTCCGGTGGGGAAATCCTCGTACCTGGCCTTGATCGTTTCGGGGAAGATCCCTGTCAGGCGCCACAATTCTGTGAGCAGCTGGTCTTCCTGATCTTCGTCGATCTGATCGGGGAAGATCCCCAGGGCTGTCGCGTCGGCCTGCGCGACCAGGGCCAACCCCTCTCTATCGTAAATATTGGCGCGGGAGGGAATCAGGTAGTCCATCCTCAGAGTGTTCCCGCCGCTCAATTCAGGCAGGATGAGCGCCGGATCCCAAACAATCCGCCACGCTCCGTCTTCAAGATTCAAATTCATCGTTGTATCGCGCTGGATGTCGCCCACCAGTGCGCTATGCAGGATCACCCGGTAGGAGGCCTGGGCAGAGCGGGTCTGGGTCAGGGAGGACAACGTCTGAGTTTCCACGCTGCGCATGGCAGATTCGGCAGCGACGTTCCGGTAGATCGCCTCGAATTCCTCCTGGGAGGTGGCATCCTGGCTCAGCGGAGTGAGCATTGCGTACATCCTGGCGTAGTCTTCATTTTCCCAGGCTTCCAGGTACGCTTCGACGGTCTCCTCTACGTCGGGAGCCTGAGTGGTGTTGATGCCAGGGCTTGGGAGGGTGTGCGTGGCGGCCAGGGTTGGTGTCGCCGGATTGGACGGTCCTCCGCAGGCAGCGAGGATAAAAGTCGAACAAGCAAGGACGAACCAGTGAAGTATTTTCATATTTACCCGAGTACGTTGCAGGCGTTACCGCACAACGCCCGAGAGCCGGTTTGATTCTACCTTACTTCATCTGACCAGGAGCCAATATCATGCGTTCTTAAGGATGGTTTCCGCCAGCTGGCAGGCATAACCGGTCCCGGTGCGGCAATTAGCTGTTACGTCATTCGCCGGTGCCAGACCTATTTCTCGAAACAGATCTGCCAGATGGCACAGAGGAAGACCGACCACGTTGGCGTAGCAGCCAGTGATCCGTTCAACCGGATCAAAACTGGCGTGCTGTATGGCGTATGCCCCAGCTTTATCCAGAGGATCTCCGCTCATGATATAGGCTTGTATCTCACTCGGGCTGTAATCCCGCATGATCACCTGTGTGACGCACCAATCGCTCAGCATCTTCTTTCCATCGCCGGAAAGAACGGATAATCCGGTGTACACCAGGTGCGCGCGGCCGCGGAGTCTTTCCAGCATCGCTTCTGCCTGGGCCGCATCGACGGGCTTTCCGAGGACGTCGGTGCCATCGACGACAGCCGTATCTGCTCCGATCACCACGTCCTGCGGAGAGACCAGGCGGGAGACGGCAAGCGACTTTGCGGTTGCCAGACGGACGACATAGCCCACCGGAGACTCCCCGGCCAATACTGCCTCATCAACTGCGGCAGGGAGGGATTTGTATTCCAGGCCCAGGAGCGACAGCAGCATCCGCCGCCTGGGTGAGGTGGACGCCAGTATCAACATCGGGAAAATTTTAACATACCAGTCTATGTTAAAATCGCCGCAAACATTTTTTCTCGGGAGTTCAGATCACCGGGGAATGGAGGATGGAGCGGAACATGCGGGCGCTAAAGGAGCGGATTTTAAGGGAAGGTAAAAACCTTGGGGGCGGCATCCTGAAAGTCGACGGATTCATCAATCATCAGGTCGACCCAATGTTGATGGACATGTGCGGACAAGAGTTCGCCCGCCGTTTCAAGGATGTCGGGGCGACCAAAGTCCTCACTGCGGAGATCTCCGGGATCGCCCCGGCGCTGACGACGGCCCGGCACATGGGCCTGCCGGTCGTCTATGCGCGCAAATCGAAACCCATCACCATGCCCGATCAGGTTTTCCTGACCCTCACTCCCTCCCACACAAAGGGCAGAACGGTGGAGCTGATCATCTCGCCGGAATACCTGGCTGGCGGAGAGCGCCTGCTGATCATCGACGACTTCCTTGCCACGGGAGCCACCATCCTGGGGCTTGTCCGCCTGGCGCAGGTCGCCGGCGCGGTGATCGTCGGAGTTGGTGCTGTGATTGAAAAGACCTTCGAGGGCGGCCGGAATGCGTTGGCTCACCTGAACGTCCCAATCGAATCCCTCGCAGTAATCACTT